>CAYHUW010000021.1:0-13059 GCA_964359685.1 uncultured Candidatus Saccharibacteria bacterium
CGACGGCGAACGAATTATCTGTGACCGAATCTCTCCGCCTCCGCAATGATTCGCAAAAACAACCACCCAGGTTACGTATTCTAAGATATACTTTAAACGTGAATAAATTGACCAAATGGGGTTTGGTAATTTTAGTTGTAGGGATTTTAATCGCCGTAGGAGGATCGTTATATTTTTACTATTTTTCTGATGGACTACTGAGTCCCCTATACGTATTCGCAACTGCTCCACTTGGCGGACTGATAGGAGTTATAGGTCTCCTGACTATGATTGATGGTATATTCCGATCACGAAAAACGACACCCACCTCTACCCAAAACCTTAGCAATCACAAGCCGGTCGTTTAGTTCTCGCACCAACCCCGGTTTCAATTCCGTCGCGCTTAGGTCACTCATTATGCCAACGACATACAAATATTTCACGTTTCTCTCAGTACTTTTTGTTACGGTTCTTCTCGTTTCAAATATCGTTTCCACGAAAATCACCGACCTCGGCTGGTTTGTGTTTGACGCAGGGACGCTCCTTTTTCCGATCGTCTACATTCTGGGTGACGTGTTTACCGAAGTGTACGGATTCAAAAAGTCACGTTCGGTTATCTGGATGGGATTTTTTGCCACATTGCTCATGGCGATTGTGCTCATTGTGGTCGGGAAACTTCCGCCCGCCTCAGACTGGGGGAATCAGGCGGCGTACGATGCTATCTTAGGACTCACTCCGCGCATCGTGATTGCGAGTTTGCTCGCGTATTTCTGCGGAGAGCTCGTGAACGCGATCATTCTTGCAAAAATGAAAATTATGACCGCCGGAAAACATCTGTGGATGCGAACCATCGGCTCAAGCGCCGTCGCGCAAATGGTTGACACCGGTATATTTGCCGTCGTTGCATTTTGGGGAGTACTCCCGAACGAGCTCCTTATCTCTGTTGTCGTTTCAAACTACGTCTTTAAGCTCGGTATGGAAATCTTGTTCACTCCGCTAACATACAAAACAGTCGCCTTTCTTAAAAAGAGAGAGCAGGTTGACCACTACGATCGGGGTACGAACTTTAATCCGTTCATTCTGGGCTGATTTCCACACGGCACGAAAGCCGTGCGCGGGTCGCACATACGCGGTGGTACGATACCTGTAATGAAGCCCGCGCCTCTTTTGGGCATGCTTTCTCTTTTTGCGCTCCTGTGCGTCGGTCTTATAGGAGGTCTTCACTCGGTCGGTAGCGGCTCCCTACTCATCGCGAATACGTATTCTGTGCTCGGCGTTTCGTCAACAACTGTCGCCGGGGGGTACGACCCGAGCCGACAAGGCGTGGAAGATGGCGGCGAATGGGCCGGCGGTCCTGCGACAACAACGGAGCAGACGGTAACAACGGTTTACACGGCACCTACGACCACGCAAAATCAAGATTCTTACACTCAAGGGACGAACGTTCAGGGAACATACGCACAGGCTGCGTATACGTCTACGTCGGGAACATACACACAGTCTGCGTATACCTCCGGGGCATATGCTGAAGCGGGGTACTGGGTCAACACCCAACCGGTGTCCGTATACACTGCCACCACCTCTCCCGTTCAGCCGAACGATTCAGCACTCCGCATTCTGACAACAACGCCTATCCCGCAGCCGGTTCAGCCCGCTCCGCTTCCCGGCTCTGTATCGCAGCCCGGAGAAACTAATTTCAACACTCAGCAGAATCCGCCCCGTGAACCGCAGGAAGACAGACCGAGAGAAAGAATCAGCGAGATAGGCTCGTCCCTGCGCCAGTTCCAGCGCGAGGTACGGCGGGTTGAAAATGCGGTTCGCGAGCGGGTCACACGCGAGGTGGAAACAGCCGTTCAGCGCGCCGATCTCACTTCGGAACGGAGGGAAGAGCGGGAGTATGCTCGGCCGTTCAACGCGGAAGATCGCCAAAGAAAACTTCAGGAACTCACGTCAAAACTTTCGCAGGATGTCCGTTCGGCTATCTCCTCGGGCGAAGGCCCGTCCGACGCGGCGGGGGAGTTGCAGCCGGTCCTGCGTTCGTCGCTTGAAGAAATACGGCTCCTCATTAAATCGGATACCGGCGTAGATATTGACCTCTCGCCATCGGCGCGCACGGTGATTGATGTCGTTGCCGAAAATACCCCTCAGGTCGCGCAGGCGCGCAGTGAACTTCTGGAGCGCGGTGGTCTGGATTTGTACGATGACACCGATAATGACGGTATCTCAAATTACGACGAACGCCACGTATACAACACCGATCCTCTGAACGCGTTTACCTCGGACAGCTCTTTGACGGACGGCGAACGCATCCTCCTCGGTCTTGATGCACATTCAAAAGGCACTGTGTATGTGCCTGTTGAATCGCCCCAAGTTGCCGGCACAGTGGTTGAAAACGTCTTTGAGGTGCACGCCATCAATGTGGAGCTTCTGCCGATTGCCGGGGACGCGCAGGCGTCTGATGCTCCCGCGACTGCGGACGTGCCCGTCTTCAAAGAAATCGTCACATTCTCCGGACGCGCGCTCCCCAACAGCTTCGTGACTCTCTACGTGTTTTCAACTCCCGTCGTGGTAACCGTGAAGGCCGATGCAAGCGGCGCCTGGAGTTACACACTGGATTCGGAACTTGAGGACGGTAATCACGAACTCTATGTCGCTACTGTTGATGCGGGCGGACGCATTTTGGCGAAAAGTCCTGCGGTACCGTTTGTGAAGCGCGCGGAAGCCGCCGAATTCACCCCGCTCCTGATTCCCGAGACTCCCGATGTCACACCTCTGAGCCTCCTGCGGGATAATCTCACTCTGGTGGGAATCGTCGCGTTCGCGGTCTTTGCTCTTATTGCGCTCATCATTTTAGGCGTATTGCGCTCGGGACCGAAAGAGCCGACGATAGCCGTATAACGGAATGAATCGGGTAGTGAATATCGGCGTTGCACAATGAAAATTAAGGAAATACTTCGAGCAGATTGGTCGTTTGGTGATTTAAAGTTATTCAATAGTAAGCGGTATGTGCCGGAGGCCATGACGCCGATATCTACTACCCGATGAATCTTTTTGACGCGCGCACAATTTCCCGCGGATTAACAAAGATATTCGCTAATCCCCAGCTGTGGCTCACGGTTCTGGTCGCCGTCGCGATTTTCGTTTCATTTGTGTTCATTGCGAATCGTTTTTCGGGTATCGCCAAAGACGCGCAGGACAGGCTCGTCAATGTGCGCGTCGGCTCTTTGCAGGATGCGTTTGCACCCCTCTCGGCGCTGTATCTTGATGAGCCCGACACACTTTCGGCATACATGCGCGACATGGCTGATAAAAATCCGACCATCGTTGAATTTCTCGCGGTGGAGAAAAAAGACGGGGCGTGGATTATCACTTCCGCGCTTGATGAACGTCAAAGAAACACCAATCTCGTGGGGTACGATTTTGTTCTCTCGCTCGCGACCGCCGACCCCAAACAATCTTTTACCGTTGAAGAAGTCGTCGGCGGAGAGCGGTTTTTCAGGACCGCACGGGCGATTGTCGCGGAGAGCGGAGAAACGCCCGGCGTACTCTTGACGCGCCAGACGCTTTCCGAGGCGGACCGGCAGATTGCGGGGAATATTCAGACGAGCTTCGTCATGCTCTTTGGCATACTGATGTTGCTTCTGTTTCTGTTTTTTCATCACGCGAGAATTATTGACTACACCGAGCTTTATAAACGCCTGAAGGAAGTTGATCAGCTCAAGGATGACTTCGTTTCTATGGTTTCGCACGAACTCCGCTCTCCTTTGACGATTATCCGCGGGTACGTCGCGGAACTGAAGGAAAAAGGCGCGCAGGCACAGAACGCTCCTGAACTTCTGAGGCGTATTGATGACGCCGCGCAGGCGCAGAATATGCTCATTGCGGATATTCTTGACGTCGCCAGGATTGAGCAGGGAAGGCTGGAATACACAATGAAGAACTTTGACCCTGCACCCGTACTGAAACTGGTCGCTGAAGGACTGACACCCGCGGCGAGCGCGAAGGGACTTTCAATTTCTGTTGACGTGCCCTCGGGCGTCATGATTTCCGCTGATGAAAACAGATTGCGGCAAGTGGTCACGAATTTCGTCTCAAACGCGGTGAAATATTCCGACAAAGGCACCATTACGATTACGGGGAAAACTGTCGGGAAGAATTTTCAAATCCGCGTGTCCGACACCGGTATCGGCATGAGCGCGGAAGACGTGAAAAAACTGTTCGGAAAGTTTTACCGCGTTGCCGGTGACCGCGTACGCAATGAGGTGGGAACCGGCCTGGGGTTATGGATAACGAAGCAGATTGTTGAAGCGATGAAGGGCACTATTTCCGTTGAGTCCATCCAGGGCGTCGGTTCGCATTTTATCGTTACCCTGCCGCTTGCTTCTCCAAAGATATAATGTCGGTATGTTAAAGAGGAACATACAGGATGTGGAATGGAAGGGCAGGTTCGCGCACCAGAAGGCGCTCCTTTTTACGGAAGACGAGCTTCATTCGAAGGGTGCAAAATTTCAAGTCATTAAAATTTCCCCCGGCGGGAAAATAGAACCTCACTATCATAAAGTCCGTACAGAAGTTTTTTACGTATTACAAGGCGAGGGAACGATAACGCTCGGCACCAACCATATGACGTGCCGGGCGCATGATTTTATGATTTGCGAACCCCCGACGGTTCATGCGTTTAAGAACGATTCCGACAAAGATTTCATCATCGCCGTATTCAGGACGAATGACCCCGGGGATGCGGATATGCTGTGGGTCACCGAACCGTCGTAATTGGTTCTCTCCATAGGTACGGGGTATACTTGGCGTACAAATCATTTTATGGCTGATATGCATCTTGATGTTGCGAAGGATTTGGCGAAACAGGCCGGAGAAATTATAAAGAAAAATTTTACTCTGAACTGCAATCAGGAGTGGAAAGACAACAATACTCCCGTTACCGCCACCGACCTTGCAGTTAACTCGCTCGTTCTGAAGACGCTGAAAGAGGCATTTCCCGGGCACAGTATTTTGTCCGAAGAGGGGGATGATTTTTCCGAAACAAGCGAGCACGTGTGGGTGTGTGACCCCGTGGACGGGACGCATAACTTTTCGCACGGCATTCCGACAGCGACGTTCGCGCTTGCACTGACGGAATCGGGTATGCCCGTCCTCACCGTGGTATATGACCCGTTTCTTGACCGGATGTTCTGGGCCGAGAAAGGCAAGGGCGCTTTCATGAACGGAAAGAAAATCAGGGTAACCGAGTCCGCGACCCTGCAGCGGACAGTGGTCGGCATGGGGAAGCTGAAAGAAGTGCGTAACCTGCATCCGCTTCTGGAAGCGATTAAAGCGCACGGCGGGACGTCAATCGTCGGGCTCTCCATCCACTACATGAGCGCCCTGGTTGCGGCAGGGGAATTTTCCGCGTCTCTCTTCGGCGGCAGGTCCGTGTACGACATGACGCCGTCAAAACTTTTGGTTGAGGAGGCGGGTGGGAAGGCCACCGATCTTTTCGGGAAAACGCCCGAGCGCTTTGACCGCGACCAGGAGGGGCAGTTATGTTCCAGCCAGACACTGCACGCGGAGATTATGACGATTCTGAATAAAGTGTCGCCCGTCAAATAAAAAATTTAATAATCTAACAGAGTGCATATGATTGTTACAACAAAAGAATTGTTTGAGGTCGCGTACGGAAAATTTTCAATAGGGGCATACAACATTAACAACATGGAGCAGATTCTCGGGCTTTTCCGCGGGAATCAGCAGTCAAACGCACCTTTTATTCTGCAAATATCGCGCGGAGCCAGAAAATACGCGGGCAAGCAGATTCTTGAAGCTCTGATACGCGAATGTGACAAAATGTTTCCTGACGTTATTTTTGCGGTTCACCTTGACCATGGTGACGAGGTTTCCGCGCATGACTCTATAGATTCAGGTTTCTATTCTTCCGTCATGATTGATGCTTCAATGGAGCCGTTTGAGAAAAACGTGGAAATCACAAAGCGCGTGGTGGAACACGCCCATGAAAAAGGAATTCGTGTGGAAGCCGAAATAGGGCAGTTAGGCGGCGTTGAGGAACATATCAATGTGGATGAAGCGAACGCCCATCTGACGGATGTTGAAGAAGCAAAGAAATTCGTTGCGATGACGGGGTGCGATAGCCTCGCGGTTGCGGTCGGCACGAGCCACGGTGCGTACAAGTTTTCAGGTTCTCAAAAAATTCATTTTGACCGCCTGGAACAATTGAATAAAGCGCTTCCCGGACTTCCCATGGTCATGCACGGTTCTTCTTCAGTCCCGCAGGAGGAAGTGAAGAGAATTGAAGCGGCCGGCGGAAAACTTTCCGGCGCGAAGGGGGTGAATGAAAATGATTTGCGCGACGTACATAAATACGGCGTCACAAAAATAAATATTGATACCGACGGACGATTAATCTGGACATCCGTCCATCGCGAATACCTGCGCGATAAGCCCGCAGGCATTGACCTGCGTGACCCGGGCAAGCAGTACATGGAAGAGTATGCGAATTTCATCGCGCACAAAAACGAAGTCTTCGGCTCAGCCAATCAGCTGAATGCGGTAAAAGCGCTTCTGAAGAAATAAATAAAAACGCCCCGTTCGGGGCGTTTTTATTATGTGCCGTGTTGCCAAGAGTCCAGATAATGCTTTTGTTCTTCGGTAAGCGTATCAATTGAAACACCCATTGATGCGAGTTTGAAATCCGCCACGCGCTTTTCAATTTTTTCATCAATGTCGTAGACCTTTGGCGAAAGTTTTCCGCGGTTCTCAACCACCCACGAAGAGGCGAGAGCCTGCGTTGCGAAACTCATGTCCATGACGGATGCGGGGTGTCCTTCCGCAGCTGCGAGGTTTACCAGGCGTCCTTCCCCGATGACGTAAATTCTTTTTCCTTTCACCAGAAATTCGTCCACATTTTTGCGGACATTTTTCGTCACTTTCTCCGCCATTCCCTCAAGCGCCTTCAGGTTAATTTCAACGTCAAAGTGGCCTGAGTTACAGAGGATTGCCCCGTCTTTCATGAGGGGGAAGTCGTTCTTATCAATGACGTTTATGTCGCCCGTCAGGGTGCAGAATATGTCGCCTTTCTTAGCGGCTAGCTCCATGGGCATGACTTCAAAGCCGTCCATAACCGCCTCCAGAGCCTTTATAGAGTCTATTTCGGTCACGATAACGTGTGCCCCCATACCGCGGGCGCGCATGGCAAAACCCTTACCGCACCAGCCGTACCCGCCGACAACCACCACTTTTCCCGCTATCAGACTGTCGGTAGCGCGGATGATGCCGTCCAGTGTGGACTGGCCCGTGCCGTAGCGGTTATCAAAGAGGTTCTTTGTTTTCGCGTCGTTGACCGCAACGACCGGGAGCTTCAGTGCGCCGTCTTTTTCCATGGCACGAAGTCGTATGACGCCCGTGGTTGTTTCCTCCATAGAACCCATGATGTCTTTAATCTGTTCGGGGTATTTCTGGTGCAGAGTCGTAATCAAGTCAGCGCCGTCGTCCATTGTAATGACGGGCTTATGCGCCAAGGCGGCGTCAATATGTTTGAAAAAGGTATCTTTGTCTTCTCCGCGAACTGCATGCACTTCAATGCCGTAATCCGTTGAGAGGGAAGCGGCCACATCATCCTGCGTTGAAAGAGGATTTGATGCGACCAGAAGTACATTCGCGCCGCCCGCTTTCAGCGTGCGCATCAGGTTTGCCGTTTCCGCGGTCACATGGAGGCATGCGGAAAAATTCATTCCCTTAAATACCTGCGTTTTTGCAAACTCTTCGCGTACCGAACGTAAGACAGGCATGTCGCGCTCAGCCCATTCAATTCTTTTCTTGCCTTCCGCCGCGAGGTTCATATCTTTTATATCAGAGTTCATATGTAATTTTTTCTAACAAAGAAAAGATTATGATATATCATAATCTTTTCTTTGGGAGGATGCTTTAAGTTAGATATTTAAAGTTTCTTTAAAATTTGTATGATAGCGTTCCCGCAACTCCGGGAGGGTAAACCGGTGCGTCTGCGTTCCGTGCCGCTCTACAGTATAACAAGCCGCTATTCCGCCCAACTGTCCGCAGGTCTTCAGAGGCAGTTCGCGAAGGTACCCGGCGATAAATCCCGCGCGGTACGCATCACCCGCGCCGGTCGGGTCTTCCGCGTTGTCTGCGGTTGCGGGAGAGACCGCAATAGTTTCGGATGCGGTCATGATGCGTGAGCCTTGTTCACCCATGGTCGTCACAAGGATTTTTGCATGTTTCAGTATTTCCGCTTCGTCCCAACTTGTTTTATCTTTAATGAGCGAAAGTTCATAATCGTTTGAAATCACTATTTCCGCACCGATAATGCCCGCTTTCAAATCTTCACCCGAGAGAATCGGAATGCCCTGCGCGGGGTCATAGATATAGGGGATATGGCGCTCCGTAAAGACCGACGGCATCTTTTTCATATCTTCAGGATTACCTGCAGCCACAATACCGAAGCGCCCGTCGGGAATCGGCAAGCTGTACGCCTCAAGCATCGCGCCCGGATAGAATCCCGCTATCTGATTATTTGATTCGTCGGTCAAAATAGTAGCGACCGCGGTTTTCAGATTTCCGTCTATTTCTATGCTTTCGGTCGGGATGCGGTTTTTCTCCAGCCAATTTTTATAATCAGCGAAATCGCTTCCGCCGCGTCCCAGAATAACGGGCGCTTCATCAAGTAGTTTCAGGTTGTAACTGATATTGCCGGCCGTCCCGCCGTACGACTCCTCCATTTCAGGGGAGAAGAAAGATACGTTTAATGAGTGGATTTTGTCGGGAAGAATGTGATCGGCAAATTTGCCGTTGAAATTCAGTATTCTGTCGTAGGCGAGTGAGCCAGAAATCAATACGCTCATACGTTAACGGGTTTTGAGATTCATGTAGATGTCCTCAATCGCCTTGACCGCGTCCCCCACGGCGATGTTGTTCTGGTGATACAAACCGTCCGTGCAGTCGCCAGCGGCCCAGATGCCCGCGACGCTCGCCGCTTGCGTCTTCGGGTCAACGACTATTTTCCCCGTTTTATTGAGCGTAACCAAGTCTTTCACAAAATCAGTTGACGGCACTAATCCGACTTCAACAAAAATACCCGGGGTAGTAAGCGTGTGTATTTCTCCCGTCGTTTTATCTTTATATTTGAGGCCTTTCGCAAACTTCTCGCCGAACACTTCCACGGGTTCCGCATTCAGCAGTCCCTTCATGTTCGGATGCTGAAGCACTTTGGCGACCGTCACGGGGTCGGCACTATACGCGGGGCTGCGGTGGAGCAAGGTAACACTCGTGCAGTATGCCAATAGCTGTGCGGCGGTTTCAAAGCCCGCGTTCCCGCCGCCTACGACCGCAACATCCATACCTGAGAACAGCGGGCCGTCGCAGGACGCGCAGTAGGAGAGACCTTTATTATCAAATTCAGCGGCACCCGGCACTTCCAGTTTTCTGCGTGAGCCACCCGTTGCTACCAAGATCGTTTTTGAATCAAATGTTTTTCCGCTCTTGGTCGCGATAGTGAATCCGCCGTCACTTTTTGTTATCGCGGTTACCCACTCTCCCTTTTTGATGTCTACAACGTCATGTGCGTACGCGCGTACGTGGCTCTCAAGGTTTTTTGCCAGATCCGCTCCCGATATTTTTTCGGTTCCTATCCAGTTCTGAATTTCTTCAGATACCACGGACTGTCCCCCGAATGAATCCGCTATGAGGAGTGTTTTCAGGAGTTTGCGGGCGGCATAGACCGCTGCCGCTGATGCCGCAGGCCCGCCTCCGATGATTGCCAAATCGTACATTAGCTACACAGTGTATAGCGGACTATACAAGAATGGAAGTGCACAAACACTCTTAGCGTCAGTTTGCTCTCCTGGTTCGTGCGCCGTGCGCGCGGTACATCACACTCCAGTTGTGAAGTGCTCGTCTCAGGCTCGCTTCCGAAGCTTCAGATTCTTCCCGGTGCGCAGGATACTCGCTGATATGTGTGGTTGCGTTCTCTATTTGAATTAACTGCAGTTCCGGGGTAAAGCCGATGTTACAGCCCGGCTGCATTGCTTTCGCGACTTCCCGTGCGGCTATTGAAGCGATTTCCTCGGCTTCACTGCGGAGGTATCGTTCTGCGAGTTCTCGTGATACTCCCACGCTGCTATTTCTTATTTCGTCTCAAAAACGCCGGAACCGCGCCCCAGTCATCGTCGTCGTCAGCGGGTTTCGGATCGGGATCTTTTCTTGCGGGAGGAACAGCATCATCATCCTTTGCGGCCGGCATGATGGTGTTGAATATTTTTCCGTCGTCCTCCTTCTTTTCTTTTTTCGGCGTTGCCTGAAAAAGAGGAGTTCCTCCGCGCGCCGACACTTCCTCGGGGAAGCCGGTTGCGATAACGGTGACGCGTACCTCGCCCTTCTTCAGGCGTTCATCCTTAGACGTACCGAAGATAACTTTCGCGTTCTTATCAATTGATTCCGTGACAATCTGCGCCGCCGCCTGTACTTCAAGAAGTCCCAAATCTTCGCCGCCCGCTATTGAAAGCAGTACGCCTTTTGCGCCGTTGATGGAGATATCCAAAAGCGGGGAATTGATAGCAGCCCGGGCAGCTTCTTCCGCGCGCTTTTCGCCCTGTGCCAAGCCCACACCCATCAGGGCAGAGCCCGCATCTTCCATGATTGCCTTGATGTCGGCGAAGTCCAGGTTGATGTTACCCGGAGTCGTAATCAAATCCGACACGCCTTCAACCGCCTGGCGCAACACTTCGTCGCACATTGCAAAGGCACTTTTGACGGTGGTATTTGAATCAACAACTGCAAGCAATCGGTCGTTTGGAATAACAATGAGTGCGTCCACTTCTTTTCTTAAATCTTCCAAGCCCTGTTCCGCAAGGCGCATTCTCTGCTGACCTTCAAATGAGAACGGCTTCGTGACGACCGCGATTGTGAGCGCGCCCATTTCTTTTGCAATGCGGGCGACAATCGGTGCCGCGCCCGTACAGGTTCCGCCGCCCATACCTCCGGCGATGAACACCATGTCGCTTCCGCGAAGCGCGTCCTGAATTTCAGATTGTGTTTCTTCCGCTGCGCGTTTGCCGACCGCGGGGTTCATTCCCGCACCGAGTCCGCGCGTGAGGTTTTTACCGATGTGTATTTTCGTGCGTGACAGTGACTGCTGCAGGTCCTGCGCGTCGGTGTTTACGACAATGAAGTCCACACCCTTCACCTTTGAGGTGACCATGTGGTTCAGGGCGTTCTTGCCCGATCCTCCGACGCCGATGACGCGGATTCGTGCGGCTGACTCCAATTCAGAATGTACTTGTGGCATAGATTTTAAAAGGGTAGAGGGCGGTGTTTTTAATTAGTCCTCATATGATAGTGAAAAGAACCCCTCATGCCAACTTTGACATTTTGCGGGAATGTATCTTGATTTTGAGTGAAAAAATGTCCGACTAGGGAAGAAACTGTCTGAAAAAACCTCCCAGAGATTTCCAGATATCGGAAATCGCTTCTCCTGCCGCCGGGCGCGCGAAAGAATCCCCGGTCAGGCCCCAAATAGTCATGCCGTAGGCGACCGCCCAGGTGGAGTCTTTTATTTTTGCATCTGCGGGAATATTTATTGACGCGATTTTTGAATGTAATTTCAATGATGATTCCGCGATTTCTTTTATCGGTCCGATGCCCGAGCCGCCGCCGGTCAGAATAATTCCCGCCGGAAGCATCTGATCTTTTCCGAGTTTTTTCAGATGCCCGTCAATGAGTTCAAAGATATCCGCCAGGCGTGCCGAGAGAATGTCGTCAAATTTTTTCTTGGAGTACTGTGCGTGCGTCACTGCTCCGAGCTTCAGCTGTTCCGCTTCGTCCAAAGAGATGCGGAGTCCGAGCGCAATGTCTTTCGTGATGTCCATTGAGCCGATTTTGAAAACTTTTACCGACATCGGGAGACCGTTATCAAAGACGACGATGGAAACCGTTTCCGCGCCGATGTTCGCGAGGACGCATCCCGCTTTCTTTTCCGCATTTGAAACGGTGACGATGGAGCCCGCGAGGGGAGAGGCCATGGTATCCGAGACCGCGATTTCCGCGCCTTCAACCGCTTCAATCAGATCTTCAACGTGTTGCTTAAGGCAGGTAATGAAAAGTGTTTCAACGCTGATTTTTGCGCCTCGCATTCCCTGCGGTCGTCCCAACACTTCCGCTCCGTCTATGGTGTAAGAGAGGGGAACAGTGTGGAGCAGGCGCCGGTTAATCAGTTTTCCCGCTATGTTTGCGCGCGCGGTTTCAATTGCTTTTTCTATATCCAGATCCGTTACTTCATTATCCGCGCGTGCAACGACCGCTTCCCCGACGCCTCGCACCTCGTCAATGCCGATGCCCCCGATTGAGAGGAATGCCGTCTTTATTCTGACTCCCGCCAGTTTTTCCGCCTGGTGTGCGGCAATTCTGATTGCCTGGGCGACGTCGTCGTGGTTCACGATATACCCGTGGCGGAGGCCTTTGGATTCGGCGTAACCGGTGCCGATGATTTTAGGGTAGAGCGAGGAACGGTCGCTTGATTCACGGGCAATAACGACTCGCACCTGATAAGTGCCGATATCTATGCCGACTGCGATACGTGATGCCATACAACGCTATATATGGACAAAGCATACCATTTGTTTCGGCATTTACGCCCGAAAATCCGCACATTTTCAATTCGGATAGGAAAAACCGAATTTTTTACAGTACCGACGTTCCGCGGCGTCCATGGTTCGTCCGTGGTCCATTCCTTTGAGATGTACGAGGCCGTGGATGAAAAGGTACTCAAAGTATTTCTTAGTAGAGAGATAAAAAAGCGGGGCTTTTTTCGCCACGTCAGGCATTGAAATGTAAAGTTCGCCTTCGGACTTTGAGAGGGCGAATGAAAGGATGTCCGTTGAGGAGTGTTTCTTGCGGTACGCGGCGTTCAGTGTCTGAATTTTTTTCGGGGTTGTGAAAATCACCGTGAGCGCGTACGCGTTCCCCATGACTTCCCGGGTGATTTTACGAAAAGAAACCCTCGGGGGAGGGTTTCGGGTTTCATTGACGAGAGAAAAAGAAAACACGTATGTTAACGGC
>CAYHUW010000022.1:0-13003 GCA_964359685.1 uncultured Candidatus Saccharibacteria bacterium
TTTTTCTTCAAGTAGTTCAAAAGCAGGTGCGGCTCTATCCCGCGAAATTTCAAAATGCCGTCTTCGTCCGAATGCGACACCAATCCTTTTTCGGAAAGGGTATTGAGCGCGCTGTAGAGGGTAGTCCGGTTCAGCCGAGTTCGTTTTGAAATTTCCGACGCCCGAAACGAACCCTCGTGCGTGACAAGAAAGGTAAATGCTCTCGCTTCTGTCGCTGAAAGCGCGGCCGAAATCAGTATACTTTGCAACGTTTTTTCCATTCCATCGGGCTTTTTCATATAGTGTTGTCGAACTACATCAACAAAATAATACTGTTTTTGACAAAAGTCAATAGATACGCTATATTTCTGTCGTTCAGGTAGGACACTTTTGACAGTATACAGCCTATTTAAGGCTACCCCGTCTGGGGCGTGTGTTGGCTGCCTTTTTTGTCCTCCCGAAACAACATATGACGCAAAAACTAGAAAAATTAAAGGGGAGTATCTTTCCGGAGGGGCTAAGCCTGGCGGAGATACAGAATCTCCCCGACGACGAACTGAACACAACTGCGGAGCGTGCGGGGGTTACCCGAGCAAAAATGGATTTTCTTATTGCGCAGGCGGTTCAAAGATACGAAGAGCAGGAAATAAGACGCGGGCTCGTGCGTGAGGACGCCGAGAGATTGCGGAAAAATATTAAAGACTGTCGTGCCGGGAAGATACGCGCTGTGATTCTTGAAATCATCGCCCGGGGCGATATTCTTGGTGTTGAAAGAAGTAAAGAAAAGAAAGAACATCTTGAGGCGGAGGGGTATGAGCTGTTGAAACAACTGGAAGGGATTCGCGATGTTGAGGAGCGTAAAGCGCTTTCGGCACGTGTGTGCGAACTTTTTGAAAAATCTTTATGGAGCTCGCCTGAGCTTGATGCCGTTGAAGCGGCTCACGGGAGAGGGGATTCTGCGTATCGGACTGCTTTGTGGCTCGCGGCTAACGCTTTCAAAGGTCGTGACAGGGTTAACCTGCCTGCGGAGTATTCGGAGGCAATACGGAATGTAGTGGGAGAGTTATTCGACTATGCGAATGATGTAGCGCTCTATGAAGAACTTTCCAGTGCGGCGCGTTCGTACCAGTCGGGAGCCCCGTCCACTGAAGCCGAAAATACCATGAGGCGGCTCGTTCTTGTCGCCCGCAGTATTACGCTCCTTCGTGGGATTGACAGTGCAGCGTTACGAAAATACGGTGCGGATCGATACTCGATGAGGTTTTTGAGAAAGCTAGCTAGTGCGTACAAAAAAGTAGCGGGTTATCCGAGCGACGCACGCGGGGCGCCGGCTTTGGGTTCAGCGATTGCATACGATGTTGATTCTCATGATGCCGGCGGTTTCGGTCCGGTATCTCGAAAATCGCGGCCTCGGCGCAGTCCCGGAACCGGCGAGAGCTATTAAGAACTCTCAATTGACGGAGCATACTGTGCTAATGTCATCGTATTATCATGGTAACACGATGACATTATAATGAGCACTACGGTTTTGTTTCTCCAGAAACTTCAGGTTCGGGGGTCTTTTCTTCCGTCGCCCGCGAGAGGGCTTTAGCGCCGAGTACTTCCCAGACTTTTTCTCTTAGAATGGTCGCGCGGATGTAGCGGTGCGCCGTTTCATGGTCAACGCCCTGACTCTGGAGCGCGTGCGCGAGGCGGTCTTCCTCCGTTGCGTCCGGTTTGATTTCTTCTTTCTTCGCAATTTCCGCGAATATCACATCAAGCGCCACGCGTTTCTCGGCAGGCGTACGAAGCTCATCGCGGATTTGCTCTTCGGTCTTCCCGGTCTGCTTCAAGTAATCATTAAACGGCAAACCCTGGGACGCAATGTCTTTTTTGGTTACATCCAAAAGCCGCATGGCTTCTTCGCCGATTAAAATGTTCGGAATATCGCATGCACTTTTTTCAATCAAAGCTTCCGCAATAGCGCCGCGCTTTTTCTGTATTTCGCGGTCTTTGACCGCATGTTCCGCTTCACCCGTAAGAAAGAATTCAAATGCGGTTGCGTTTTCAAAGCCGAGCGTTTTCGCTTCCTCATCGGTCAGAGCGCCTTCACCTTCCGTCTTTACCATAGCGCGCGCCTGTGCGCGGAGCGCGGTTTTTGCCGTTTCTATCTCTTTTTCTTCGTCCAGCTTCGGCATCTTTGATACCGCCTTCTCCGCTGTCTCTTTAAAACCTTCAACGGAACAGGTGGGGGCGACGACCGCGACGATTTCAAACGGGACATCCGCGTCAACGTCCGCGGGGCGAAGTGCCGCGCCCACAGGCATAATCGGCATGACTTCGTGCTCTTTGAGAATTGATTCAAGGTCCTGATTCAAAGCGCTCTCGGCCGCTTCCCTCCAGAGCGCTTTCTCCCCTACGTATTCGCGGACTTTCGGGAGGGGAACTTTGCCCTTTCGGAATCCCGGCATTTCTATGTCTTTCTGGATTTTTGAAAGTACTTTTGCAGTGTGTGCCGCAACCTTTTCTTTCGGCAAAGCGCCCGTAATGGACACTTCCGCGTTTTTCTTTTTATCTTTTTTTGTCTGCATTCAGAGGATAGTACACGAGAAATAGAAAAACAAAAAACCGCCCGGAAGGCGGTCTTTTGTTTTTGGACCGGACTCTATTGACCGAGGTTGTTGATTTCGGTATCAAGACCGGAGAGGTCGGTGGCGCCGAGATCCGCCTCAATGTCCGCGAGTGCGTCGGACGAACCCTGCTGCATTGTGGCTTGCACGTCGGGGTCGTTTGAGTTCTGCACATCCTGCAGAGTCGGCATTGTTTCGTTAACAGGCAACATGCTGTCGCCCGCCGTCATCAGGTAATAGATGCCGCCAAGGGCAAGAAGAACGACGATGACGATAATCGCGATAACACCGCTCACGCCGCCTTCCTTCTTCGGCATCATCGGAGCCGGAGCAGGGGCTGCGGGCGGTACGTTCATGGGGTCCATAGTCATAGGGTTTTTGAGTGATTAAATAAAATTATTGGTCTGTTCCTGAGTTTTGAACGGCTTCATTTGTGCCGATGCCCGCTGCTTTTGCCGCTTCCTTTAATTTCTCAACCGCGCTTTTTATAAGTTCATGCGCTTCCTTGATGAGTTCGCGGACCTCCTCAAATGCGGCCTTTGAAGAAGAGATGCTTTCGGATGCCGCCGCAAGCGAATTGGCGTTCAAGATAAACATCGCGGTCGCTGAAAGTGCGGTGAGTTTGGATTTTGCTTCGTCCAGCTTTGTTTTGGCGCTCGCGAGGTCGGCCTCAGCGGCGGCAGTGTCGACGCCTTTTTCCTGCAGCTTGTCCGCCCGCGACTGTATGCGGTCAATCATTTTCCCGATGCGCTCAATGTGCGCAATCATCAGTGAGCCGAGTTTCTTCATCGCCTTCTTCACGCGTTCTTCGCGGTTTTCCGCTCTGTTTTCTTTCCGTTCCTGGATATTGCCTCTCGTTGTGGATGCACGCTCCTGAATGTTTGCCTTTACGGCATCGCGCCGCTCCAGCATGTTTTCCTTAATCTCGCCTGCGCGCTCCTGCATGTTTTCGCGGCGCTCCTCAATATTGCCGAGAGCCGGTTTCGGCGGGCGGGGCGGGGGAGGCGTGCCGGTGTTTGTTGTCCCGGTCGTCTGCGTCGTACCGGTGTCGGTCGTCGCACCGTCTTCCGCGTATGCAAATGATACGACCGCAAACATCATAAGTGCGGCAAGTACCGAAACGGCAGTAACTTTGAATGTCGCTGTCATATACGTTAATTTTTTGAAATAAATAATTAAGAGCTCGTCTGAGGGCAGTATACCCCGAAGCTCATTTTTGAAGACGCGCCTGTATGGGGAAACTTTCAAAAAAGCCCCTCTATTGAGGGGCTTTTTCTCACTTTTTGAACCAAGTTAGTGAGCTTTTGGCGTTGCGCTCTGTTACGACGCTGTTATTTTCACTACACCTACCAAAAGGCGTTTCAAGGTAATTTTGGTTTCCTGGTTTGCGCAGACGAAGCGTCGTAACGCCAAAAGTCTACTACTTGGTGAATTCTTTGTTGTAGAGGCCGATGGACTCCCTGAAGGCCGCGGTCGCCTTCTCTTTTCCGTCAAATCCGCTTATCTCGCAGACTTTGCCTTGGAGTTGTTTGTAGGTGCAGAAAAAGTGCTCAATTTCCTTCACCGTGTGCGGATTCAGGTCCTTGAGATCTTTGACGTCCTTCCATCGCGGGTCATCAACGGGAACCGCGATGACTTTGCTGTCGGGCTCATTGTCGTCAACCATGTTCATGAATGCGACCGGACGCACGCGCACGAGAATGCCCGGCATGAACGGATTTGTCGCGAGCACCACCACATCAAGTGCGTCTCCGTCGTACCAGTACGTCTGGGGAACGAAGCCGTAGTCAAACGGGTATGTCTGCGCCGAATGAAGAACGCGGTCGAGCGCTATCAGTCCTGTTTTTTTGTCTATTTCGTATTTATTGTTTGAACCGCGGGGGATTTCTATGATGACATTCATCTCGTTCTCGCTCCCCGGCTCAATATCGTGCCAATAGTTCATAGTAGAAAGTATATCTCGTAAAAGAATTATTTTTTCTCCGTATCCTCCGCGGACTCTTCTGGCAGTCCGACGGTGTCTCCTTCGTTCTCGCCGGTCTCTATGGGAGCATCCGTAGCCGTCTCTTCGGTAGCTACTCCTTCTTCGGGAGTTTTACCGCCAAGCGCCTGGATATCAATAGACCAACCCGTCAGTTTTGCCGCGAGGCGCACGTTCTGGCCTCCTCTGCCGATTGCCAAAGACTGCTGGTCCTCGGACACTTCCACTTTCGCGCGGCGGTCTTCTTCGCTCAATGTAACCGAAAGCACGTTTGCGGGAGACAGCGCGTCTTCAATGAACTGCACCGCGTTTTCCGACCATTCAATGATGTCTATGCGTTCGCCGCCCAATTCGCTCATGACGGTTGAAACGCGGACGCCGCGCTGGCCCACTAATGCTCCGACGGGGTCAATACGCTCGTCAGTCGCCTGGACCGCGATTTTTGACCGGCCCCCCGCTTCGCGGGCGACCGCCTTAATCACCACCGAGCCGTTCGCGAGTTCGGGTACTTCCATTTCAAAAAGTTTTTCCAGGAATTTCGGATGCGAACGCGAGAGGCGCAGGAAAACACCGCGCATTCCTTCCTCCACCGAAAACAGGTACGCGCGGATGCGCTCTCCGGGACGGTAGCGTTCTCCCGGAATCTGCTCGTGGTACGGCATGATGCCGGTCGCGCGCCCAAGGTCAATGTAGAGGTTGCCGCGTTCAATGCGCTGTACGACGCCGTGCACGATGTCGCCTTCTTTGCCGCCGAATTCCTGCACGACCGATGCGCGCTCCGCCTCGCGGATTTTCTGCATAATGACCTGCTTTGCGGTCTGCGCGGCGATTCTGCCGAAATCGGTTTTCTTTTCAAGCGGGAAGACTATTTCGTCCCCGATTTTCGCGTCGCGCTTGATTCTCTTCGCATCCTCAACGAAAAGGTGCTTCTCTTCGTTGTAGTGGATTTTTTCGTCGCCTTCCGCCGGTGCGTCGTATTTTTTCTTCGCTGCCTCTTCGGGCTCGTCCATGTGCACCTCGTCCGGGTCAACGACGGTTTTTATCTGGTAGTAGTCCACGTTGCCGTTTGCCATATCAAAATGCGCGCGCACCACTCTTCCGCGCTTTCCGTATTCGCGGTTGTATGCGGTCGCGAGAGCGCCTTCAATCGCTTCCATCATTTTCTCCTTCGGGATGCCGCGCTCTTCGGCGAGCTGGTCCATCACGAGATTCATTGTCTTTAAATCAAATTCCATACGTATATAAGTTACAGGTGTAAGGTTTCAGGTATCAGTTTCTAATAAAAAAGTCGGGGAACCCCCGACCGAAAAGGAAACGAACCGAAACTGAACATACTATATAGCCCCTAAGTTCCTCTGTCAAGATTCTGAAACGCAAATTCTCGAGGGGTTGTACGCACGTATGTCCCGCCTAAAAGTTCGCTTCCGTCAGAGTAAACAGTTCGCTCACGGAAAAGGCTTGGTTCTTCTGAATCGGGGATCCACCCTTTTTCTACGACTGTCTTTACTGCTTCTCGTTTTCCGAATTTGAACATGAGTGTATTGTGTACTTACTGTTCCACTTGTCAACAATTTCTTCAAGAAAGTGTAGCAAACCACACAAAAGCCTCTGAAAGCGCCGAAGCTAGCCGTTTTTCGGTGCTACTCTTATATATGTGCAAACGACCGACGCGCAGTTGAAAACATTCGTGCTTGATTCGGGTCTGGTGTCGCGGAAGGACGTGGAACAGGCCGAAAAAACCGCGAAAGACAAGGGGCAGACCTTGGCGCATACCCTGGTATCCCTCGGCGCCTTGGGCGAGGACGATATGCGCCGCATGCAGGCGCATATTTTGGGAATTCCGTTTGTCTCCCTTTCAGGTTCAAAGATTGATTTTTCCGTTCTCTCGCTGATACCGGAGCCTATTGCGCGTACGCACAACGTCGTCGCGTACAAAAAGAACTCGGACTCCCTGGAGGTTGCAATGCTTGATACGAACGACCTCTCGGCTATTGATTTTATTAAAAAGAAAGTCGGGCTCAAAATTCTGCCGCGCCTCACGGACTCCGCATCTTTGAAGAGCGCGCTTTTGATGTATCAGAAATCCCTGAAAGACGAATTCGGCGACATCATCAAGCACGCTTCGCTTACCATGTCTGACTCGGCAAACCTGGATGAACGCGGGTTGCAGAAACTGGCCGAAGATGTGCCGGTTGTGAAGATCGTAGACACGCTTCTGCGGCACTCCGTTATTCAGGGCGCGTCCGACATCCACATAGAGCCTCTGGAAGATCTGCTCCTGATCAGATACCGCATTGACGGCATTCTGCACGACGCGATGGAATTGCCGAAAAACACCGCGCCGGGAATCACGGCGCGCATCAAGGTGTTGTCGCGACTGAAATTGGATGAAAAACGCTTGCCGCAGGACGGTCGTTTCAAAATAGAAGCCGACGGCGAGCGCGTCAGCTTCCGTGTGTCGGTCTTACCGACGTACTACGGCGAAAAAGTCGTCATGCGCCTCTTGCGCGAGGGCGGCGGCGGGTACACGCTGGAATCTCTTGGGTTTCACGGCGCGGGGCTTGAGCACATCCACAGTGCGACAAAACAGACCACGGGCATGATTCTGGTCACGGGTCCTACCGGCTCCGGTAAGACCACGACGTTGTATACGATTTTGGATATCGTCAATACTCCGGACGTTAATATTTCTACCGTTGAAGATCCGATTGAGTATCAGATGGCGCGCGTCAACCAGACGCAAGTCAGGCCCGATATCGGATTTTCATTTGCGCAGGGCTTACGTGCGCTCCTTCGGCAGGACCCGGACATCATTATGGTCGGAGAAATCCGCGACGGGGAAACGGCGTCCCTCGCTATTAACGCGTCACTGACGGGCCATTTGGTACTCTCCACTCTGCACACGAATTCCGCGGCCGCCACGATTCCGCGCTTTGTGGACATGGGCGGCGAGCCGTTTCTTCTGGTTTCCACACTCCGCGTCATTATCGGCCAGCGGTTGGTCAGAAAATTGTGCCCCGACCGCGAAGAGTATCTTCTTTCGGATGACGAAGTGAAGCAGCTGGAGAAAGCCGTTGACATTAATCACGTGCTTGAAATTTTGAAAGCGGAAAATAAAGTTCCTCCGAAGGCGACGATAAAACAGATTCCGTTTTACAAACCGAAAATCGGAGGGCAGTGTCCTGACGGTTTTTCTGCGCGTATCGGTATTCATGAAATCCTGCCGGTGACGCACGAGATCAGAAATCTCATTCTGAAAGGTTCGCCAGCGGAAGAAATAGAAACGCAGGCGAAGAAGGAAGGTATGCTTACGATGCTTGAAGACGGTATTTATAAAGCCGCACTCGGTATCACGACTATAGATGAGGTTTTGCGCGTCGTCGCCGAATAAATAAAACATACATGTCTAAATTCAAAGTATCGGTTGTCGGGAAAGACGGAGAAAAGTCGGTGGAGGTTGTTGAAGCGGTAGACCGCTTCGCGGTCTACCGCGATATCCGCGAGCGCGGCGAGCGTGTCTTGGAAATTAACGAGGAAACGGCGGGGCCGGAGTACCTGTCGCCGTCCTTCATTACGGCGCTCTTGAACCCCGTGGCGATGGACGACAAAGTGATTTTGACCAGAAACCTTGCCGCAATGCTTGAAGCGGGGCTCACGACCTCCCGCGCGCTTTCCGTTATGGAGCGCCAAAGTAAAAATCCGTACTTGAAATCAATTATCGGCAGTCTGATTGCGGATGTGAAGCGCGGGTCCACTCTCTCTTCGGCGTTAGGGAAGTTTCCGAACACTTTTTCGGCGCTCATGATTTCAATGACCCGTGCCGGGGAAGAGTCCGGGAAAATGGCCGAGTCGCTGAGGGTCGTCGGTACGCAAATGGAGCGCGCGTCAAACCTTACGAAGAAAATAAAAGGAGCGCTGATTTATCCTTCAATTGTGCTTATTGCGATGGTCGGTATCGGTATTCTGATGCTGATGTTCGTGGTTCCGACTCTGACGCAGACCTTCCGCGAATTAGGAACGAAACTGCCGCCGACTACCGAGGCGATTATCGTCGCGTCGGAATTCCTTTCCAACAACACGGTCCTGGCGCTCACGTTAATGGCAGTCATCGTCGGCGGGTTTATGTGGGCAATGAACACGCCTACCGGGAAACTGATATCAAACTGGGTATTTCTCAGAATTCCAATAATCAGCGGTCTGATTATGGAAACGAACGCCGCCAGGACGTCGCGTACGCTGGCGTCCTTACTGTCGGCAGGTGTGGATGTCGTACTTTCAATCAGTATCACCAAAGACGTCGTAGAGAACGGATTTTACAAAAAAGTGCTTTTGGAAACTGAAAATGAGGTAACGAAAGGGGGGCTTATATCGGCGACGTTCGCCAAGTATCCGAAGTTGTATCCGCCTCTGGTATCCGAAATGATTGCGGTCGGCGAAGAAACCGGACGCTTATCCGACATGCTTCGCGAGACGGCTGATTTTTATGAAGAGTCGGTTGAGCGGCAGACGAAAGACCTCTCTACGATTGTGGAGCCGTTTCTGATGCTGATTATCGGCGCTGCGGTCGGCTTTTTCGCACTCTCCATGATCGCGCCGATTTACTCGCTCTCAAACGCAATTTGAGGCAAGCGACAGGGGACAAGCAACAAGAGACATGAGACGAGAAACAAGAAACATGAAAAATGGAAAGAGCGTCGTACGCATTTCCGACCCTGTCGCCTGTCGCCTGTCGCCTGTTTCTTCCGTTGCGCGGGGGATGACACTGATTGAAGCGGTTGTGGGTGCCGCGATTATGCTTGTTGTGTTTCTGGGGATTTTCGCCGCCTTCCAGGTTTCTATTGACCTCGTCTTTTCTACAAAAGCGGCAACGTCCGCGACCGCGCTCGTGAACGAGCGTATGGAATATATCCGCGGGTTAACGTATGACGCGATAGGAACCGTAGGCGGTATTCCGTCAGGCACGATTCCGCAGACGGAACAGGTAATGTTGAACGGCATTCCGTACGTGCTCTCCACGCTCGTGCAGTACGTGGATGACCCCACTGACGGGCTTGATGCATTGGACGAAACAGGTGTGACCGCGGATTATAAACTGGTAAGAATTTCGGCCGACTGGACGATCCGCGAACGACCACGTACAACCTTTGCGGTAACCAGAATTGCGCCGAATGGTATAGAGACGCTTGCCGCGGGGGGTACGCTTCGCGTCAACGTGTTTGATACCGCCGCAGCCGCGGTATCGGGCGCAAGTGTGCATATCGTAAACGCGGCGGTGAATCCGGCGGTTGACGTTACCGTAACCACGGGCGCGTCGGGCTCGGTGGCGTTCCCGGGCGCACCCCCGGGCTCGGGGTACGAAGTGACTGTGTCAAAAACAGGATATTCTTCCGCTCAGACATATCCGGTCACCACAGAAAATCAAAATCCGAATCCCGGGCATTTATCCATCGTTGACCAGACGACGACAACACTGAGTCTTTCAATTGATGTTATCGGCTCGCTGAAATTATCCACGTTCTCGCCGGTAGGTCCGGGGGAGTTTGAAGATCTGTTTAATAACGATTCGCAACTTTCAGCGACAACCAGCACCGCGGTTATCGGCGGGGCACTTCAGCTTGAGGGCGAACCCGGGAGTTACCCGGCCGCAGGCATCGCGTACTCATCTCCGGTTTCTCCGCAGTACCTTTCCGCGTGGGATTCCGTTTCGTGGGTTTCGGTAACTCCGGCAGGAACAGCGGCCTCCGTGATGCTGTATTACTGGGACGGCGCCGCGTACATTCCGGTTCCCGATTCCGCGCTTCCCGGAAACAGTACGGGATTTTCGGGCGGTGTGATTGATATTTCGCTTCTTCCGGTGGGCACGTACACGCAGTTGGAATTACGCGGAGACCTCGCATCCGGTGATGTTGCGGTAACTCCCGAAATCAGCGAGTGGCGCGTTTCCTACAGCGCCGGTCCGACTCCTTTGCCGAATGTTGACTTTGATATCCATGGCGCAAAGACAATAGGAGTTTCGTCACAGGGCGCTCCTATATATAAGTACGAAGATTCGCTTACGACGGCACAGAATGGTGAGTGGACGATCACACCGACAGAAGCCGATTCGTACGTGGTGTCACTGCCGTCGGGTTCCCCGTATACGATTTCCGAGCTTTGTGCGCCCGCGCCGTCCGTTTCTCCGGGAGCGAACGTGAACGTTTCCACGACTGTTGTGGACGCTGTAGCGAATTCACTGAGAGTTGTCGTAACCGGCGGCGGAGCAAATGTCCCCGGCGCCAATGTTTCCGTCGTCGGTGGCGCCGTGAATCAAAATCAGACAACGTCTTCCTGCGGGCAGGTGTTTTTCGGCGGAGTGCCGGTTAATACCTACACCATCACTGTTTCCGCCTCCGGGTATCAGGATGCCGTTGAATCAATTTCCATTGCAGGGACAACGGTGATCTCGGTCGCACTCACACCTATATAAATATGTTTACCCCGTTTGATACACAGTCACAGTTACGACACGCTTCCTCGTCTGTTCCGCGCACACGAAGGGACACACATACTCACTCCCGTAAGTATCTAATGGGGCAACCCCGCGGATTAACATTAATTGAAATGATTGTGACGGTCGGTATCGTCGCGGTCGTTACCGTTGCGATTACGGAGTCCGTCATCATGTTTTACCGTGCGAATCGGGTGGCGTTTGAAGAGTCCTACCAGATTCGGAGTGCGGAGAAAGGCGTGCAGGTATTGGTGCGCGACGTGCGGGAAGCGACGTACGGCGATGACGGCTCGTATCCGTTGGCGGCGATTGCCTCTTCCTCTGTCACGTTTTACGCGGACGTTGACCGAACCAATCCGATTGAAAAAGTCGCATACCGACTTTCGGGGAAATCGCTCACAAGAACCGTCACGAGTTCAACGGGGAATCCGCCGACGTATACCGGCACGGTTGCGACTTCCACCGTTTCCGAGTACGTCAGAAATTTTGACGACAACATTCCGCTGTTCCGTTACTTTGATGCAGCCGGCGCGGAAGTGACGAGCGGTACGGATATTGCGCGAGTCGTTTCCGTTTCCGTGAATCTCGTAGTGGACATCACTCCCGTGCATGCGCCGGGAGAGTTTACACTGAAGTCAGGAGCAACTCTCCGAAACCTGCGTCCCCAATAATAATGAAAAAAACTCAACCTGCCCATTTCGTAATTCTCGTGTTGGTTTTTTCCGCGGTTTTTATGGCGCTTATCACCACACTGTCCGGATTTATTTTTGTTCAGAAAAAAGTACAGCTTGCCGAAGTTAACAAACAGAAAGCGCAGAATTTGGCCGAGGCGGGGCTTGAGTACTACCGCTGGCATTTGGCGCACTATCCGGATGATCTCAAGGACGGCACCGGGCAGGCGGGACCGTACGTGCACACGATTGACGATCCCGAGGGAGGAACGGTCGGAACATTTTCCCTGGAAATCGGCGGCACGATGGCATGTAACGAACTGACCGATATCACGATTACTTCAACAGGCGCTTCGGCGAATGACCCGATGTACAAAAGAACGCTTGCCGCTCGTTATGCGAAGCCGGGCGTCGCGGACTATTCCACCATCACAAACTCCAACGTCTGGGTCGGTTCTGACCGCGTGATTTCGGGGCCATACCACTCTAACGGCGGGATCAGAATGGACGGGACTCACAACGCCACCGTATCCTCGGGGGTCAGCACCTGGTCGTGCACCTCCTCCTTCGGTTGCTCGCCTACGTCAAACCAAAACGGCGTCTTCGGGGCCGGCGGGCCGTCGTCCCTCTGGCAGTTTCCCGCGCCACAGGTTGATTTCAACGGGATTACCGTTGATTTGAATAAAATAAAAAATCACGCGACGTCTTCGGGTACCTATATTCCCCCGTCGGGAAGTTACGGGTACAGGGTGACTTTTTCCGCAAACGGGCAGGTGAACATACGCCGCGCGGTCGGCACCACGCAGGTGTGGGGGTACAGCTTGGAAGGCGGATGGGCTCAGGAACGCACAGTTATGTCCAGCGTGCAGGCTGACACACTCTATACAATAGATGCTGATTGCCCGATCATTTATATTGAAGATAACGTCTGGGTTGAGGGGGTAGTGTCGGGGAAAATCGTACTTGCGGCGGCGGATTTGATAACCCCCGGGGTAGATCGCTCTGTGATCATTAACGACAATATTACCTACGCGAGCGCTTCCGGAAACGGCCTCACGTTAATCGGCGAGAAAGACGTACTCGTCGGCCTTCAGGTCCCCGATGTCATGAACATTAACGGTATTTTCATCGCACAAAACGGAAAATTCGGCAGAAACCATTACTGTCAGAACGACTGTTCCTCTACGGCGGGGAACCAGGGACTGCCGGGGAGTCTTGATCCGTATGTGCTCAGAAATACGTTAACCACGAACGGTACGGTTGTCAGTAACGGACG
>CAYHUW010000023.1:0-4726 GCA_964359685.1 uncultured Candidatus Saccharibacteria bacterium
TAATTGTTCCTGGAGCCAACGATCTACACGCTGAATCGTTCCCATACCGACTTTAAGTTTTCTGGCTATTTCGTTATACGGCGTATCCTGCATGAGAAGGCGGGCAATCCAGATTCTGCGTCCCAGCATGATGCGTTCGCTTTTTGTCAGGAGGTCGCGCAAAAAACTTTTTACCGCACTCCGGCCTTTCACGGATGTGGCCGCGGTGTATAGGATATCCACGGTTTCTATGTATTCCCGGTCAGTGAGCTCCTCCTTCTTTCGTTTCACAACTCCAGTATATCCTATACCTCCATATATGGAGGTATAGGGCTCGGGTACGAAAGTAGTTCATATGATATATTTTCATACATGGCATACGATGTGAATCAGTTTAAAAAAGCAGCGGCAGAAAAACAGGCTTGGCTTTCAACGGAGCTTCAGGCGCTGCGTACCGGTAGAGCAACACCGGCGCTTTTAGACGGAATTACATTTGATATGTACGGCTCAATGATGGCTTTGAATCAGGCGGGTTCAATTGTGATTGTTGACGCTGCAACGCTCTACGTGAATCCCTGGGATAAAGGTCAGATAAAAACAATAGAAAAAGCAATCACCGCCGCAGATTTAGGCGTGTCCGTCGGTTCAGACGATAACGGAGTCCGTGTTTCTTTCCCCTCACTGACCACGGAACGACGCGAACAACTTATGAAGCTGGTGCGCGGGAAAACGGAGGAAGCGCGCGTTCAGCTGAGAACGGCGCGGGCAAAAGCGATTTCCGACGTTGAAAAAGGCGACACGTCCGAAGACGAACAAAAGCGGCTGAAGAATGAAATTCAGAAAATTGTTGATGACACCAATAAACTGTTAGAGGGAATCGCCGAAAAGAAAGAGAAAGAACTCGCCTCCTGATATATGAGTCGGGTTGTGAATGTTGGCGTTGCATGAGAGCATATCTCATATGAACTTATATGTATCGTTAATTACGAGTGCATGCTTGTGTCTTGATGTGCGATACATGCCGGAGGACATGACGCCAACATCTACAACCCGATGAGCATTCTTATATTCATTCTGATGCTCGTGGTTCTGATTGTCGGCCACGAGTTCGGACACCTGGTTGCGGCGAAACTCTCCGGCATGAAAGTGCCGGAGTTCGGCGTCGGCTTTCCGCCGAAGTTGTGGGGTAAAAAAATAGGCGACACCGAATACACCATAAACGCCCTGCCGTTCGGCGGATTTGTAAAAATAGTGGGGGAGGACGCGAACGAGGCATCCGACGACCCCGCCGCGTTTTCAAATCGCCCGAAACTTCTTCAGGCGCTGACGTTATTCGCCGGTCCGTTTTCAAACGTGATACTCGGTTTTCTCTTTTTTACGCTCGCGTTTATGTCGGGCATTCCGACCGCATTTGAAACTTCCGAATACGCGGGACGCCTGACGAATGAACGCATTGTTATCGCGGAAGTGTTGCCGAAAAGTCCCGCCGCCGCGGCGGGAATACAGTCGGGAGACAAAGTGCTTTCCATATTTTCAAACGGCACTGAGACCCCGATTGAGCGGCCCGAAGTGATAGCGACCCTGATTGCGGAGGCCACGGGAGCGGTGGTTATGACGGTAGAGCGGAAAGGGGAGCGCCTGAAACTTGAAGCACTGCCCGCGACGGGCCTTATTGAAAATGAGCCTGAACGGCAGGCGCTCGGCATCGCTTCGGCTCTCGTCGGCACGCTGCAGCTTCCGTTTTTTGAAGCGGTCGCCAAAGGATTTTCCGAAACGATTGAAAAGACTCAAATGATTATCGTCGGTATGGGAAATTTAATCGTTTCCGCCGCCACGATGTCCGCGGATGTGAAAAATATCGCGGGACCCGTGGGCATTGCGTCTTTGGCGGGGGACGCGGCGAGTTTTGGATTCGGTTCCATACTTTCCTTCGCCGCGCTCATCTCACTGAACCTGGCGGTTCTGAATCTTCTGCCGTTTCCGGCCTTGGACGGCGGGCGGCTCGCGTTCCTCGCCGTTGAAACCGTTATTCGCCGTCCGATTCCGTCGCAGGTTGCGAACGCCCTGAATACCGTCGGTTTCGCGATTCTGATTCTTCTCATGCTCGCGGTCACCGCAAACGACATTTTCAGGCTCTTTGCGTAGCATAGTTGACAATACTACTCAATGTAGTATAATAGCCAAATGAGTAATCGCCTGTTGGATGTTGCTTTTGCGGCTACCTGTCTGACTGTCGCTTCCTGCGCGCCTGCCGATAAAATCCCCCGAAAAGAAGTCTTCTTTGAAGATCCTTGCGGACCCGTCTTTGACTTGCGTCGTACGGATATTGTCCGGGAGTCTTCAACGGGCGCACCAGAAGGAATGGTTGAGGTGTATGTCGGCGGTCCCGCCAGACTCCCCGATGGGTGTACGTAAAAAGAGACTTGAGTAAAACGGGGGAATCAGTATAGTCCTCTTATGGAAAGAAGCCGTTTGCGTCCGAAAGTTCTCGCAGGTCCCGCGTTCGCCCTCTCGGTTGGTTTTCTTGTTTCCTGTGCGGAACCGCTCACACCTGAAACTGCGGGCATGATGGACGGGAGAACATTTGCCGCGGAGCACGGGTTTTGCCCTCCTAAGTGGCGAAACGAAGCCGGCGTTCTGAATGAAGAACGGCTTAACCGCGCATATTCCGGAGGCGAGTATGACAGCCAGGAGACTTTTCAAGTCGTTGACCGGTACTGGACGAACTTTGATATCGGCTGCGAGAGCCATCTCATCATGCCCCGCTCGGATGTGTAAAGGTCCGCTTGACTTTTCAGGCAGAGCGGTTATACTCCGTAATAGTTGAATACAAGCGTCGTCCGCCATAGCGCAAAGCTTCGGCGAGATGAAAAGTAGGGTACCCCGCCTTACGAAGCTGCAGGTCGGAAGTCAAAAGACTAAAACCTGACGGAAGGGAACCGTAAAAACAGCCCTAAGTGTGTCATCCGCAAGGAAGGAGCACTGAGACCTCTCAAACACACGCCGGTAAGGCGTTTTTTGTTTCCGAGACGGCAAAGCAGGGTGGTACCGCGAGGAACCCGTCGCCCCTGTTCTTCTTTTTGAAGAGGATCTTATAAGTACAATTATTTAATTTTTATGTGGTCAGATACATTAAACACCCGCGGAACCAAAGAACGGCGTTCCGCGTACCTGAGCGGGAAGCTTGAACAGGAGGACGGGTATCGCTTACAGATACTTTCTCTTGAAAGTTTGCTGCATATGGCACTCAACAAACACGCGCGTACGTCGCAGGTTGTGGAGAATTTAAAAACCGCGATTCAGAATAGACACGCGAAAAGGACCCGCGCTGGCAGAGAGATAGAAAGAACGCGGGCAAATCTCGCCGGTCGTGAGGATGTGCGGACAGGCACATAAATCTATATGTCCGAAAACACAGAAACCCTAACCAGGGAATTTTATCTCCACGACTACTACCTTGCACGGCATCGCGGGTATCTTACGGCTGCCTGTGAAAAGTACGGGGAGGATTCAGAGGAAGCGGAAAAATGGCGGAAGCTGGTCGCCGCAACCCGGGAGAGAATGATTGAAATCGGAAGCAAAATCGGGCGCATGCGCCGAGCACACTAAGCCGCACTATGTGCCTTTTCTGAAAGGTCGTATAATAGCCACACTATGCGTCAGTCCCACCTATTTACCAAAACACGCCGGGAAGCACCGAAAGACGAGGTTTCTCAAAACGCGCAGCTTCTGATACGCGGAGGGTATATCCATAAAGAGATGGCGGGTGTGTACGATTTACTGCCGCTCGGCTTTCGCGTGTTTGAAAAAATAAAACAGATTATCCGCGAGGAAATGAATGCGCTCGGCGGGCAGGAGGTTTCGTTCTCGTTACTTCAGGATCCGGAAATCTGGAAAGCGACGGACCGCTGGGATAACGAGAGCGTGAATGAGGTCTGGTTCAGAACCGAGTTAAACGCCGGCGGCACTCTCGGTCTTCAATTTACCGCGGAGGAGCCGATAGCCAGAGCGCTCTCAAATCACATAACGTCGTACAGGGATCTGCCGAAGTATATCTACCACTTCCAGTCTAAATTCAGAAATGAATTGAGGGCGAAGTCGGGAATTATGCGCGGACGCGAGTTCGTCATGAAAGATTTCTACTCGTTCAACAGAACTGATGCGGAACTTGAAGTTTTTTACGAACAGGCGGGTATTGCCTACGAGAACGTGTTCAGGAGAGCCGGTATCGGGGATTCCACATACCTGACATTCGCCTCAGGAGGGGTCTTTTCCAAATTCAGCCATGAGTTCCAATGCGTTTCTACCGCGGGAGAAGACACCATATATATAGATACCGAAAAGCGGATTGCGGTGAATTACGAGGTTATGGGAGACGATATTCTCAAGGACCTGGGTATTTCCAAGGAAACGCTTGTTGAAGCAAAAGCAATTGAGGTCGGAAATATATTTAAGCTCGGTACTAAATATTCCGCGGCTCTCGGGCTCACGTATAAAGACGAAGACGGCAAGGACAAGCCCGTCGTTATGGGTTCATATGGTATCGGTGTCGGACGCCTGATGGGCACTATCGTGGAAGTGCTGTGTGACGAGAAGGGAATCGTGTGGCCCGAATCGGTCGCGCCGTTTGCGGTGCACCTGGTGGAACTTTCTCAGGGAGACGAAAAAATACGCGCGTATGCCGATGCGTTGTATGAAGATTTGAAATCCGCGGGTATTGAGGTTTTGTATGACGACCGCGACATGC
>CAYHUW010000023.1:4736-12072 GCA_964359685.1 uncultured Candidatus Saccharibacteria bacterium
TGCGTGCGGGAGAAAAATTCGCCGACTCGGATCTTCTGGGTATTCCGCACCGCGTGGTCGTCGGGAAAACCACAACCGATGCCGCGATTGAAACGGTGAGAAGGAAAAACGGAAATAAATCTTCAGTCACCAGAGAAAAACTTCTGAGCGGCGTGTACCATGTTTAAAATCCCGCGGAACATTGCGGAACGGTTTTCACGCGACATCGGCATTGATCTCGGTACCGCAAACACCCTGGTGTATCTCAAAGGCAAGGGCATCGTGATTACCGAACCCTCGGTCGTCGCAGTTAATACCAAAACGGGGCAGGTGGTCGCCGTAGGCGCGCAGGCAAAGGACATGCTGGGGCGGACTCCCGCACACATCAACGCCGTGCGACCCCTGGTGGAAGGGGTGATCTCCGACTTTGAAGTGACCGAGGAGATGCTTCGCTATCTGGTGCAGAAAGCGCAGGGGACGCAGATGCCTCTCGGGCCGCGCGTCGTCATCGGCGTACCGTCGGGAATCACAAACGTTGAAATTCGCGCGGTCAAAGACGCCGCGAAAAACGCGGGCGCGCGCGAAGTATTGATTGTTGAAGAGCCCATGGCGGCCGCAATCGGCGCCAGGCTTCCGGTTCATGAACCGGTCGGAACGATGCTCATTGATATCGGCGGAGGCACGACCGACATCGCGCTTATATCATTAGGCGGCATTGTGCGTTCCAAAAACGTGCGTATCGCGGGGGACACGCTGAATCAGGATATTTCCGCGTATATTAGAAGCGAATTTAAAATTCTTATCGGCGACCGCACGGCGGAGGATGTGAAGATCGCCGTCGGTTCGGTCGTAAAACCGTCGGTACCTCTGCAGACCACGATTCGGGGACGTGACCTGGTCACGGGGCTCCCGAGAGAAATCGTTATCACGGACGCCGACGTGCGCGAGGCTATTGCCGGTTCCGTCGCTTCCGTTATTGAGGCGGTAAAAGAAGTGATTGAAACGGCTCCTCCCGAGGTCGTTGCAGACGTGATGCGCCAGGGCATCTATGTGACCGGCGGAGGTGCACTCCTGAGGGGGCTTCCTGAGCTTTTGGCGCAGGAATTGAAAGTGCCGATTCATGTGGTTGATGACCCGTTAACGACGGTCGTTCGCGGTACGGGACTTATATTAGAGGATGCGGAGAAATATCGCGGACTTTTAGTTGACGATGATGACGGGTCGCTCGCAGGTTTCTAGCCCGTTGTTTCTGCCCGCCCTGGGTTTTACGATTTTTGTCGTTGTTGTTTTTGTCGCGGCCGGATTTCAGTCTACGGTGCGCGGTTTTTTTGCGGAATTACTGGCTTCGCGCGATGCGTCGGCGTACGACTCTTTGTCGCGAAACGAACTTGAGGAACGCCTGAAACATGCCGAAGACGGACTCACGAGCGTGAAATACCAGGCTGTGCTGTACGGACTTCTGGCGGAAGAAAATAAAAATCTGCGCGCCGTCAAATCGCTGGACACCATTACGACCGCGGTTACCGCCCGGGTTCTTTCGCGGCCGCCGCGGACGCACTACGACACGCTTCTGTTGGGGGCGGGAAGCGCTACGGGAATTTCCGTTCATGATGCGGTTCTGTTTAACGGAGTTCTTTTAGGGGAGATTATTTCCGTAACGGCTTCTTCCGCAACCGTTGAACTTTTTTCCACTCCGAAGTCGGAGCATGACGTTATCCTGGGGAACCCGAGCGCGGTCGCCATAGCCCGCGGATTGGGCGGGGGAGCTTTTGAAGTCCAGGTTCCGCAGGGAGTTGCAGTTCTTCAGAATGATTCCGTGCGTGCCGCAACCGACGATACGCTTCTTTTAGGCGTCGTTGTTTCTGTATCGGGCAGCGCGACGGATGCGACGAAAACCGTCCATGTTGCTTCGCCGGTTTCTATGAGCGAAATAGATTTCGTCAGTATCGTTCCGCAGGGTGATATATGACGCAGCTCGGAAAAATTTTCGTTATCGGCGCTTTTTTTCTCTCCGTCGTGTATCTGCCGTGGTGGGTCAGCGTTTTTTTGGCGGTCGTGCTACTTGCGGTGTGGCAGGCGTATGTGTCGGTCATTCTCGGCGCACTGCTTCTTGATATCGTGTTCGGTGCTCCCGTGGCCGCATTTGCGGGATTTTCGTATCTCTACACCCTTACGTTCTCACTCCTCGCGGGCGTGACGTTCTTTCTTAACCGCTCAATGCTTGAATAAAAAATGTTCCGTTTTTTAAAACCAAAAAGAGAATATCGGGCGATTGAACCGGATGAAATTCTGATTGATGCCGCGAACCTACCCGCGTATGACACAGCGCGGCTTGAAGGGAAGATTGAACAGCCGATTTCCGCGCGGACATTCACCGCTTTTTCTCTGCTGATTCTTCTTCTGCTTCTCGTTTTTTTCGGGCAGTTGATATATCTGCAGGTATTTGAACACGACACGCTGATAGCCCGCGCGGAAGAAAACCGCCTCTCTCATTCGTCAGTCAGCGCCGAGCGCGGTCTTATTCTTGACCGAAACGGCGACGTGCTGGCGAAAAACATTCCGGGCGAGACCCCGACCTCAACCGCCAAGAGAGCCTACCCTCTGGGAGAAGCGGCTTCAATCATCGTCGGCTATGTGTCGTATCCGAAGCAGGATCAGAACGGATTCTGGTACCAGGAAGAAACTTCGGGTATTTCCGGCGTGGAACTTTTGTGGAATGACGAACTCTCGGGAAAAAACGGTATCCGTATCGCGGAAACGGACGCCTCAGGCAACACCGTTTCGGGCTCTGTCGTCAGAAACCCGGAGGCGGGCAAGGATATTCCGCTTACGCTTGATACGGGTGTACAGGAGGCGCTTTACGGCGCGATACGGACACGGGCGACGGACGCCGGCTGGCGCGGGGGAACCGGCGCGATTATTGATATTGAAACGGGCGAAGTCATCGCTCTTGCGAGCTATCCGTCGTTTGATCCCGAGTTGATGTCTACAGGGGAACCCAAAGAGGAAGTGGAGAGGCTTTTAAACGACCCGCGCTCTCCGTTTTTGGATCGTGCGGTGTCCGGTCTCTACACACCCGGTTCGGTGGTAAAGCCGTTTGTGGCAACCGCCGCTCTTGAGGAGTCCGTGATATCCGCAAATAAACAAATCCTTTCCACGGGCTCTATTTCAATACCGAACCCGTATGATCCGGAGAAACCTTCAATTTTCAAAGACTGGAAGGCGCACGGATGGGTTGATATGCGGCACGCGCTCGCCGTTTCCTCCGACGTGTATTTTTATGCGGTCGGCGGAGGGTACCAGGATCAGCAGGGGCTGGGCATTGCGGCAATAGAAAAATATATGCGCCTCTTCGGGTTTGCGTCTCCCACGGGTTTTGCGATTCCCGGAGAAGAAACGGGAACTATCCCGAATCCGGAATGGAAAGCGGAAACGTTTGACGGCGAGCGGTGGTTTCTCGGTAATACGTACCATACATCCATCGGTCAGTACGGTTTTCAGATAACGCTGATGCAGCTCGTCCGCGCGACCGCGGCTATCGCAAACGGCGGAACATTAGTGGCACCGGTCATTCGCAGCGGAGAGAGAGGGGAAAAAACGGAACTCCGTTTCGCACCCGAACATTTACAGATCGTACGGGAAGGTATGCGTCTTGCGGTGACTGAAGGAACCGCGAGCGCGCTCGCGGTTCCCGGAGTCAGAGTCGCGGGGAAAACAGGAACGGCGGAAGTGGGCGTGCGGAAAGAATTTATCAATTCTTTGGTCATCGGTTTTTTCCCCGCTGATATGCCGAAGTACGCGTTTGCGGTCGCCATGGAGCGCGCAAAGGCGGGAACGGGAGTCGGCGCGCCCGCCGTTATGGGTGATGTATTGCGCTACCTGGTTCTAAACAGAAAGACAATGGTTGAGGGAGCGCCGTAATCTCAGGAATACGTTTCAGGTCGGTGTTTTTTGTACACTGGCTATTTCCGTAGTCTTCCTATACACTATTCCCCTAGAACCTATGAAAAAAACAAAAGCAGGCGCGCTCGAAGAAGAAAATCTTCTCACACAGGAAAAGTTTGATGAATTAAAGGAAGAACTGGAACGCCTGACGACCGTAAACCGCAAAGAAATCGCCGAGAGTCTGGAATATGCCCGCAGTTTAGGCGATTTGTCCGAAAACGCAGAGTATCAGGCCGCACGGGAGCTTCAGGCGGCAACGGAAGAGCGCATCCGCCGGCTGGAACACATCATTAAGTCGGCTGTTATCATCTCTGAAAAAAAGAAAGGCGTCACGGGCTTCGGCTCTAAAGTGACCATAAAAAAGAAAGGTGAGAAGGAAACGCATGCATACACCATTGTCGGCTCTGAAGAGGCGAATATGCGCGAGCAGAAAATATCACACCTCTCCCCGTTAGGGCAGGCTCTCATGGGAAAGAAGAAAGGCGAGACCTTTACTTTCGCGACGCCGAACGGTCGCCAGGAATACACGGTTGTTGAGATAGCGTAGAAATCATGACTGATGCTTTCTCAGAAGCATCGCGGCAGGCAGAGCCTTACATTGACCGCGACGCGCGCGAGCGCGAGATGGGTAACAGCATAAAGGAGCTGAATTTACGGGCGGACGACCCGGTGCTTATTCAATGGAAAAAAGGCGGCGTACAGCAGACAGACAGGACTCGAGCAATTTTTGTGTCTTTGAACAAAAAAGGAGCATCTCATAGAAAAAGCGGGAGAGTTGTTTCCGTTTCCCTCCGTTTTGAAGACAGTTCAGTTGAAGAAATAAAACCCCGACATATCGGTTCTATTACGCGTCGCGCGTAACAGGCTACTCTTAAAACCGCTTTCTGCTATTATTCATGGATGTTTTGGCTTGACCGTATTTACGGACAGATAGAGAAAGCAATTCCCGAAAAATTGAAATCGGGGGAAACGCTTCTGGTGCGCGACGAGAAAACTCTTTCAGGACGGGTGCACGTCGGTTCTATGCGCGCCTTGGCGCTTCACGCCGCAATGGCGGAGAGGCTGTCGGAAGCGGGAATACCGAATATTTTTAAATACGAAATCAACGATTTTGATCCGATGGACGGTTTGCCGGTGTATCTCAGTGAGGCGGAATATAAACAGCACATGGGCAAACAACTCTATAAAATTCCGTCACCCGATCCGTCTGTTGCACCCAATTTTGCGGAATATTTTGCCAAAGAATACATAGACGCTATTCATGAAGCGGGCTTTACACCCGAGTTTTACCGCGCAAGCGAGTTGTATCTCTCAGGAAAGATGAATGATGCTATCCGCCTGGCTCTAGAAAAAGCGGACACGGTGAGAAAGATTCTCAAAGAAGTGTCGGGAGCGGAACGACCGAATGATTGGTTGCCGATTAATGTCGTGTGCGAGAAGTGCGGGAAACTCGCAACAACCAAAGTCACGGCGTTTGACGGCGAGAAAGTGACGTACACATGCTATCCCACGGCCGTGAAGTGGACGGAAGGGTGCGGGCATACGGGTATGGTTTCTCCGTTTAACGGAAATGCAAAACTCTTATGGAAGTTGGATTGGGCGGCGAAGTGGTTCGTGAACGGCGTTGACGTTGAGGGCGGTGGGAAAGACCACTACACGAAAGGCGGTTCACGTGATGTTGCGAAAAGAGTTTCAGAAGAAGTATTCGGGTATCCCGAACCGTTCGGAGTGCCGAATGAGTTTTTCCTTGTGGGCGGGAAGAAAATGTCTTCCTCAAAAGGTGAAGGCTCAAGCGCAAAAGAAATTGTTGATTTGGTACCGCCCCATATTTTCCGTCTCGCACTTTTCGGAAAAGAAATAAATCAACAGATAAATTTTGATCCTTCCGGAGACACCATTCCCGTTCTCTACGACACCTATGACAAACTTGCCGAGAAATACCGGAGCGGAGTGAAGGACGACGATACGCGTCTTTTTGAATACGTGCATTCTCCTGAAGTGCGGAAAAGTATTCCCGAGCGGTTCCTCCCGCGTTTTTCGCAGGTGGCGTTCCTGGCACAAATGCCGCATTTGGATTTCCTGACCGAGGTGGAGAAGATGAAGGGCGCGCCTCTCTCGGACGCGGACAGGAAAGAAGCCGAAGAGCGCGCCCGGTACGCAAAACACTGGTTGAAGGTAGCGGCAGATGAAGAGTTCGTCTTCACTTTGGCTGAAAAAGCTGTACCCGAAGGCGCGAAGACTCTCTCTGAAGAGCAGAAAAACGCCCTAAAAGAGGTCCTGGCGTATGTTGAAGCTCATCAGAGCCTGGACGGCCAGGAGCTCCATACTGAGCTCCACGAGATACGTAAACGCCGGAATATAGAGCCCAAAGCCCTTTTCGGGGCGATTTACCTGTCTTTCTTAGGTAAAGACCATGGCCCGAAAGTCGGTTGGTTTCTAAGTGTTCTGGACCGTCAGCTAATTTTGGAACGTCTCAAAGAGGTGAGTTCTTAAGGCGTCAAAACAGCCCCGAAAGGGGCTTTTTTCTTGTGGGCCAGGTAGTGAATTTTTGGCGTCGCGAAGCATTTTTATGTCTATAACCAGGCAAAAGAGTAGTTGGAGAGAGCTATGGCGGTATATAGCTGAATATCGGCTTCGCGCAAAATACGCCAAAAATCTACTAACCTGGTGTGGATAAAAACCACTAAGTGGGATGAAGTAGCATAGAATTACATCTATGTGGGATGAAGTGGGATAGCCCATTTTTCTCTCTATTTTCATCATGTTGATAGGCGAATACCAGCACACACTTGATCCGAAAAAGCGCCTGTCGTTACCCGCGAAATTCAGACGCGAACTCGGCAAAACCGTTATCGTCACGCGGGGTTTGGATCACTGTCTCTTTGTATTTTCCGCACCCGCGTGGAAAAAACTTGCGGGAAAATTTTCCGAACTCTCAATCGGCTCCTCCGACACGCGCGGTTTCAACCGCTTCATGCTCTCCGGTGCGACTGACACGGAAGTTGACTCCGCCGGGCGCATTCTGATTCCGGATTATCTGAAAGATTTCGCATCTCTGAAATCGGACGTCGTTTTGGCGGGAGTGAATGACCGCGTTGAAGTGTGGGACAAAAAACGCTGGGAGGCATACAAAACGCAGATTGAGTCGCAGGGAGATGCGATGGCGGCGAAGTTGGGCGAGATCGGCGTCATATAAAAGAGACACGCAACATGAAACAAACAAACAAAACAGAAGCGCATACGACAGTGCTTCTCACCGAGACCGTTGACGGTCTGCAGCTCAAGAAAGGCGACACCGCGATTGATGCGACCGTCGGCGCCGGCGGGCATGCCCGAAAAATCGCCGAAGCGATTCAGAAAGGGGATCTCCTCGTCATTGACGCCGACGAAACGTCTCTGGCGCTTGCGAAGG
>CAYHUW010000024.1:0-11920 GCA_964359685.1 uncultured Candidatus Saccharibacteria bacterium
ACCCGCGGGAGTGATTATGAAAGTGGGCGGCGAAACCGAAAACGTGGACCAGTCATTCTCCGAAATGGGTTTTGCGTTTATTGCGGGGCTGGTTCTGATGTACGCTATTCTCGTTTTTGAGTTTAATTCAATGCGATTCGCGTGGTACTTAATCATGCTCACTATCCTCGCCTTAATCGGCGTCATGGCGGGACTGGCACTTACCGGTCAGCCGTTCTCCTTCTCTTCGCTTCTCGGCATTATTGCGCTTGCAGGCGTGATTATTAACCACGCCATCATTCTCGTGGACTCAATTATCGTGCGGATGAAAAACCCCGAAGGAAAAACTCTTGAAGAGGTTGTCGTTGACGGTTCCGCAAGCCGCCTCCGCCCCATAGTGCTCACGACCATCACGACCGTCATCGGCATGATTCCATTGGCGGGCGCTTCTGCGCTGTGGGGTCCTTTGGCATACGCCATTATGTTCGGACTCACGTTCGCCATGGTTCTTACTCTGGTATTGACTCCCATATTGGTGTACCGTAATCCCGGTAAGCAGTTCTGGAATCCGCCACAACAATAGTCTCTCCTCAAAAAGAGACAACGGTATGTCTCTTGAAATCCTCCAATCCACCATAGAAATCAAAGGGGCGTCACACAAACACCGCAAGAGCCATGCTGCCCTTGCGGTGTTTTTCTTAGCCGCAGAACTTGCCGGATGCGGAATGAAGGGTGAAAGCACACATGCGTCCCGAGGAGCGACTGCGACTGCGGAATACGAAAGGCCGGAGCGGCTATCGGCACAAATGATACAAGACCGGTACGCGACTGCCGGGCGTGCCCAAGACATCTATGAAAACTGCCTCCGGCGGCATACTCCGGATTACGACGAACAGATGCACAGGTACGGAGAAATCTACTTAGGTGCCGAGGGTGCCTGGATTTCCCCCGCGGTAGAAGGTTGCAAAACGGAACGCGAGACCATGCGGCGTACTTTGGATATAGCCCAAGGGGGGTAAAACGCGCTACGGCATAAAGGACTATCGTGTGTACACAGCTCCGGAATTCGGTGCTATAACCGAAACTTGACAAATTGGTTTTAGCCTGATATAATATACACATTAAAAGTTTTCAATAAAAACATGGCAAAGAACGAAGCAAATTGGCTTTACGATGAGGGAAAGACAGGCAGAGCAAATGGTGCTGCGGCGAGAGCAAAAAACCGCGGTAATGCGATTGAGTTGCTTGCCAAGGGCGACCTTGCATTGAAGGATTTACCGAGATTCGTGATAAACGGCGGAAGATAAACCTTCCCACAAAACCCCCCGCTTTGTCGGGGGGTTTTGTTTTTAGAAAAGCCGGAATTATTCGGGGCTTTTTTACAAAAGCACCGTGACTTGATTGTTTGACACTTCAAGTACTCCTCCGGGAACTTCAAAATTTTCGGTTCCCTCTTTTGTTTTGACGCTCACGATGCCCGGTTTGATATTTGAAACCAAAGGCTCATGGTTCGGAAGAATGGTGACTTCCCCTGCGCCGGTCATGAGGCTTACCGAGAGCGCCTCGCCTGAAAACACATTCTCGTGAACTTTTGTTATTGTGATGCGCATACGAATTATCGCTCAACAGTTTTTGGAGCGCCTATTCTGTTCCCCCGGCTATCTACCTGTACCAACGTGTACTCCCATCTTGCTCCGGGGATCAGTTGTCTGTTGGTGATTTCGCACGGACGACCGAAATGCGAGACTACGTCACCGGGTTTCGTGCCGCGCGTCAGAAGCGGAAGATCATTCCCCAAAGGATCTTTTGCCCGCATGGCGCCCGAGATTGCATGAATATTATCCGCATCTGACGGTAGCACCGTACCGATACGGTACATCTGCCGGAGTATATGCACGGCTTGGGTATACGCCAGCACGTTTACGCGCCTTCCGCCACCCGAGGCTCTTCTCCACGCCTCTTCAATTCCATCTTCGTATAGCCGAGTTCGCACCGAAAGGTCCGCATCGGTAAAGGTGAACTCAACAGATAATGCTTCAACGCTCATTTAATTTTTCACCTGCTCTATTCCACCTTTCATGTAGAACTCGGCTTCGGGTTTATCATCATGCTTGCCTGAAATGATTTCGTCAAACGCCCGTACCGTTTCTTCCAGTGGCACGTACTCGCCCTTCATACCCGTAAAGACTTCCGCCACATGGGTCGGCTGCGAGAGGAACTTCTGCACTTTTCGCGCACGGTACACAATCGCTTTGTCTTCCTCAGAGAGTTCTTCAATACCGAGGATGGCAATGATGTCCTGGAGGTCTTTGTAGCGCTGGAGAATAAGTTTTACGCCCTTTGCAACGCGGTAATGGTCTTCGCCCACGATATCGGGATCAAGCGCCGTAGAGCTTGAATCCAAGGGGTCAATAGCGGGATAAATACCAAGTGCGGCAAGCTGACGGGAAAGCGTGACGGTTGAATCCAGGTGGGAGAACGTCGTTGCGGGAGCGGGGTCGGTAAGGTCGTCCGCCGGCACGTAAATTGCCTGCACGGATGTAATTGAGCCCTTCTTCGTGGACGTAATACGTTCCTGAAGTGCGCCCATTTCTTCCGCCAATGTCGGCTGATAACCCACGGCGGACGGCACGCGACCGAGAAGCGAAGACACTTCGGAGCCCGCCTGCACGAAGCGGAATACGTTGTCCATGAAAAACAGAATGTCTTTACCCATCTGGTCCCTGAAATGCTCCGCGATTGTGAGCCCTGTAAGCGCCACGCGTGCGCGTGCACCCGGAACTTCGTTCATCTGTCCGAATACCATTGCCAATTTATCTATAACCCCTGATTCCGTCATTTCATGCAACAGGTCGTTACCTTCGCGCACACGCTCGCCCACGCCCGCAAACACGGAATAACCCGAGTGCGCGGTTGCGACGTTGTGGATTAACTCCTGCATCAGCACGGTTTTACCCACGCCTGCGCCGCCGAAAAGACCGACCTTGCCTCCCTTAATGAAAGGCGCGAGAAGGTCAATTGCTTTGAGACCTGTTTCAAAAACTTCCGCTTTCGTTCTCTGCTCTGTAAACGGGGGCGCGTCTCGGTGGATTGAATTGCGCGGAGTGCCTTTCGGAACGTCGCCTTTGTTGTCTATGGTGTCACCGATAACATTAAACAAACGTCCGAGAGCCGCTTCACCGACGGGTACGGTAATCGGAGAACCTGTATCTTTTACTTCCATTCCGCGGGTAAGGCCGTTGGTGTCATCCATCGCAATCGTGCGCACGCGGTTGACGCCCAGGTGCTGCGCGACCTCCATGACCACCTTGCGGCCTTTCGTCTCCCAGATGAGTGCGTTTTTTATCGGCGGCAGATGCTTCTCAAAATGAACGTCAACGACCGGACCGATGATTTGTGTGATTGTGCCTTGCATACGTACTTGTATATATACCTTAATAATTATTTCGCCGCCATTGCCTCAATGCCGCCGACAATTTCCGAAACCTCTCTGGTAATCATCGCCTGCCGCGCCTTGTTAAAGGTACGGGTCAATGCTTTTGAGAGGTCGCGGGATTTATCGGATGCATTCTTCATGGCAATCATGCGTGCGGAATGTTCGGAAGCTTTTGATTCAAGAAGCGAGTGGTAAAAAAGAACGCCCACCAAGCTCGTTATCAGATTCCCCACAACCTCCTCGGGAGACGGCTCAACGGTGTAAAACTGCGGTCCCAAGTCCGGACCTCCCGTTCGAGCAAACTTTCCTTTCTCCGGAATAATGCCTTTTACCATTGACGCAAGTGTATCCAGTGAGAGCGGAAGCACCATGTGCGCGATTGCGTTCTGCTCAAACGTGGAGCGGAAGTTCGTATAGACCGCATCCACGCGGTCATATTTTTTCTCCGTAAAGGCAAGCGCGACATCATTTGAAATTTTTGACAAATCATTAATAGCAACATCATCAGAAATGTTTTCAAACCGCTCCGCGATTCTGTAGCCTCGGCGTTCAAAGAACTCCGCCCCTTTTCTGCCGAACGCATAAATCGTTACCGCTTCTTTCGGAAGTCCCAAGGATTGCACACGCGTATATGCCTCGCGTATGACCGCGGCGTTCAGAATCCCGCAGAGCCCTTTGTCGGAAGTGACAACAACAAACGCGGCATTTTTTATTTCGCGCTTCTCTGTGAGCGGGTGACGCACCGTCGCCAAGGAAACACTCATGCGCTGCAGTATGGAGAACGCGGCCGTGGCATAAGGGCGTGCGGTAATCGCACGGGTCTGCGACTTCCTCATTTTGACCGCGGATACCGCCTCCATTGCCTTCGTCACCTTCCGGGTACGGTCAACGGACTTTATTTTGTTTTTTATATTCTTCAGCGCCATGAGTTATGCGAGCGTGGAGACAAATGACTGAATTGCGGATTTCAAATCGGCTTCGGTTTTTTCTACGATTGCCTTTTCTTTCTTAATGGATTCAAGAACCTGCTTTGCTTCCCTGTCCATGTAGGAAAGAAATTTATCTTCCACGTCTCCGATTTTGTCCGCAGAATACGCGTCAAAGTACCCGTTCGTTATCGCGTACATAGCAACGGTCTGGCGTTCAAACGGAATCGGTGCGTTTTTCTTCTGGTTCAACATCGCTGAAAGGCGGCGACCGTCATCAATGCGCTTCTTGGTATCCGCATCCAAGTCCTGTGAAAACTGCATGAATGCTTCAAGCTCTCTGAATTGCGCAAGGTCAAGCTTGATGCGGCCGGACACTTTCTTCATAGCCTTTGTCTGCGCGGCAGAACCCACACGCGACACCGAGATACCGACGTTAATTGCCGGGCGAGTTCCCTTATTGAACAAGTCTGCTTCCAAAAACATCTGACCGTCCGTAATTGAAATCACGTTCGTCGGAATGTAGGCGGACACGTCGCCGTCCTGCGTCTCAATAATCGGAAGCGCAGTGATGGAACCGCCGCCCTTTTCCTTTGATAGTTTTGCGGCGCGTTCAAGAAGACGGGAGTGGAGGTAGAAAATATCTCCGGGATACGCTTCGCGTCCGGGCGGGCGGCGCAGCAAAAGCGAAAGCTGACGATAGGCAACGGCTTGTTTGGAAAGATCGTCGTAAATAATCAACACATCCTTCCCTTTCTCCATGAAGTACTCTGCAATAGAAACGCCGCCGTACGGAGCCAGAAACTGAAACGCTGCCGGAGCAGAAGCGGGAGCGGACACCACAACCGAATACGCCATTGCGCCTTTTTCGGCAAGGAGTGCGGCGATGCGCGCGGTCTTTGACTCTTTCTGACCGATAGCGACGTAAATACAAATCGGACGGGTGCTCTCCGGTTCGTTCAACTGGTTCAAAATTGCATCAATAGCAACGGTCGTTTTCCCGGTTCCGCGGTCGCCGATGATAAGTTCGCGTTGTCCGCGTCCTATCGGAATCAGGGAGTCAATCGCCTTAATACCCGTGTGCATAGGCGTATTCACCGGTGCGCGGTCCATCACGCCGTATGCCACGCGTTCAATCGGCATAGTTTTATCGGTCTTAATTGCGCCCTTGCCGTCAATCGGCTCGCCGATTGAATTGACGATTCTACCGACGATAGCGTCCCCCACCGGAATTGAAAGCAGGCGCTTCGTGCGCTTTACCAGCATGCCTTCGGTGATGCGCGAAGAGTCACCGAGAACAATCGCTTTTACGGAATCCTCTTCAAGGTTCAAAATCACGCCGTAAAGCGCTCCCTCTTTTGAAATTGCACCCTTGACGTCGGAAACACTTGATTCATCAAAAGAGATCATTTCCGCCATTCCCGCATTATCAAGCCCCTCTATTTCAACAATCCCGTCGCCCACGGTTCTCACGATTCCCGATTCAGCCGGTTCGGTTTTTCCGGAAAAGGAATCTATTTCTTTCTTCAGTCTTTCAATGATTGTTGAATCCATGAGTGTAGTGATTATTAAGAACGCGCGATGCTTCGGTAGAGGGATACCAAAGCGCTTCTAAAACTTCTATCCACAACGCCGCTTCGTGTGCGGACCATGTATCCGCCGACGATGCGCGGGTCCTCAACAGTCCGGTGCGTGCCGGAAATATCCAGTGCATTCAGCGCGGCGGAAATGCCGTTTTTGTATTTCTCGGCATCACCTTTCTTAGCCACCGCAACAACTGCAGTTCCTTTCTTCGGCATACGCGCGATGAGGCGCACAATCTGCGGCAAAAGAGAGAGGTGGCCTTTTGCTTTCATATACTGAACAAGCTTGTCGGCAAAAGGCTTGCCGAGTTTCATGCTCTCCGCGTTTGTGATGACCGCGGCGTATGTGTGCGAAAGTGACATGAATTATTTTGCTGCAAGAATCTTTTCCGCGGCAAGGATAGCGGCGCGGGCGATTTCCTTTTCGCTGTCGGCAAGCGCTTTCCGGGAAAGTTCCTTCGCCTGGAGTTCGGCGTCCTTCAGAATGCCGTCGGACTGCACTTGAGCGCGTTCAACTATCTTTGCGCGCTCTTCTTTACCTTCGGTAACGGCCTTCTGTACGCGGTCTTCCGCTTCGCGCTCGGCGTTTGCGAGAATTTCTTTTTTCTGTTTCTCAACCTCAAGCGCCTGCTTGGACGCCGCTTCGGCGTCCTTAACACCCTTTTCAATGAGCGCCTGCCGCTCGGAAAGCATTTTCAAAACGGGCTTGTACAGTAAAAAAATAAGCCCGAAAAGCAAAATACCGAAGTTAATTCCCTGAACGAGAATCAGCTCCCACTTAATTCCGAATGCTGCGAAAAGCGCGTCCATGTGGAAAATTCACCTAACGAACTAGGTGAATTTAATAATAAACCCGATAACGAGAGCGAAAATCGCCAACGCGTCGGTAACGGCGATGCCGATGAACACGTTTGCGGTAATTTTTCCCGAAGCCTCCGGGTTTCTGCCGATTGCTTCAAGAGCGCGACCGACCAAAAGGCCGAGACCGATACCCGGACCGATAACTCCTAAGCCCACCACGAGGGCCATACCTAACGTTTTTGCTACTTCTAGTTCCATACGATAAATCTTTGACTTATAATTTTAATAAATTCCGCCTAATGTTCTCCATGCGGCTCGTCTATAGAGAGCTTGATGAAGAACAGGGTCAGGAGGGCAAAAATAGCGGCCTGCATAACCGCGACGAACACCTCAAACGCCATAAACGGCAGAGGCAGCAAGAGAGGAACAAAGAACATGATCACGATAATCAGCAGGTGGCCCGCAAGAATGTTGCCGAACAGACGAAACGAGAGCGAAACAAGGCGGGCCAAATTTCCGATTATCTCAAGAAGGCCGATTGCAAAATCAATCGGCGACTTAAAATTAACAAATTTACCGGCGTATTTCAAGAAGCCTAAGTACACGATGCCGGAAATTTCAATCGTGAGGAAAGAAATAATCGCCAAGGTCAGCGGAATGTTCAGGTCCGCATTCACGGGATAGAAAAGCGGTACGAAATGCGATTCTCCATGCCCGTTTTCCGCCGGAACGTTGATGCCGACGGACTCCATAATCGGAAACTGCCCCATCACGTTTGCCAAAAGAATGAAAAGGAAAATGGTCATAATGAGCGGGAAAAACCGCTGAGCAAGCGGCACACTTCCCAAAGTATCCTTCACGTAGGCAAAAACACCCGAAATAAGCTCTTCTACCGCAACCTGCCATTTCCCGGGTATCGTTTTCAGATTTCTTCCTATAAAAAACGCCCCGATGAGGAGGATCGCGGTCACCAAAAAGCTGGTTAAAAGGGTCGGGGTGAGAGGGACGCCGAAAATCTCCGTAATATGCTCCTGAGCCAACGAAATATGCAGTCCTTCTTCCATAGGGTTGCCCCTAGTGTAACCTGAGGGGCATATTGCCGCAATCGGCGGCTCGGCGTCAGGTTATAATTCGCCCATGAAAGACTTTATTCAATTTATCCGCGAACAGGGCGTCGTGGGACTGGCCATCGGATTTATCCTCGGCGGCGCGGTTTCAGAGCTTGTAAAATCATTTATTAACGACATCATCAATCCTCTTTTGGGACTTTTGCTGGGTTCGGTTTCCGGTCTCAAAACCGCTTCATTTACCTTCTTTGGAGCGACAATCGTGTGGGGTAGTTTCATTAACATGCTCATCAACTTCATCATCATTGCGGCCGTTGTCTACTACGGCTTCAAGATGCTCGGACTTGAGAAACTGGACAAAAAGAAAGAATAAAAAATCAAAAAAATCCGCGAAAGCTGGATTTTTACTTTGGGAATCCTCTCCCGTCAGTTTTAGTCCTCACGTCAAAGCGGCGTGAACGGATTGACGGATGGAAAGGAACACGTATAACCTCCGGGCGGATCATTTTTCCGAGTCTCTGGTACCAATGCTTGCGTATACGACGAACCTGCCGTGCTGTTGCATCACGTTCTTCCTGAAGTACGTGTGACAGCTCTCCTTTCGCTTTCATGTCTTTCATAACTATGTGTTTTCGAACACATAATTTTTATACTCCCAAATCAAAATTAGTCAACCATATGGTGGCTTACTGCTTTTTGAGGGCTTCAAGATCGGCAAGAACACGCTTCACATCCGACGTAAGTTGCTCCAGAGAAACCATCTGCTTTGATTTCCGCTCTTCCTCAAGTTTGTCGTCTTCGGAAAGCTCCTCAATGTCTTCCTGAATCTCCTCCACGTCGCTCCCGAGGTCCTCAACATCTTCGGAAATTTCCTGAATATCCTCCTGGATGTCTTCCACGTCTTCCGAAACCTCTTCAAGTTCTTTCTGGTGTCGGTTGACCGTAATCTGAATAAAAAGCGAAAGGTATATCGCTTCCATAGAAATGATAGTCGTAAACACCAGGAGGATTATTTCCCATGGAAACACCTCCATGAAGCCGAGCACAAAGACGCTCGCGTAGATAATGCTATGAACGGCAAGAGACTGCACCGAACCGATCCACAGCACAAAACGCTCCACGAATGGCTTCTTCGGTTTCCCCGCTGTTCCGTTTGCGTTCATGCACGGAGAATACTAGGCAAAAAAGATAAGAGCAACCCCTATGCCTGCATAAGCCCAGACCGCGCCGGCGACGACATCAACCGCGAAATGCTGTTTGATAAGTACGGTAGAAGCGGCTACACTCGCGCCCAAAACCGCCAACGGAAGTGCGGCTGCGGGATACTCCAGAGCAAGGAAGTACGTGGTGATAAGCGAGGTAAATACGTGGGAACTCGGAAACGCATTCGCATGCGAATCCCCTTCATAAATTTTGAATACAATTTTTTCAAAAAACTTCTTTTTTGAAACGGGCGGGCGGGCCATTTTGGACGGAAACAAAAACCACACGACCGCTGCCGAACACATTGCGAAAGCCATTGATGCGTAGTACGGAGAGGCATACTCCGTTCGGAACAGCACGACTCCCGCAAAGGCGATATAGGGAAAAAGCAAAAGGTACGGAATTGAAAATACCGGCGCGAACGGCACCAATGAATCGAGCGGGGTATAAAAATTAAAACGCCCGCCGCCTTTCTGATTCAGAACGCCAAACAACAGCACCCCGAAAAAGAACAGCGCCAACAGAAGGAACTTTTCACTCATTTCATCGGTATAGTACTATACGCGTAATGACAAAAATCGCAGACATAATAAACGGAGAAGCCGAGGCGGTACGCGCTATTCCGCGCGAAAACCCGTACCGCGAAACGGTGTCCGCATTTCATAGAGCCGTACAAAACCACGGGACTGTGGTCGTTTCCGGAGTCGGCAAAGCGGGCGACATCGGGAGAAAGATTTCATCAACTCTGAACTCCATCGGGATGCGTTCCGTGTTTGTGCATCCTCTTGAGGCGGCCCACGGCGATCTGGGGGGTATCCACAAAAACAGTGTTGTCCTGCTTCTATCAAATTCCGGAAAAACCCGCGAACTTTTGGAATTTACGGCGCTTGTTAAAAACCTCTACCCTGCCGCAAAAATCGCCGCGATTACAGGTCACCCCGACTCTCCTATCGGAAAAGTATCCAATTTTGTTTTGTCTACGGGTAACCCGAAAGAGGTGGAACCGATGAATTTGGTGCCTACCACTTCATGCGTCGCCATGCTTGTTATCGGCGACATACTGACCGTGCTTTCAATGGAAAAACTGAAACTTACTCCCGCCAAATACCAAAAACATCACCACGGCGGTTACATCGGGAAGAAAGTGAAGAGGATTGCAAAGAAAAAGTAACTGTCGGTTGCTACATTCAAAAAATCCGTTAGTATCTTTATACTCCCTTATCATTCGGGCCCATAGTATAGCGGTAGAACGGTTCCATGGCATGGAACAGGTCGGGGTTCGACTCCCCGTGGGTCCACAAAATATGCGCAGCGTTTTTTGTAGCGTTTCGCGTGGTGGGAGTCGAAAGCCGGAGCGAGCGAAGGCGAGTGAGGCGGGGTCGCGGGTTTTGCCAGCAGACAAAAACCCGTGACCGACTCCCCGTGGGTCCACTAATTGGAAAACAGTTTCTTAAGTTCTTCGGTTTTCTTGGGGTCCAAGAGCGCACGTAACACCAGATTATTGAGTCCTTCCTGACGGATTGATTCTGAAAGTACCAGCTGAATAAGTTCATCGTAACTCACGGGATAGAGTTCTATTTTTTCTCCCGGGTCCACCTTAGGTTCCTGGACTTTTTTGCAATTTTTACCGATAAATACGTGCACAAACCAGTCTATTTTTTCATAGGGCTGATGCGTATAAAACGGAATGACGGTTTCGGGCTTGTATCCCGTTTCTTCCAGTAGTTCGCGCAGTATTGCCGCTTCGGGATATTCCCCCGGCTCCAGCCGTCCCGAAGGGGCGGTAATGACGGTATCGCGTTGCGGCTGTGAGTCCTTAATGAGAAGTATTCTGCCGTCCTCAAGAATCGGATATATAACGGCGGTGTCCTGGCGAACTATTTTTTCAAAGGTGTGTGTCGTGCCGTCGTAGAGCTTCTGTTCCCATTGGTATACGTCAAAAATTTTGCCTTCAAAAGCAATCTGTGCCGACTCGGGAACGGTGCTTTTTCTATACGAGCGGTCCTTCTTCATTTTCCTCCGCTTATACTATCACAAACGCATCATGCTATTTGTCAGCATGGTAACATGTTACCATGCTGTAATAGATTGAAGAAAGTTGTATACTATATACATATGCAAAAAAGAAGGTCGCGATATCTGGCGATTGCCGCCGTGACCCTGGACGGGAAAATCGCCGCCGACGAGAAACATTTTTCGGACTGGACATCAAAGGAAGATAAGAAATTCATGCGTGCGCTTCTGGATACATGTGACGTCATAATTGTCGGCAACAGCACCTACAAGACCGCAAAGAAACCGCTTTCAAAAAGAAACTGCGTTGTTCTTACCCGTTCGGTAAAAACTACTAAACGCGCATCTGAAAACCTGCTCTACCTAAATACGAAATCTGTAAGCCTAAAAAAGACCATTGAGAAAGCCGGTTATAGGAAAGTTGCCGTTCTGGGAGGGGCGCAGACGTATAGCTATTGTCTGGAAAACGGCATGCTGGACGACCTCTATCTCACGATTGAACCGCTGATTTTCGGCGCGGGTATTCCCCTCTTTAACGGGAAATTTAAACTACATAAAACGCGGATTGTCTCGGTAAAAAAACTGAACCGTCAGGGCACTTTGCTCATACACGCAAAACTCTGACGTTCACCGGGGAATGAAAATAGTGCCTGCCCGTGGTATCCTCTTTCCTTGCGGGCCTAGCTCCCTCCGGTCGTAGGCCCGTCGTTCGGACGAAATAAAAGTACTACTTTTATTTCGCTCCTCTCTAGGGCCTATAGTCTAGTGGTACGACGCGGCATTCGCATTGCCGAGGCGCGAGTCCGATTCTCGCTAGGTCCACCCGCGAAAGTGCGGCGTGAGTTTTTTGGTCGGGGTGTAGTATACCGGTAGTACGTGCGCTTCGGGTGCGTAAAGACTGGGTTCGATTCC
>CAYHUW010000025.1:0-11802 GCA_964359685.1 uncultured Candidatus Saccharibacteria bacterium
AGGTTTCATACAATTCCCTTCTGACCGTCTTTTTCGGAAGTCACGACGCGACGCAGATTAACCGCCAGGGCAACGACATAGGCACACAGTACCGCTCCGTCGTTCTGTACGCGGACGAAGCGCAAAAAAAAGAAGCCGAGGCATTTATCGCCGAGCTGAGCGCGTCTTCAAAAGAAGGGAAGCCGATCGCGACTGAAATCGCACCTCTGACAAAATTTTACCCCGCCGAAAAAGAGCATCTGGACTACTATGCCCGCAACAAAAACCAGGGTTACTGCCAGATAATCATTGAGCCGAAGCTGCAGAAAGTGCAGGAAAAATTTGCGGAACTCCTGAAGGAGCAGTCAAAACAAGGATAAGAAACTCCTTGCTCCCGCTTTCGGAGAGGAGTAGTATCGGGGAGATGTTTTTCAATTTTGAAAAGCCTAACCGGCCGATTCCCTGGGGAGAGGTGTTGGGTGTTTTGCAGAGTCTGAAGGAAGGCGACGACCCTGAAGTCTCTCTTTCAATCAAGTTCCGAAGTCTCCAAAAACGACGGCACGCGGGACACTACGGCGCGATAGTGCCGCTGCATGATTTCCGTCCGGCAGGATATAAAAAATTTATTAAAGCAAACGGGAAAGCGAGCGAGGTGCACAGACAGTGCATTCTCTGCGCAGGCGGAGAAAAACACGACGCTCACATCCGAAACGGCGAAGTGGTACAGGCGGTTCGCATCAGGTTCCGTGACCCGCTCGGAGTCTATGTTGAGGCTTTGATACACCCGCCGCGGGAGGGTTAAGGTTTGAATTCGTTCGTCCCAGCCTCTTCCCGCTCTTCAACATCAAACTCATCCATGCCGAAGTAGTGGGCAATCTCGTGCCACATGGTGTCACGTATGATGCGCTTGATTCTTTTCTTCATCGGCTCCGTCGGTTCTTCTCCCCACGCAATCAGTTCTCCGACACCGGATTCCTCCGCCGCCATTCTGACAATCGGTCCGCGAAAAATTGTTATGGAGTCGGGCAGCGTACCGCCGACACCGTATCCATCACCGCGTTCGGTCGCAGGTACTCCTTTATAGAGCCCGAGAAGCGTCCCGCCTTCGGGCACGCTGTTCTCCCGCAAATCATCAGCGGACGGCTCATCCTCAATCAACAGCGCTACGTTTTTTACTTTCAGGCGGAATTTGTCAGGCACGTGGTCAAACGCATCCGCCACCATTGCTTCAAAATCTTTTTTCGTCATAGTTTATTCTGAATGGCTATTTCGGGACTCTTCCCTTCCTGAATATACACGGCAAAGTACCCGATGCGGTAATCCGCCTCCCCTCTCTTCGGCGCCAAAGCGTCATACATCGCTTTCGCGGCTTTTTTTGCCGAACCAAAATTAAAAGTAACGGGTAGGGGCGCGCCGGAAAACGAAGGCGTCGGACGCACATCTTCACCGACGTATGTGGAAATATACATTCCTTTTCCCGGCGTAAGCGGCACCGTCCAGCTTGAGCGGTCAATGCCGTCCCGAGCTATTCTCACAATATGAATGCCCGCATCCATACCGGTCGTGGTTTTTACCAGACAGCCCGTAATTCTCGGCGTTTTGTATTCGTCCGGCTCGTACGCCTCTTCTGAAAGCGCGTAGGAAAGCTGTTTCTTGGCTTCCCTGTTCTGAAGGTCCGTTATTTTTTCTATCTGCCTGCCGTATGCAACCGCCACACCGTTATCAAAAAACATAACCGCCGGATACTCCAAAAGTTCCGGATTTCCTTCACGCTTCACGGTATCGTCAACGGCGGACGCGTAAATGGCGTTCCCTTCCTGCACGTAGCGCCTCGCTAAGCTTGATGGGCTTCTGCCGGTTGCGCCGTACAGAGCGACATACGCATTGCCGTCCATGCCCAAAGCGAGAAACCGCCCCGGGTAGCGCATTTTTTTAAGCAATTCAATCATTGTGTTTCCGTATAGTATCTAAAATCCCGTCAACCTGCATCCGCAAGTCGTCCAGAGAACCGTCGTTCGTCAGTCGGTAATCGGCGAGTCTGACCGTGTGCCGCAGATTCTGTTTTGCGGGGTCGTCGCCCTCTGATTCCCTGAGTTCATGCTCCATAAACGTCTCAAACGACACATGATCCGTTTCGGTCTTTCGGAATTGCACGCGCGAGTAGCGCACCTGCGGGTCCGCATCAACCGCGAGAAGTAGCATTCCTTTTTTCCGTAACTCCTCCACTTCACCCACCGTACGGATTGACTCAATGACCGCGTCTTTCCCCGCCGACTCCGCACGCGCATAGAGCGTGTCCAGAATGTAGCTCGGTCCGTTTTTCTTTCTCAAATCATTCGCGACTTCAACCATTGAATCGCGATTTACGGGCATCCCGCGCTTTACAATCTCCTCGGTCAGAAACTCTCGCACGGAATGATATCCGAATCCTTTCTCTTTGAGGTAGTCAGCCACGGTACCTTTCCCTGCGCCCAGAGTTCCCGTAATTCCGAGGATAATCATGTGCCTGAGTGTACCCTATTCCCCCTCTTCACGCTCAAGGATAAAACCGCCCGCCTGCAGTTCCCAGAGTTTCCGGTACAGACTTTCCGGATTTTTCAGAAGCTCGTCGTGCGAACCGTCCTCCTCAATTTTCCCTTCGTTGACGACGATAATTCTGTCCATCTTTCGTATCGTTGAGAGCCGGTGCGCAACCAGTATCGCGGTTTTCCCCTTCATCAGAGAGTCCAGTGCGTCCTGAATCAGAAACTCGGAACGCGAATCCAGAGACGACGTCGCTTCGTCAAGAATCAGAATCGGCGCGTTCTTCAGTATTGCGCGCGCAATCGCCACCCTCTGGCGCTCACCGCCCGAAAGTTTCACTCCGCGCTCTCCCACATAGGTCTCATACTTCTCAGGCAGACTTTCTATAAACTCGTCGCAGTGCGCGAGTTTTGCAGCCTGCTTGACCTCGTCGTCCGTGGCGTCGGGTTTGCCGAAACGGATATTTTCAAGAAGTGTGCGATGGAACAGGACTGGATCCTGCGGAACCATTGAAATATTTTTGTGGAGACTCTCCAGGGTCGCTTCGCGGATATTTTGTCCGTCAACGGAGATAGTGCCCAACTCCACGTTAAAGAGCCGCAGAAGAAGCCGTATGAACGTCGTCTTCCCCGCTCCCGACGGACCGACCAACGCCACTTTTTGTCCGCCCGGAATTGAGAGTGTCACGTCGTCCAGAATCTTCCTCTCCTCACCTTCAAACGAAAACGTGACCCGGTCAAACACAATCGCTCCGCGCGGCACCGAAAGCGGCCGGGCATTCGGTGCATCCTGTATCTCGTGCGGAAGCGCCAGAATTTCCACCATCTCTTTTGAGTCCGCATATATTTCGTAAAGCGTGCGGATGATTCTGCCGAAATCCCACAGCTGCGTAGTGAGCGCAATCACATATACCTGTACCAACACGAATGTACCCGCGGTAATGCCGTTATCCGCCCATAGCTCTATCGCAAAATAAAAAATCAAAAACTCCGCCGCAAAAATAAGCGCCGCCTGAATGCCGTCAAAGAGGTTTGTCACGTGCCAGGTAAATTTGGTTATTTTTGCCTGCGCTCGCGTAACGTCCTGAAACCGCGCCGTCTCATCGGGATACGCCGCAAAAAGCTGCACGGCGTTCTGGTTCGTAATGATGTCCGCCAGGACTCCGGTCGTTTTTGAGTCTGCCTCGGACACTTTGATGTTGTACTTTACGCGCCAGATAGAAAACACGAGGTTCACGAGGAAAAATACGGAAATCCAACCGAGAATAACGTACGCCAACACGCGTTCCGTGTGCCAGGTAACGATAATTGCCGCAGCGACCGTGACTACAAGCGGGATAAGGTTGAATGCGATTGTATCCACCAGCCGCTCCAATGAGCGCGCGAAGCGGTTGACCCGCTGAATCAGAGTCCCCGTAAAACTGGAAGTGAAAAAGTTGTGCGAGTGGCGTATCAGATACTCAAACGCTCTCTGGCGCAGGCGCGCCATGGTGTCCGCTTCCAGTGCCGCGATGCTGAAATCTCCGACGCGACGCAGCGCCCACCGCATGGCGTTTAACATCCCCACCGATACGATAATGCCGACCAGAACCGGCACCACGATATTCCTGTCCGTGGCTAAGGTGAGTGAATCAAAAAAACCTTTGTAGTAGAGCGGCACAACAACCGCACCGATAACCGCCGCGGCGAAAAACGTGCCGAACGTCAGGAACAAAAGCCACGCCTGCGGTTTTAATCCTTGCCATATCTCAGAGAGAACTTCGGGAATGCCGACGTCGGGATACTCAATTCTCTTCATTCGTGCATTTTCGCACACCAAAACCCCCCACAACCACCTGTTCAATACTTAGTATTACACAAATTGATATTTATGTTGTAATTAAAATCCGAGAGGTTCTTTTACGAAAATCAGATGGAATTTCCTTCCCATCACGGGATGTTCCCCTCTGAAAATCAGAGTCTTTGACTGAAACGTGCCGGGATACCCCAGGCTTTTCATTCGCTCGTCCTCTAGAGGGACGACGTGTTCTTCAAGGCGCGAGAGTGCATCCGCCAAGGTCGGCATAAGTTTTTGCGTGCTGACTACAAAAATGACATTCGGGGAGGTATAGACTACATGCGGCAACTGACTTCCTGAGTTTGATGCGATGACTATTTCTCCGTTTTCAGAAAGTGCGTGCACGCTTCCGACGTAGTAATCGGAAATAGCCGACTGTTTTCTAAGCTCTGCCTGCTTATCGGGGTCTTTTTCGGCAAGTATCGCGTCTTTAGCGTTTTTCCACGGGTGCGTACCGGACTTCAGAAGCGCCACATACCCGACGTCTTCGAGCGTACGCGACGTGCCGTTCATAATTGAAACACCCGCGGGCACGAGTTCGCGTATTTTCTCCAAGGCCCGAGCGCGGTCCTCTACAACCGACACCGAGATGTGCCGTTTCGCGAGGGCTTCTGAGGCTTTAGTAACGGCCTCGTCGGAGGCAAGTGTTGTGTAGTTCATTCCCCCAGTGTAGCTGAATACTACATTTCATACAAGTAGGAAATGTATGAATACCCACAAAACTGCCCCGGGCGGGGCTCAGGCCGGGTTATACTGTCCGCACTAACAGTTTAATAATTCAGTGCGCAGTATGAAAAATATCGTTATTGTCCTCGTGGTCGTCGCCCTTCTTGCGGCCGGCGGCTGGTATTACATGAATATGAATCAGGCTCCGGCCGACCTCGGGAGCGGCACCGTTGAAACCGGCATGCCGGTTCCGGGCACCGAAGGCGTCAATGAAATGGAGGTAAACGCGCCTAAAGATGTGATGACCGGCCAGGCCTCGGGTAAGGTTGCGGCCTCGGTAAAAGAATTCACGGTTGAAGGCGGTAAATTTTACTTCGCCCCGACCACGTTCTCGGTTAAGAAAGGAGACACTGTCCGCGTGACGTTCGTAAATAAGGACGGTTTCCATGACTTCGTGATTGACGAATTCAACGTAAAAACAAAACAGATAAACGGAGGCGAAAAAGAGGTTATTGAATTTGTCGCCGACACAGCGGGCTCATTTGAGTACTACTGCTCGGTCGGTACCCACCGCGCGATGGGTATGAAAGGAACGCTCGTCGTTACCGAGTAACACATATTCACGTGTTCCAAAAAAACCCCGCGTCAGCGGGGTTTTTCTTTAGCGAAGCGTCCCCTCTACGGTGTCTGTTCTCAGGGAAATAACCTGCGTGATTGCGGAGAGAAAACCGGTGTGCGCGTCTATGGAATCAACTCCCGTGATATCGGCTTCCTGTATTGCCGCATTGATGTCGCGAATCAGTACAGCCTTGGAAACATACTTCTGAAGGAAAAAACTGTACCAGGGGAATTTTACCGACACCCGTGTCTCGGGCGTTTCTCCGTACGGATTAACCGCCACCGTGACCGGAAACGCGAACGGGAAAACCGCGAATAGCCTCCCCTGCGAACGGTACGTCAACTGCACAATGTTCAGTGACAGTATGACTTCTTCAATGTTTTCGTTTTCAAGGATGCGCGACGCCGCCGACAGCGCAAAATCTTTTTTACTCAGAAATTTTGACGTAAAGCGGTTCTGAACGGAAAGTTTTGAAACACCGCGCGCTTTAAGCGCTTCACGCGCTTTTTTGCCGTTCAATCGGATCGTATAGTCGCCCCCGCCGGAACCCCCCGAACCGCCTGAAATGGAGAGCGCCTGATTACCGAAGAGCGAATTCAAAATGTCTTCGCCTGTTACCGTTGAGCCCGAAGACCCTGTATCCCCTCCGGTTGAAGCTCCCGCGGTACCTCCTGCGGTAGCCCCTCCCGCTCCTGATGCTCCTCCGCCGTTACCGCCGTTACCGTCATCAACAGAGACCGTCACGGTTACGGCGTCTGTTCCCCCTGAGTTTGCCGGTGTAGACGAGTCAGTTCCGTCTCCGGAACCGTTGGTGCCTTCAGGCAGATTGCTGTCGGGAGCGCCTATAGGAGCAGGCCCCTGGTAGTCAATATCAACGGAATTGGTGTCATTACTGTAAGAAACGGCGTGTGCGGTAAATGCCGCAAGACAGAGAATAGCGAGTGCAATCGCGATGCGCATCCTGTATACCGTAACACGCAAATACGGCGAATTAACTTTGAATCACCACCGGAAACATTACCGATGCGTCCCGCTCGGGTTCGCCCGAAGGATTATCTTTTTTCAAAACAACAATCACGTCGCCGTAGTACGGCGCCGGAAATTCCACCCTCGCTTTAAACGGCACAAATTCCTCCGTCATCCAATCCCCCTCCGCCTGCGCGATAGTTTGCGCAATGACATTCCCCTGTCCGTCCTGTATCTCAACCGGAAACGACGCCTCAAAGTACCAATAGCCGCGCGCGGAGCCGGAAATTGAAAACGTCTGCCCGACGGTCTCCCCCGGTTTCGGTGAATCAACAATAATCAAATCTTTTGATGCGTTGATGTATGCAAATGTCCCGCCCGAAGGCGCACCCTCCCCGACGGTCGGCGCATTCGCGCTCCCCGCAAAAACCATGTACCCGCCGATCAGAATAACAACTGCAACAACGAGAAGTACGAGTGTTTTTGTGTTCATATCCTCATTTTCCCTTTTTGCGGGTCATTCTGCAAATGCCGAAACAAAAAGAGCGCCGAAGCGCTCTTTTTTGTCTCATTTCTGTTCCTCCTTCTTTACGACGGGAATCTCATCAAGCATTTTCTTGGGGTCTTTTTCAAGCTCCTTCATCACTTCGTCCAACGCGGGGTCGGATCCTTGGGGCACCGGCGGGGTCTGATCTTCTGGTTCTGTATCCATATGCTTACAGTATACAAGCGAGTTATCCGCCCGCAAATGTTACCCCTGCGGGTAATTCAAACAGTGCAGCGTCCGCGGTCCAGGGGGTGCAGGTATAAGCGTACTGCTGATTGATATCAATACCCTGGTCATTAAACGCCGTAGTGCCGTCGGGAGTGCCGATTGCAGACTTTGTCTTAAAACCTTGCGGGGTCATTGAGGTCCACACGTATACATATCCCCCGCTCTGAACCATGTGACTGTCTATTGTCTGATTCAGCTGCGGCACCCGGCTTGCGAAATCTCCGCGCAATTTTTCTCCCGAGACATACACGGTGCCTGAAGACTTAGACACCTGATTCTCTACGTTAAACGTACACTGCCAGTCTCCGCCTCTGCCCATAAGGTCGGCAAGAGAGCCGCTGAACGCGCCGTCGGTCGCGGTCGCCTGATTTTGAGCAACTTCAGTGCCTTCCGTGTTCGGCTGCTGATTCATCATAAAAAACGCGGCCGTTCCGCCGACGATGACGACCGCCGCAATAATTCCTAAAACTTTCATTGACATACCGCCTTTTATTTAAAGTAATACCGATAGCCTACCACGATCATTAGTCCAGTTTGAGCGGTCGCGTGGGACGCATGACCGCCGACGGGTCGGTCTTCCATTCGTCGGAAACGTCGGCATACAGCTCAAGTTCGTTCCCGTCCGGGTCCAGAATATACAAAGAATGCGTTACGAAGTGGTCCGACATTCCGACAATGGATACGTTTTTCTCCTTCAGTTCTCTATAGACGGCGCGTAAGTCTTCGGGCGAATCCCCCACCTTAAAGCCGATGTGATACAACCCTGGTTCCATCCCTTTTTCGCGCGGCTCCCGCCCGACCTCCAGAAGCAAAAGTGCGTTGTGCGTCCGGCCGGAAGAAAAGGCGGCAAGTCCGGCCTCGTGCGCGATTTCTCGGAAGCCCAATACGTCGCGGTAAAAATGAGCCGACCGCTCAAGATTGGAAACGTACAAAACCACGTGCCCCAGCTCGTGTATCTTCATTTCAGGCTTCGCTCCCGCTCACGGACAAAAAGCATGAGTACGATAAGAAACGCAAAGACGGAGAAGGCGACCAGAGGGAACGTGATGTAATCAAACTCGTAGATAAAACGTTTTGCGCAATCTCCTGCGCCCGAAGCCGGACATGGCACAAGCTCATGACCGCCTACCTGAATGAAGTGTTGATAGAGGGATACAATGCCACCGCACACCGAAAGCCATATTGAATACCAGGCGGCACGCAAGTCTTTCAAGAAAAGCGCGACGGCAAAAACCACAACCTGGGAGTAGATAAAAGCGCGTTGCAGCCAGCACAAACCGCATGGAATCACGCCGTAATATTCTGAGTACATAAGGCTCATGACGGTCGAGGTAAGTGCAAGAAGAAAGCCGACCGTAAGTCCCCACTTCCCTGTAAAATCAGCAACCGGAGAGAGAAAAGGATTCTTTCTAAAGAAATAAACACCAAGAAGAAGAATCGCGCCGACTTGAAGAGCGACAGTGCCCAGGGCAACGATGTAGTTAAGCTCAAAGATCGTCATACGAGCTTATTCAGGAAGCGCGCACTGCGTTTTCTCCGCAAGAACCGAAAGCTGCTGTTCACCGTTAAGTCGCGTGCCGTCCGGAAAATCCCACGTCGGATAGCTTTTCACGTCCTTTGTCTTGCATTGATCCAATTGTCCGTTCCCGTCGGGCGTAGAGCATTCAACATACGGCAGAAGTTTAGCCGAGGCCCCGAACAGCTTTTTCTGCGCCTGGCAGTGCGGACACCAGAATGCACCGTAGAAAATAGCGCCGCTGTCTTTAATGCACTGCGCGAACGAATCAAGCTTATTTGAACCGGAGGCGGGGTTTTGTGAAGACCCGAAAAAGACTAAACCACCGGCAACAATCGCAAGAACGACAATGCCGATAATGATGGGACCGGTATTTTGATTCATCTGATTATTATACGCCCGATTACCGGGCTACTCCAGTTCGAACGGTTACGTAGTTCGGGAGAGCGCAGTATCAACAAGCCCGTGTAAATCTGTTGCACTTACCCCACCCTCGGCAAGTTCGCGCGCACTTGCCTGCAATGCATGCATCGCGGGATTTTCAATCGCCTCCGTCTGAAGGACGACTTCAGGCGGTAGACCTTCGAAAAAATAACTTAAAGGAATCCTGAGAGCATAGGCAACTCTATAAAGCGTCACTACCGAAACTCTGTTTGTGCCGCACTCGTATTTCTGAATTTGCTGGTAAGCAGAGTCGACTGCAGCACCCAAATCCATCTGAGTCATACCCATATGCTGCCTTCTTTTTTTTATTCTCTTTCCTATGTGCAGAATAAAAATCTCGTCCTGAGGCCTCTCGGGACGACGGCGTTTCCCGGGTCTTTTTTGCTTCTCAACAAGTGTCTGTTCAGCCACGACTCATGAACATACACCTCCCGAGACAGTTTGTAAAATCCTGAAAAACCGACAACAACCCGATGTTATTCAACGGGCGCGCGGGCCACCGTACCCATAAGCCGCGATACGCGGTACATCGCAAAGAGCAAAACCGCACCCGCAAAGTACTGCGAAGGCGCAAGAACCGTCCCGTAGATGAAGTAATCAAGAAGCACCGCGGTCATGGGGAATGCCAACTCTACAATCGTTGATACGGAGGCGGGAGTTTTTTTAAGTCCGCGATAGTACACCCACAAGGCAAACATGCCGGTTGAGAGCGCAATGACGAGAAGCGTAATAAATTGTCCGCCGGTAACCGCCGAAAGCGAGGGCGCCGCATTCATCCCGAGTACAAAAAGGAATGCTATCGGAACGGTAATCAGGAACCGTAAACCGGTAATGAAGGTGTGAGAATGTCCGAGAAGCGTAAAGCGGGAAAACGCCGTTGAAGCGCCCCAAGCGATTGCCGCTAAAAGCGCAAAGAGTGCGGCGGAAAGGTACGCTCCTCCCTCGCCGAAATTCACCATTCCGTTCGGGAATGTGACGAAATATCCGGCAATGAGCGCAAGCGCCGCCCAGCCCAGGTAGTGCTTCGTAATGCGCTCTTTAAGAACAAGCGCCGCGGTTACGAGGGTAAACAACGGTTGAAGTTTCTGAATGAGAAACACGACCGAGAACGGAATGAAGTTAATTTTTAGAAGAGCGGTCGTGAAGAAAAGAGTTCCCAGAACCCCGGAGAGAAGCGCCACGAGTCCGATTGCGCTCCATTCTTTTTTGGTCAGTTTTTCTTTTTTCCAATGAAGCAACAAAAACGGGAGGAGAATAACCAGACCGATAAGATGCTCGTAGAAAACGATTGTCGCGGGCGGGAGCGAGAAGAGTTCCCTGCGCAATAGGCCGTCAATTCCCCAGAGAACAGCGGCGATAAAAATCAGGAACGGTCCTGTGTATGTATTTTTCATAATTTTATATATAAATAAAAACACCCCGTTCTTTCGGGGTGTGCACGACGCAAACCATCTTCTATCATATATGATAGAAAAAATCTGCGGTGTTTCCTTCTTTCATCCCGACTATACGGTCGGTCGCGGAATCTAACCGCAGTCGTGCACTAATCTCTTAATGCTCGCGGACTCGTCTCACCCGCCGAAGCTTTACGCGAAGGCGGGCGGGCTTTACCGCCGATTGGGACTTCCACCCAACCCCGAAGGAACATACGTAGTATATCAGGTACGCTTTACTCTCAAGCCTGCGGACGCTTCGCTTGCGCAGGCGGTACTCAGAGAAAATGAAAGCACACTTTTATTTTCCTCTTCGTAAGCCTGCGTCATTTTCCAGAAACCCAAAGAAGGCTCCGCTCCCCACATACCAGAGCATGTGTATCGCAATGGCGTAGTAAATGCCGCCTTCTACATTGAGCAGCAAAAACGGCAGCACAAACCCCCCGAGCGCCGCAAAGAGAGAGAAATACAGAGCCCAAATGACACGCGTTGAAAGAAACATATGTATATGCGAAAGAAAAAAGACACCCGCAAATACGGGGACGAGAGTATCAAAAGGCACGCCGGCCTTTGACATAAGCAGTATCAGAATGCCCGCGACAAGCTGTTGAAATAAGACGTCGCCGGTTTTTGAAAGCAAATATTTATCTTCAATCAGCAGAAACTGCTGGTCGGGATTTGCTTTCGCCAGGTGGTCAGGCTCTTTATTCAATGCCTGCAGGCGGTCATAGATCCACGGATTGACGACGGTGAGGACCACCAGGCACACAAATACGCTCAGAATAGAGTGCGGGAAAAGAAGTTCTTTCGTATAACTCCAAAAAAGCGCGGCGACCGCAAACCCCATGAAAATGAAATACAAAAAAGTCAGTGTCGGATTTTTGGAAAACGAAAGATGCAGCCTTCGGTTAAAGACATAAATAAATGTGAGCCTGTTGACGACCAGAATGCCGAAAAGCAAGAGTACCTCAACCCACAAGTTCATACCGCATATAATACGGTATCTTTTTTAAGCTAAGTCCTTACGCCGCGCCTTCGCACGGTC
>CAYHUW010000026.1:0-4488 GCA_964359685.1 uncultured Candidatus Saccharibacteria bacterium
GGATCGGGAACGCAAGCGCCATTTCTTTTATTTCCGCACGGATTTTCGTTTTCATATCCGCATTGTCTTTGTTTCTGAGGGTCTGAATCATCAGTTCCGCAACGCGCGCGCATTCTTTCTCCATAAATTTACGGGTCGTAATGGCGGGCGTGCCGAAACGGATTCCTGAGGGATCCATAGGCTTCCGTACGTGGTCCGGAATCGCGTTCTTATTGAGCGTGATACCGACTTCGTCCAGAACCGTTTCCGCATCGCGCCCCGTAACGCCCAATGAGCCGAACACATCCGCAAGAATCAGGTGGTTAGACGTGCCGCCTGCAATCATTCGCACGTTCTCTTTTGCAAACACCGCCTCCATCGCTTTCGCATTCTTCAGAATCTGCGCGGCGTAAACCTTGAACGACGGGTGCAGCGCTTCACCGAACGCGACCGCTTTTGCCGCTACCTGGTGCATGTGCGGGCCCCCCTGAAAACCGGGGAAAATGGATTTGTCTATTTTTTTCGCGATGTCTTCGTTTTCTTTCGTCAAAATCATGCCGCCTCGGGGACCGCGAAGCGTTTTGTGTGTTGTTGTCGTAACGATATCAATGCCGAAATCAAACGGATTCTTGTGCGCCTTGCCTGCAATCAAACCCGCGATATGCGCGGCATCCATCATGGAAATCGCTCCCACCTCTTTTGCGATTGAAGAAATAGCGGCGTAGTCCAATTCGCGTGAATAGGCAGAGTAGCCTGCGAGAACGATTTTCGGCTTCTCACGCTTTGCGACCTCGCGCATTTCGTCGTAATCAATCTCACCCGTCGTCGTATCTTTCATCTTGTACCGGACGAATTTAAAAATCTTTGTGAGGTACGTCACGGGGTGCCCGTGCGTTAAGTGCCCGCCGTGGGAGAGATCCATACCGAGAACAGTGTCTCCGGGCTCAAGAAGCGCGAAATACGTGGCAACATTCGCGGGCGCGCCCGAAAGCGGCTGCACATTTGCAAATTTGCAGTTGAAAAGTTGTTTTGCTCTGTCGCGGGCGATGTTTTCAACGATGTCGGTATACATCTGACCGCCGTAGTAGCGCGCGCCCGGATACCCTTCGGAATATTTATTCGTCATCACAGAGCCCATCGCTTCGCGGGTTGCTTTGGATACGTAATTTTCCGACGGGATTAATTCCAACCCCTCTTCTTCCCGCTTCTCCTCCCCGTGTATCGCTCCCGCTACTTCTTTATCCTGGGCATCGAGAAATGGTGAGTTCATGCCCCGAGTATACCCTGCATCCTCTACGTCTGTCTAAAGAACGTATTCCACAGCCACTCAAGCGTGAATTCTATAGTCACAAGATTCTATAACCCGACTTCCTTAATGTCAGCGTGGTAACATGTTACCACGCTGACATTAAGAGAAAAGAAAATACGCTAGTCAATGACGGAACGAAGGGCTTTTTCTATCTCTTTCCGCACATCCTCAACAGACCCTGATGCATCAATAACGACATGTTCGCCGAAATCGCCTACATGCTTCAGAAACCCTTCACGAACACGCGCATGAAACGCCGACGATTCCGCATCAAATCGCGTCTTGCCGTCTTTGCGGCTTTCAACGCGCCGAATCCCCTCCGCGGGATCTATGTCCAGGTAAATCGTGAGGTCGGGCATATCGGCGCCGACCGCTTTTTCAATAGCGAGTTTTGCGATGTCTAAAAGGTCAGGACGTTCCCGTCCATACACCTGGTATGCAATCGTTGAGAGGGCAAAACGGTTTGAAAAAACCGTTTTGCCCTCGGCAAGTGCGGGAGAAACGACTTCTTTCATAAATTGCACTCGAGCGGCTGAAAAAAAGAAAAGCTCCGCAAGCGCATCAATATCGCCGTCCCGCCACTCAAGAAGCAACCTACGCATTTCCATCCCGAATTTTGTCCCCCCCGGCTCTTTGGTAAATACGGCGTCAGGGTACTTTGCTTTCAGAAGTTCAATCTGCGTGTCTTTACCGCTTCCTTCCCCTCCTTCAAAAACGACAAATTTCCCTTTTTTGTTCATACGGATACTCTCGCTATAATACATCCATGCAACAGTATTTGAATCTCCTGAAGAAAGTAATGGACGAGGGGCATGACAGGGAAACCAGAAACGGGAAAACGCGTGCAATGTTCGGCCTCCAGATGCGTTTTAATATGGCAGACGGTTTCCCCGCAATGACTACGAAGAAGCTTGCATTCAAAGCGGCAAAATCCGAACTCTTATGGTTTATAGAAGGCTCGGGCGATGACAACCGCCTGAAAGAACTCAACGGAAGCGAACGCACTATATGGACCGACAACGCCGAAGCCCCCTATTGGGCTCCGAAAGCGAAATTCCCGGGCGACTTGGGGCGCGTATACGGAGTGCAGTGGCGAAAGTGGCGTAAGCCCGCGGACCCTTCGAATCCCTCAGGGCAAGCGACCGTGGACCAGCTTGCGGAAGTTATAGAAAAAATAAAAAAAGACCCGACCGACCGCCGATTGATTGTGTCCGCCTGGAACCCCGGCGAGATTTCAGAAATGGCGCTTCCGCCGTGTCATATGTTTTTTCAGTTTTTCGTGGAACCTTCGACAAGCTCAGGTCAGGCGGGAAAACTTTCGCTTCTGATGCACCAACGCTCGTGTGATGTGTTCCTCGGCGTGCCGTTTAATATCGCATCCTATTCCCTACTCTTGCACATGGTGGCGCAGGTAACGGGACTAAAAGCGCATGAGTTCGTTCATTCCTTGGGTGACGTCCACATCTATCACGACCACTTTGATGCGGTTAAAGAACAGCTCGCGCGAACGCCCTATCCCCTGCCTACACTTAAACTAAACCAAAGCGTCAAAAACATTGATGATTTTAAAATGGAAGATATTGAACTCCTGAACTACCAATCACACCCGACCATCAAAGCAAAAATGGCAGTTTAAACGACTCCACTGTTGTATTTATCAAAGCAGTTGGCGGCCTCTATTTTTTCTTACGGGAAAGAGTGCGCACTTTGACCAAGTCTTCTTCAGATTCAAAAACGTCTGACGTAACCTCGTAACCCAACTCATGCGCTTCTTTAAAGAGCACTTCAACGACCGAGACCAGAGAAATGCCTGATGGGGCGCGGTTGAACCCCGAAGCGGGAGTCGGCGGTTCCGACGGGGTTAAGAGCGCCTCACCGAGAGCTTTGGCTGCAGGATTTGCATACTCCATGCGGGAGCCGCCCCCATCCGGGAAAATATCCCGGATAGTAATTTTCCTTCGATTTCTTTTAAGAAAATCTTCACCTGACTTGAGATAGTATTCAAAAGCTCTCTTTTCTTCATCGGAAGAAAAGTAAACTTTCAACCCTCCCCGCAATTCAAGTGAACCGGACATATGGGTCATGATTGTGCGCTCGCAGGTTGCAGGTGTCAAGTGTGGCGTTTTACATCCGTCTACCGGGATAAAGACAGCCGTTTGACAAAAGAACGCCCGTGATTCCTAATGCACATCGTGAGGGAAAACCCGAATCAAAGGACGCGAGCCGCAATCGTAGACGGAAACTGGTTTTTCCATATTCCGCGCGGAGTCGCCGAGAAGAAGCCCGAAATACATCCGAGAGCGATTCCGTTAGTTGTCACGATTGAACATCTGGCGCAAAACCTTGACCCCGCCTCTTTGCCGCCCGCAATCGTGGAAGTCGGTCCCATTCCGACCGAACACTACATGAGCAGGCCGGTGCGCCCCGGGAAAGGAGCGTGGAGTTACAATCAAGATCAGGCTTTTTTGCTCTCAACGAACGGGGCTCGTCTCCCCTCATTTGTTCCTCCTATAAAACACCTGGCAGACCGACATCCGGAATGGAAATTGGCCGCCGTCAGCCCCGATAATATTGAAGACTCCCTTAAAAAACTTCTGCTCGGTGAGCACGCAGATATTTTCATGTCCAAGTTGGGCCCCGACCGAAATGCAGGCTTTGACGTACGCGATTCGGAAAACACCGCACATTTCCAAGGGCAGGACATTGGCGCCTTATACCCGCTTCTGCTTGAACGGCTGGGAGGAGCCAGACCCAACATCATCTGCGGGAGACATGTGTTTGATAGAAAAGCGACAAGCCTATACCCGGTAACAGAGTTGACCGCCGTTGCGGCAATGCTCCTTCGTCCCGGAGGATACTTTGTGTCGCACGTGTACGGTTCCACAAGAGAAAACTCCAGAGTCCCTGTATCCTCTAAAATGCCGTTTGACTGGGGAAAGAGCATGGAGCTCTCGCAGATATTCAAATTCAACGTACGCGAATGGTCTGATTTTGTATTTGTATGGAAGAAACGCGGTGATTTTCTCCAAAAGAACCGCTCATTCTGAGCAGGTTTCGTAGCCATTTCGGGTGCCGATTTGGTATTTTCGGCTCTTCCTTGTAACCTGTCGGAATGGCACTTTCCGACAGAAAAATCCTTGAGCATAAGAAAAAAGGTACGGTTGTTATTATTGAAGGCCCGAAGTTTTCAACAGTGGCAG
>CAYHUW010000026.1:4498-5304 GCA_964359685.1 uncultured Candidatus Saccharibacteria bacterium
AGGTACGGTTGTTATTGAACCGTTCAACCGCAAAAACTTGGCGACCTCTAGCTACGACGTAACTCTCGGCGAATACTATTTCCGTGAACAGCCGAGTAAGTATAACCACTCGCTCTACAACATCTGGAGCAAGAAACATTCCGACCACGTATGGGGCGCGGATAAACCGCAGCGCGCCGAAGCGGCAAAAGTAGCGTTCAGGAAATACAATTTCAAGTGGGAAGGGATACAGCCGAATGACAAAGTGATACTGCTTAAGCCCGGAGAAACAATTCTCGCACACACACAAGAATTTATCGGCGGGCGTGAGAGCGTGACGACCATGATGAAGGCGCGCTCTTCACTCGGCAGAAACTTCATTGAAGTCTGTAAATGTGCGGGCTGGGGCGACGTGGGTTTCATCAACCGCTGGGCGATGGAAATCACCAACAACTCCAAAAATTACATTATTCCCTTGGTGGTCGGCCGTAGAATCGCACAAATTGTCTTTTTTGAAACAGGACCGATTCTTGATAACGACTATACAAAGACAGGCAAGTATCAGTCATCAACCGATCTAAAGAAACTGAAGAAAGAGTGGAAACCCGAAATGATTCTGCCCAAACTGTGGGCCGACCGCGACGCGAAGAAAAAAAGTAAGAAGAAAAAATAATCCGAAGATAGCGTGGCACAAAAAAAGCCGTTAGTCTCTGCAATCGCCGCAATAAGCGAAAAAGACCGCGGGCTGGGGAAAGATAACGATTTACTGTGGAAAATCCCCGCGGATTTAAAACATTTTAAAGACATCACGTTTGCGCACCCCATCA
>CAYHUW010000026.1:5314-10920 GCA_964359685.1 uncultured Candidatus Saccharibacteria bacterium
ATCAATCGGGCGGGCGCTCCCGGGGCGAATGAACATTATCATCACCCGCGACCGCGAATACCGGCAGGAAAATTGCGTCATCGCGCATTCTATTGAAGATGCGCTCGCACGGGCAAAAGCGCTTGATAACGAAGAAGTTTTCATCATCGGCGGGGGCGAAATATACAAACAGGCACTTCCCTTCACCGACCGCCTGTACCTCACGCTCATTCACGCGGAAAAACCCGCGGATGTATTTTTCCCCGAGTACACAGACTTCACAAAAATAGTTTCCGAAGAAAAAGGTGAACACGAAGGCGTTGCGTACACCTTCATCACTCTTGACCGTTAAATCCCCCTTCCGTTTACGCCGCTTCTACCGGATTGGCGAAGCCAGAGAGTCCCGAGCGCAAGCAAAGGGGGTGAATGGTCGCCTGAGAAAAGAGCGCACGGTGGTGCGCTCCGTATCCGGAAAAACCCCATGGTGGCGTCCGCGAAAAACCTTGGGCGTAAGCCCAGGGATACGACGGACGCCGGTTTTACCTTATTCTCCCCTTACTATTCTCCACTTACGTATAATGTCACCGTGGTAACATGTTACCACGGTGACATTACGGACTAGGCCCTTATACTGCAATTTATTTAAGAACCACCCCCGCCCTTTCTCCAATCCTTTTTCAGAAACGGCGCGTAAATATCTTTTTCAATTCCGATTTCAAACTCGTCCGGGCTCGGCTTGTCGTTCGGCAAAAACTTACATCCGCGGATAACCGCAAGCGGCGTCTGCTCGTTCGCCTCCCCCATCGCAAGCGCTGCGGCGGCGGCTAATGAGTCGGGTAAATTGGTCTGCGTACCGCCGGAGTCAAAGCCGAGTAAATCTTTCCGTTTCCTGTTGTCGTACAGAGGATTGAAGCCCGCCCAACCAAGCGCAATGCCGACCGCTCCCTGCCGCATAAATACACTTCGTGAGTCAACAATAACCAGATACAAATTTTTCTTACTATAGGTTTTCTTAAACCAGTTCAAAAGTTCTTCAGCCGTTTCTTTGGGCTTTTCAGGCCAGAGTATGTGGTACCCGCCGAACGGATCAATGCCCGCGTTTGCGATCAGCGTATTATTCTTAATCGTGTGTATGACGCCCTGCGTCATCGGTTCATCCAAATATACATCGGCTTCCTGCCGGATGAGTTCTTCTTTCTTTGAGACATCGCGCGGTACGCACCTGCCCTGGTGAATCGCGACGACTTTTGACGCAACGGCTATACAATCTCCTTCCTCCAAGGAAAGCGCCGACGCCTGTATTTTTGAAAACAAATCGTCCTTCGGCGGACGGAGAACGTCAATCTGCAGGGATGATATGGTCATCGTCATGCGGAACGCCGTTTATATGAAATGGATCGGCACCGTTTGGATGTTTGATACCTGCCTGCTCTCCGGAAGCGCGGGGGCGGGCGCGGCGTATCGCTTTAGCGTATACATGCTCATGTCGTTCCTGTAAGCCTCTGCGTTTGCGATTCAGACTTGTAACGATGCTTAAAATTTCCGGGCGTGTCATTTGCACGTCATACTTGTCGTTTCTTGTGTATCCCCACAGACGCCGCAGCATACGGATATGCCTTCGGTATGCTTCCTCATGCCACTCCACGGCAGCCGCGATAAACGACTCAACCTCCGGAGGGAGCACTTCGGTTATTTTTTCTCCTTTCTTCATGAAAGAAAGACTATTTGATTTCCACTCCCATGGAGCGCGCAGTGCCCATGATGATTTTCTCCGCCTGTTCAACGTCGGTGGTGTTCAAGTCCGGCATTTTTTTCTCTGCAATTTCGCGAACCTGCGCCTTCGTGAGCGTTCCTACCTTTGACGGCGGTTTCTGCGAGCCTTTTTCAAGCTTCGCGACCTTCAAAATAAGGCGCGACGCGGGTGAAACTTTTACGACAAACGTAAACGAGCGATCGTCCATGACCGAAATCTCAACCGGAAGAATGTCCCCCATCTGGTCGCGGGTTTTATCGTTGAACTGCTTGACGAACTCGCCGATGTTCACACCTGCGGGACCAAGCGCGGTACCGACCGGAGGCGCAGGCGTTGCCTTGCCGCCCGGAACCTGGAGTTTAATTTTCTTTACGACTTTTGCCATGGTTAGTTTTGCTTAACGAGTGTACACGAGTTTAGAAAAACTTCCACCCCGCCCTCTATGCTCATCACTGGCTGCTTAGAGGGCGGGGTCAAGTAAATCTAATTTGCTTCGCGCATAATATTTACTAAATTTTCCGAACCTGCAAGAAATCCAGTTCAACGGGCGTCTCGCGGCCGAACATGGACACCAAGACCTTGATTTTGCCTTTGTCCTCGTCAATCTCGCCGATTCTTCCCTCCAAATCCTTGAACGGACCGTCAGCCACAACCACAGGCTCGCCGACCATGAAATCAATCTTGTGCTTCACGGAATCCGTGGACATGCGCTTAAAGAGCATGCCGATTTCCTCTTCGGTCAGGGGCACGGGAGTAACACCCGAGCCGACGAAGCCCGTGACGCGGGGAGTGTTTCTGACGATGTACCAGCTTTCGTCGTCCACGATCATATCCACCAGAATATAGCCCGGATAAATCTTCTCCTCCACCGTAGCCCGCTTGCCGCCGGTTACTTTAATTTTCTTTTCCGTCGGAATGACGACGTTGAAAATCTTTCCCTGCATGCCGAGGGATTCAATGCGCTGTTTTAAATTGCGCTGCACGGCATTCTCATACCCCGAATACGTGTGAACCGCGTACCATGCGCGCGTACCTTGTGTTTGTTTTGCCATATTAGTTTGTGTATCTCAAAATTTCTTCCAGACCGAATGTAAACAGAAAATCAAATGCGCCGAGGGTAAACGCCACAATGAGGGAAATGCCGATGACGAGTGCGGTATACGCAATCGCCTGGTCGCGCGACGGCCACGACACGTGCGTCAATTCCGACCGGACGCCTCTCAGATAATCAAGAAATGAATTCATATGTTTTCCTCGAAGGCCGCCTCTATAAAAAAAGCCCTTCGGGGGCTTTTTTTATACTACTCTTAATTCAAGTGTTCGTCAATACGGTTACTGACCGCTCCGGGCACACTGAGCTATAAAAACCGGGGCATTGGAGCTCAACTGAGCCATGGCACGGCGACCGAGGATGTCAGACTGGGCTATCGTATCTTCCTGAAGGTCGGCAATGATTTCCTGCCGTTCAACCCGTGCAGCCTCTTGAATCTCGAGGATTTCACGCCTAATACTTAGTCGTTCACTCTCGGTTTCAGCGGCAGCAAGGTCAAAATCAGCCAGTCTGAGACGGCGTCGTTCTTCGGCAGCCTCTACGCGCGCCCTACCGCATGCCTGCTGTGTATCGTCCGCGAGATCCTGACGGGCATAAGAGATGTCTCCAAAAGGACCTGCCTCGGCGGGACTTGAAACAGCGGAAAGACCGAGCGCGGCGGCAAAAGCAACTCTCTTGACGAAGGTATTATCCATATATGCGTATAGTAGCATACAAAGACATGTTTGTCAAGCGTGCGATTATGGCATCAAAAAAGCCCCCATTTAGGGGCTTTTTTGCGGTCTGTATAGAGTCTTACCGAACCTCGTAGGTCACGGAAACACTGACCATAATTTCATTTTCTCCCGCGGGAATTGAGGGGACTGTTTTTTCAGCTCCGCCCATAGCCACCGCCGCATCCGCGCGGTAATACGGGCCGGGGTATCCTCCGTTTTCCGAGTAGGAGACGACGCGCGTCACGCGAACGCCGAGTGCTTTTGCAAGCTGCTCCGCCTGTGCGCGCGCCTCTTTTATCGCCTTCTCGCGGGCTTCAGCCTGGAGCGCATCCTCTTCTTCAATCATGAAGTTCGGACCGTACAGATTTGCAACCCCCGAATCGCCGAGCGTAGACAGCACGTCGCCGGTATTGTCTATATCCCGCACCTTTACCTCAACGGTCTGGGACGCCGTAAACCCGATTATTTTTGCCGCTTCATTGTAGGGACACGGGTAGTTGTAGCACGGAGGCTGGTACGAATATCTCGGAGAGATATTGTATGAGCTCGTCTTGATATCTTTCTCGTCCACGCCCTTTTCTTTCAAAAGAGCGAGCGCAATGTTGATTTTCTTCGCCGCCAAATCCTGTGCCTGCGACGCGGTCACCGCTTCCTCGGAAACAGTAAACGAAATCTGCGCGATATCGGGAGCAGCCGACACCTTGCCTTCGCCGGTGACCGTAATCACATTGGAAGGCGGAGTCGTAATCGCATCAAAATTAATAAGCGCGTTCACGGCTTTTGCCGCCATAAACACCGTTGCCATCAAAAGAAAGAGAGCGGCAAGCTTGCCGACCCACGGGTTCTCCAAAACCCCTTTCCGCATCTGGCCTTTGTCTTCGTTTTGCATATCTAAACTGAATTACTTACTATGGCTTATATAATACAGCATGACGGTTTAAGGCATATACTTCTTACAGACATGGAAACCCTCTACATTCTCGGGAGCATAGCGGCAGTCAGCCTGGTGTCTTTTGCGGGTGTTGCCGTATTCTCCCTGCGCGAGGCCGCGATGAAAAAAGTGTTGTTTGTCCTCATCGGACTTGCGGCCGGCACAATGATCGGAGACGCGGTCGTGCACCTGATTCCCGAAGCGCTTGAAGAAATCGGGGACGACCGCGTCTTCGGACTTGCGGTAGTCACCGGCATCGTCGCATTTTTTATTCTTGAAAAATACCTCCGCTGGCACCACGCGCACCACGGTCCGGAGGAGGAGCATGAAGAAGAGGAAGCGCATAATCATCCGAAACATCTGGCCCCGATGGTTCTGGTCGCCGACGGCATACACAATCTTGTGGACGGCGCGGTCATCGCCGCAAGTTTCCTCGTCTCCCCCGTCGTCGGATTCACAACCGCGATTGCGGTCTTCCTCCATGAAATCCCGCAGGAAATCGCGGACTACGCGCTTTTAATTCACAGCGGGCTCTCGCGCACAAAAGCGCTTTTGTATAACTTCGCATCCGGACTGATTGCATTTATCGGAGCGGGGATTGTGCTCATGCTGCACGAGTCGTTTGAATCATTCGGCGCGATAATCGCGGCATTCACTGCGGGTGCATTTATCTACATCGCCGCAACCGATCTCATCCCTGAGCTCCACAAAACAAGCGACAACAAGCGGAGGGCGATTGAGCTTATTTCGTTTCTCATCGGCATTACGCTGATGTTTCTGCTGACGTATCTGGAACTCTAAAAAGCAAGGACCGCCGCATCATCGTACTGGGCACCGGTAAAAAACGGCGTCTCGGTGCGGAGCGGTATAACCGTCTTCACGGTCCACGTGCGCCCTTCTTTCTGAAGGATGGCGATATTATCCAGAGTCTGTCGGAAGAATGCGGTCTGAGAAGACAAATGCCGACCTACTCTGCGCGATTGTTTCCTCGGCATGAAACGCGCGACCGAGGCATGGAGCTTATTGCCTTCCAGGGACGCACGGGAAATCCACGGAACATTATCATTTATCGTGCGGATGGCGCGCCGCACCAATGACACCGCTTCGGGCGAGCGGTGTACGTTTAAATACGCCGTCCGAAAACCGAACTTACCGAACCCGCGGATAGTGTACGCG
>CAYHUW010000027.1:0-10526 GCA_964359685.1 uncultured Candidatus Saccharibacteria bacterium
TACACACCTGCGTCCGTCTCGCGGGCAATCGTGGCGCCTACGGTGTTCACAACACCCAGCGTCAGCGCGCCGCGCCGTTTTCCCTCGCGTATCGCCTCAAGAGTATCCAGTGTCTCGCCCGACTGCGTAACCGCCAGTACCGCCGTTCCCTTCCTGATAATCGGTTTCCGATACCGGAACTCGGAAGCGAGTTCAACTTCAACGGGAACTCCGCCCAAATCTTCAATCAGATATTCGCCTACAAGCCCCGCATAGTACGCGGTCCCGCACGCGGTAATCAGCAGGCGGTCCAAACCCGCGAGTTGATCCGCGACTGATTCAATACCGCCCAACTTCACTCTTCCCTCTTTCGGTATCAGACGTCCGCGGATAGCGTTCTCCAGCACCTCGGGTGCTTCATTGATTTCTTTCAGCATGAAATGCGGATATCCGCCTTTTGATGCCTCTTCAGCATTCCAGTCAACAGTTTCCGAAGGACGGTTGATTTCATGTTGGGACAACGTTCGTACACGGTGGGAGTCCGGCGTGATGATGGCGACGTCGCCGTCGGAGAGGAACACCACCTGTTTGGTGTGGCGCAAAATCGGCGTGGCATCAGACGCTACGAAATTTTCTCCGTCTCCCAGACCTAAGACAACGGGAGAACCCATGCGCGCCGTAATGACCGTGCCGGGCTCTTTCGCATATGAAATCAGAAGCCCGTATGTGCCGCGGACTTTCCCCAAAGTATCCACAACCGAATCTTCAAACGATTTTCCCGAAGTAATACCCTCTTCAATGAGATGCGCCAGGACTTCGGTGTCGGTGTCGGATTTAAATGTATGTTTTCTCTTTTTGAGCTCCTCTTTGAGTTCGCTGAAATTCTCAATAATCCCGTTGTGGGCAACATACACGTCGCCGTTACAGTCGGCATGCGGATGGGCATTCACTTCGGTCGGTTCTCCGTGGGTTGCCCACCGCAGGTGCGCGATTCCGCTCTTCGCGTCCGACGTAAAATGTACCCTCTGCCGCAGCTCCGTCACCGCGCCGGGTGTTTTTACCAGAGGCGAGCCCGGCATAAAAATACCCGCGGAATCGTACCCGCGGTACTCCAGTGACTGAAGACCTTCAAGAAGAATGGGCTGCGCCTTCTTATCTCCCGTATACGCAAATATTCCGCACATCTCCCCTATGATACTGCACCCTCACGGTTTCGGTAACCATGTCTAATATTTGCGGCGGAGCTCATCCGGACAATGCCACGGGAGGGTAACTTCCCGTAAAAGCGGGACGTACCCGTTGAACCGAAGTGGCCCATACTCTGCGTCCCCCTTCCATCGCGGAGGCAACTTTACCTTTCTCAGTAAACCGACCCTGCACATCGGTGGAACAAGAACTCCACGTATCTTTTCGGACCGATGTATATCCGCATCGCTCGTTGAAATGAGTGCTTTTGGATCCACGTCCCACATCAGACCGCTGTGGTGGGCTACGAGTTCGTTCCCCCACACGTCAAAATCATCTACGATATCTTCCCACCAAAAACGAAGTGTCTTTCTCTTCGGATTTTTCTCGTTGAGAAATACCACATCCCCCATACTGTATTCAGAATACTCCGCCCGGACTGACGTGCAACCCGAGCAACGCTGCGTTTGCGGATTACTATTGCCGCAAGAATACGTCTCGCTCCCAGACTTCCGGTTTCCTCCAGCGTCCCATCTCGCGCACCTCCGAGATCGGTAACCTGCATTCACTGTAACGGAAAAGCGGGACTAATGCCCCTTCAGCTCTTTGCAAAACCCTTGCCAAACGTTTTATTGACACAAGAGACATGTAGGTGCCGAAAAGTTCCTGCACCGAATCCGAGCTCACCTCGGACCACGGCGCCACACCTGCAGCGCCCTCTACAATCCATTGCTGCTGTGCGAATCTCACGCCGATTTTTCCGTCGCCGTTTATCCATGCTTCCTGAGCTACCTGCGAATACATGAGGGGTTTCAAGCTCACCAAGTTCCCGCCCTCCTGCGCCATAGGGAGCATTATGCAACAGGCTTACAACCGGTCAAGGATACGGATTTCTGCTCTATTGACCGCGCGAAGGCTTCGGCAGCTGCTTCTCCCAGACTCCTTTTTCAGTCTCGCCGAGAGGCGCGTACGCAAGCGCATAGACACGGAGTCTCTCTCCCGTGCGCGTTACCAGACGGTCGTCGTCGCGCTCCAGAACAACCTTGTGCATGGTCGGATACCGCGTGTCGCCGATCTTAGGCTTCGGCAGTATGTCATTCCCGAAGAGATTTCTCGGCCCCTGATATTCGTGCACTTCCCATATATCCTCCCCTTTTGTAGCGTAGAGACCTCCGTCAAAATCACCGAACATGGCGTCCACGGTATCGTTGTACCAATGACGAATCCACTTTCTTTTCTTTTTCGTGTCGAGCAAAACTACCTCGCACGCGCCCATATGAATCAGGAGTCGCGCTCAACTCCGGAAATGGAAAGCGGCTCCACGCCCGCGGATTGACCCGAAATCCTCATCACGTCTTTGTCTATCTTTCCGAATTCCTTGTACGCGGCGGTGTAGTGGTTCACGGTTGTCTGCAACGTAACGCCGAGCTTTTTCATATACTCATCATAGCTGCCCAAATGTCTGCCTAAATCTCCCACCCGTTTCTGGATATCCTTCGCCTGCTCCTCTATCTGGAGGGATTTCAAACCCTGCAGAACGGTCTGCAAATACGCGAGAAACGACGTCGGAGAAACAATAATCACTTTCTTGCTGAACGCGTACTCAATCAGATCGCGGGTGTTGGTTTTCATCGCGCCCACCTGGTTCACCAGAAGATCGTAATACACACCTTCCGACGGAATAAACATGAATGCGAATTCCATCGTATTCTCTTCGGGACGCACGTATTTTGACGTTTCATCAATACGGATTTTCAAATCCTGCTTGAATGCTTTTTCAAACGCTTCACGGTCCGCACCCTCGCGTGCGCTTATTGCTTTGTTGTAGTTATCCAGGGAGAACTTGGAATCAATCGGGATGATGCGGTCGCGCATGAAAACGACGGCGTCCACGATTTCTCCGTTTTTGAACGTGTACTGCATCTGGAAAGAGCCCGGCGGCATCACGTTTTTCAGAACGGTTTCCAGATAGTACTCACCTAAAATGCCGCGCTGTTTCGGATTCTTCAGAATGTCCTGCAGGTTCTGTAATTGGTCGGCAAAACTGACCACCTGCCGGTTTGTTTCGTCCAGTTTTGTAAGACCTTCAGTTACATCCCGTATCATTTTTGCGGATTCGGATAACTGTGAACGCATAGAATCGTGCACCTGCTTTGATGATTCCGCAACACGCGCGTCCAGAGTCCGCGTTAATTCCGCTATCTGCTGCTGAATTAAGGAAAGCCCCTGTCCGTCGTCTTTTTTCTCCTTTTTTGAAAAGACGACATACAGAATGACCGCGTTCACGACCAACAAAAGGACAACAAGACCGATAAGAAGCGTTTCCACTCCTGCAGTATACCAAGCCCTCTAAAACTTCAGGACATCCCTGAGGCGCATCTTTGCAACCGCTTCGGACGCGGGGCCTAACACATAGCCCCACAAAAAGGCGAACAGAAGTTCCTCTAAGGGAATCCCGGAAATTAAAATGCCTGAGATTTTATCCAATTCCCACCACGCATTCACGATTCCCGGGAATATCGTGATGAAGATCTGAAAGAAGATAAACGTGAGCGCGACCATAAGAGCGCCCGAAACAAACGCATGCTTTATCAGGTTCGGCCGGTACACAATAATTGAAGTCCCGACCAGAAACATAACCGCGAGAAGCCCGTAAATCGTCAGAGGCGGATAGACGAACGCTCCCGCATACATGCCCGCAAACGCCAGGATGAGGGCGAACGCCGCCCCGGGCGCGCTGCCGGGCCTTGAAGAATAGTTTCGCTGTTTGAAGAAAAACAGCTCGTATATCGCCGCCCCTACCCCGCCGTAGAAAAATCCGATAAGGACGTCTTCAAAGCCGACCCGCGTGCCGAAAAGCGTGTAGGGGTGGTAGTAGTTGTGCGTAGCAAAAAACTCGGCAAACGGCCCCAAAATGCCCATGATGACCGAGAGAATGAGCATCTCCCGCCGTACCGACGGCTTCAGGGCGTAAAACAAAAACCAGAAAAAGCCGAAAAACAGGGCCCAGAATAAATACGCGAATTGAAAAGGAATGAGCATTGAGATTGTTTTAGCGCGCGTGGTATCCTACCTGCATATGTTACAGCAGAAAATACGGATGGACATGGAGAATGCCATGCGGGCGCGCGATCCGCTGAAAGTGGATACCCTGCGGATGCTGATTTCCGCGATAACGAACGAAGTGAAGAAAGGCGGGCGCATGCTGGTTGAAGGCCTGCCTGACGAAGAAGTCATCACGCTCATCAGACGCGAGGTTAAAAAACGAAAAGAGGCATTTGACGCGTATCAGGCCGCCGCACGCGCGGAACTTGCCGAAAAGGAACAGAAGGAAAGCGTGATTCTCTCGGCGTATCTCCCCGCTCTCATGAGCGAAGAGGATGTACGGAAAATTGCGGAACAAAAGAAAGCGGACCTCGGGATTACCGACAAAAAAGAGGCGGGCGTTCTTATGGGTCGCGTGATGAAGGAACTTGCCGGAAAGGCGGACGGTGCGGTCGTAAAAGCGGTCGTTGATTCTCTGTTCGCATAATGAACAAGACAGTTCTTTACGCGCTCTCGTTCTCCACAAACGCGGCGATTCTCGTTTTTGAAATCGCAGGCGGACGCCTCTTGGCGCCGTACCTGGGCACGGCGGTCGGCGTCTGGGCAGGACTGATTTCAGTCGTTCTGGCGGGAATGGCTTTGGGTTACCACTGGGGAGGGAAAGTTGCGGACACGCACGCCTCAAAAGCGGTTGTCGGACGTTTTCTGTTTGCTTCGGGTCTCGCGGCATTGATTGCGTGGAGCGTGCGGGATATCGTGCCCAGCTTCTTTGCTCTGACCGGATTTTCCGAAACGTGGGGGGCGCTTCTTGTGGGAACGGTGCTTTTTATGCCGACGGTGTTTATTCTCGCCGCGATATCGCCGCTTTTGGTAAAAAATCTGATAAAAAATATTGAACATTCCGCGAGCGAAGTCGGAACGCTGTACGCGGTCGGCAGTATCGGCTCTATCGTGGGAGCGGTGGGAACGGGAATGCTTTTAATCCCCCACTTCGGCGTGAGCGCCATTCTCCTCGGCGTTGCGGTGTTTTTGTTATGCGCGAGCTTCCTCTTGCTGAAGGACAACGTCGTACTTCATACGGTTATCGTGATTGTGGTTATCGCACTCGCCTTTTTCTTAAATGCGCTTCCGACGCGGGCAAGCATCGCTGAAGCGGACATCACGACTGAATACAACCGCGTCTTCGTAGACCGTCTGGAAAAATTCGGAAACGCCCGCTCGCTCTCCATGGACCCCTTCGGAACGCAGTGCGCCATGTTTGTAGATGCGGACAACACCGCGGACGAACGCCACATCGTATTCCGCTACATTCAGGGGTTTGACATACTCAGAGAAACGGCCCGCCCCGAAGGCGCCCCCCGGGCGCTTTTTTTAGGCGGGTGTAATTTCTCCTACCCGCGCTACCTGCTGAATCTGTTTCCGGAGACGACCGCCGACGTCGTTGAGATTGACCGCGGCATGACGAAAATAGCCGAAACGTATTTCGGCTTTGACACTTCAAAATTTCCTACACTTACGATTTTTTACGAAGACGCGCGGACGTACCTGAAAAAACCGCGCGGAAAGTACGACATTGTGTTTATGGACGCGTTCGGCGCATCCAGAGGAATCCCCGTACACCTGACCACCAAAGAAATGTTTCAAAGCATCGGCGAAAACCTGAAAAGCGACGGCACGCTGTTCATCAACGCCCATGGCGCGTATGAAGGAGAAGGCGCGCGCTTCCCCGCCGCACTTCTGCGGACGGTACGCGAAGTTTTCCCGTATGTTTCCGTGTACCGCCTCGGCGATGAGCCGGCCAGGAATCAGAACCTGCTCTTTGCCGCCTCCTTTGAAAAAGAATTTCCGGACATTCTGACGGACGAGCGGTTTCCGGAAATCACGCTTACCGAAACTTCCCTTCCCGAAAGTGACATCATACTGACCGATGATTTTGCACCCGTTGAAAGGCTGCTGAATTAAGTCCTTTTTTGTGTTATAAAAGCAGTCTCGGCCCTATCGTCTAACGGTTAGGACATCGCCTTCTCAAGGCGGTAATCAGGGTTCGATTCCCTGTAGGGTCACTTTTTTTGAAAGTCACGGTCGGGATAACCATTCCGCATCGTGGCGGACCAGGAGGTCTTTTGCTTTCGCGGGTTCCGCCATGAGGGATTTCACTACCCGCTCCATTCTCATAGATTGCGAACCTTTCACCAAAATCACGTCTCCTTCGCTTATGATAGAAACGACTGCCGAGGCCGCATCCGCCGCCCTGTCTGTTTCAATGACGACATCCGGATGCATGCCCGCTTCCCGTGCGCCTTTGGCTATGCCTCTGGCGCGGACGCCCGCGGTAATCAGGACATCGGCATGCAGAGGAACCAGAGTGCCGATGCGTTCGTGCTCGGATACGGAAAACGAACCCAATTCAAGCATGTCGGCGAGAATGGCGACGCGCCGGCCCGTGCGGGGCGCATCGGAAAGTACGTTCAAAGCCTCTTCGCTCGCGACAGGCGAGGAATTGTACGTGTCATCAATGAGAGTCGTGCCGCGAAGTCCGGGCACAATCCGCGTACGGCCGGCGGGCGGAACGTGATTCTGAAACGCGCCCGCCGCGATGGAAAGCGGTACTCCGACGGCAACAGCCGCCGCGATTCCCGCAAGTACCGCCTGCGCGTGCGTTCTGCCGAGAACATTCGGAACAGACACGTGCGCGCGTTCCCCATTCCACTGCACGTCAAACGCAATCCCTGTCGCGGTCTTTTTAGACTGCGTCGCGATATACCGCATTCCGCGCACGTCGGCGTCATGCTCAAATCCGTACGTGATTTTCCTGACGCCGTCCTGAAGGGTAATAAATTTCGTCCGCTCATCATCCGCGTTCAAAACCGCCGTGCCGCCCGCTTTGAGCCACGTCAAGGGCGCTGATTCTTCTTTGATGACCTCCTCAGGCGAGTCGTAAAATTCAACGTGCACGGGGACTTTCGGAAAGCGCGTACCCAAAACCACCGCGGGCGTAATCCACGAAAGTGATTTTGTGATGTCTCCGGGTCTGTCCGCGCCGATTTCAAGAACGAGCCACTTCGGGTAGGGGGCGTTGAGAAGAATGAGCGAAAGACCCTCCAGGATATTTTTAATCCATTGCACGGGATTTCCCCATCCGTTCGGAACGCCGAGGACCGTGAGCGGAACCCCGATGTCGCTGTTGAAGCTCTTTTCGCTTCTGCGTATGAAAAAGGAAGACGCGAGCGCGGTATACATCGCATCCTTTGAGGAAGTCTTCCCGACGGAACCCGTCACGAGAATAACGTTCGGTTTGTACTTCGCAAGCACTGCGCGCGCTTCCGCGGTCAGAATGCCGACGATAAGCGAGCGGATGAATTCCTTGAAATTTTCCATTGCTTTTTAATTTTCGTACTGCGGACGGTCCGGAGGGATATTGTAATAGTTTATAAGAAATTTAACAGCGGTCATGAACGGGTCAGTCCACGTCTCCGATGCGAATTTCGCTCCCTTGGGTTCAAGCGCAAAAAGGAAAATAATAAATTTCGGCTCGTACGCGGGAAAGTATCCGAAAAACGAATGCAGGTACCGGTCGTCATAGTAGCCTCCTTTTTTCGCGATTTGCGCGGTTCCCGTTTTCGCGGCTATCGCGTATTCGGGAATCATCACCGTGCCGCCCTTCAGGGACGTGTCCACCACCTCCACGAGCATGCGCGTCACCTTCTCGGCGGATTCGGGAGTGATTGCCTGACGTTCGGGCGACCAGCCCACTTTTTTCCTGATGCCTCCCCCGTAATCAAGTTCAACCCCTACATGCGGGGCGGGAACGACTCCGTGATTCGCGAGGGTCGCCAAGGCCCGCGTCATGGCGATCGGCGTCAGCGCAATACCCTGCCCGAAGGAAGCGGTAACGTACTCTAGCGTGCGCGGACTTTCAAGGTTTGAGACAATCGGCGACCTTTCGTTCGGCAGGTCTATTCCCGTTTCCTCCGCGATGCCGAATTTCACAAAGTATTCTTTGAAGCGCTGTGTACCCAACTTTCCTACGACGTGTGCAACGCCCGTGTTTAACGACTGATTCAGAACCTCCTGCATGGAAACCACTCCGCGCCCCTTGCGGTCGTAGTTGTAGATAGTTGCCTTGTCAAAAGTCGCCGAACCTTTGTCGTTGTACGTGGATTCGGAAGTGATGACGCCCGCGTCAATACCTGCCGCAACCGTCAGAGGCTTCATGGTTGAGCCGAACTCATACACGCTTTCTACGAGAGGATTGGAAAGCGCGACAACGTCATCATCTTTAAAACCGTTCGGGTCAAAGTCCGGTTTTGCCGCCATAGCGATAATCTCTCCGGTCTTCGGATCCATAATGATGCCGCCGACTTTCGCGGGATTCCAGTCTTTTTGATATTTCTCCAGAATGCCCTCAAGCCGTTGCTGAACCGACGGCTCTATGGACGTCACCAAATCCGCGCCGGGCGGTGCTTCCCCGTCCGAAAGTTCCGCACGAATGTCGGTAAACAGATCCGCGAAAAAATTCACATAGAGACCCTTCTGAGTTTTGGCGAGTTTTTCTTCGTAATACCTTTCAAGTCCGTACTGCCCGAAGAGCGTATCTCCCTCTCCATACCCCATAAAACCGATGAGGTGCGACGCCATGCGCCCGCCGGGGTAATACCGCCACGTCTCCCGCAGGACTGAAACGCCGGGGATTTTTTCAGCGGCTATCGCTTTTCCGTCATCTTCGGGAACTCTGCGCGCAATTTCTTCGTACGTATCGTCTGCTTTTTCCGCCGACGCGAAAAAATCCGCACGCTCCACGGTCGGAATGCGTCCGGCAATTACCGAGTACGCCTTTTCCGCATCCGCGAGAAGTCCGGGGTTAATCGCTATCGTGTAGCCGTTCGCAACGGTCGCGGCCGAAATCAGACCTCCGTCTTTCCCCGTAAAGTAGATCACTCCGCGGTCTATCTGGTTCGGGCTTTGCTTGACGTACTGCGCTTCGGCGCGCGTACGGTACTCTTTGCCGTTAACAATCTGCAGGTCGTAGAGACGCACCAGAAGCACGAGTGCGATTATTCCCACAACGAATGCCATGACCCGTATGCGGAGCGCGAAGCGCGATCTCATCCCGTTAGAAGCAGAGCGCGATTTTTACTCGCGAACTCAACTTGTGTAATCCGATAAAAAAACGATACGCAACCATATCTTTCCTAACTATATCGCGTCTGCAGCTTCTAACGGGACGAATATACACGCTATTCTAGCGCGCGTTGTTAAAGGTGATGCCTTCCGTGCGCTCTACGAACGAACGGTCTGAAACGGCGACGTATCCGCGTTCCCTTGCAAATGACTCGGTAATACCGTCGGTTCTCGTAAGATATTCGGCTTCCAGACGGGCAACGTCGGAGGAAAGACGTTTTATTTCAAAAGAAAGCTCTTCCCGCGCCGCCACGTGCATGACGGAGCTGATAACTCCGTACAGATATACCGCGGAGAGGAGCAAAAGAACAATAATTCCGAAAAACCCCGCTCTCCGCTGAAAAGGAGTCGCGTACGACAGAATACCCGCGTCATTCCCGCGAAACGGCAGCGCCACTTCCCCGTCCATGATTTGTCTAATTTTTCTTCCCATGATTTTTTTCAAAAATTCTTAATTTCGCGCTTCGCGAACGGGGATTTGCGGTCTGTTCGTCCCGGGTCGCGATAATCGGTTTTTTCGTAACACGGGTGCCGTGACCTTCGTCTTCGGCGGCTCTGAAAATATTTTTTACAATTCTGTCTTCAAGGCTGTGAAATGAAATCACCGCCACTCTTCCGCCCGGCGACAGAAGATGGAGCGCATCAGCAAGTGCCGCTTTCAGTGCGCCCAGTTCATCGTTGACCGCGATTCGGAGCGCCTGGAATGTACGCGTTGCGGGATGAATTCTTCCGTTTCGGTAAAACGCGGGTACGGCATCGGAAATTATTTCCGCGAGTTCGCGTGCGCTCTGAATCGGCGCACGCCGTCTGGCTTCCGTTATGGCACGCGCAATTCTCCCCGAAAATCGTTCTTCACCGTATTCACGGATAAGTTTTGCAATCTCTTCTTCATCCCAACCCGCAATAATGTCTTTCGCGGTTAGCATTCCCTCTTCAATTTTTGATGAAAGCGTCATCAGGAGCGGTTCGTCCGCCTTGAATGAAAATCCTCTTCCTGAAGAAAGTTGTTCCGTTCTCCACCCAAGATCAAATACGATGCCTTTCGCGCTCTCAATCCCCGCCTCGCGCGCCAATGTTTTTATATTTCTGAAATTGCCGAGAACATAAATAATGTTGGCTTCGGTTCCCCCGAGTTT
>CAYHUW010000028.1:0-10117 GCA_964359685.1 uncultured Candidatus Saccharibacteria bacterium
ATGGATAGACGATCCCGAAAAAGAGAGGCGCGCGCTGACCCGTTCTCATTTGTCGCTCTCAAGGCAAAATATCCGCTGCACTTCCTTTTCTTCCCGAACCCGAAACGAAAGAAACCGTTTCGTCGTACTTAGCTATACCTCCATATATGGAGGTATAGTCGCCAGGTCGGTGTCGGTTATCCTTTAAAGAATTATCCGCGCGGAAGCGAGACCGCCAGATGCGAGAGAACGGCTTTTGCGCTCCCCCCCTGCATGCGCAGGTACCGGTCCGCATCCAGAATGTCGCGCAGATTCGGTGCGGGATATTTTTTCTCTTTCGCCGACTTCAAAAGCGCACGGACGAACGCGCGGATTGGCGCGCGATCCTGCGTTTTTGAAATATACGAAGTCATTTTCTCCACTGCCCCGAGGCGCGACTCAAAGGAATCTTTCAGAAACCTCAACGCCTCTTCGGAAGATTCTCCGGAATCCGTACGTTCGCCGGAAATCTGCACACAACGCGAGCGGAGGGTGGGCAGCATGTGCCCCGCGCTCTCAACGATAAAAAAGAATACCGAACTTCCGGGTGCTTCTTCAATCACCTTGAGAAGAGCATTCTGCGCTTCCGCGCTCGCACGGCTCATTGAAAGCAGAAAATACTTCGCATCTCCGTACGGCTTTAACGAAGCGAAAGCGGATACCGCGCGCGCATCATCAACACCGAATTCAGAACCTGAAAATTCATACACGTCGGGATTACCCGAGATCTTTATGCCGCGCGCTTTGAGGGCCAAGAGGACGGCGCTCCGTGTCGCATCAACGGAACCCGCTACGAGATAGGCGCTGCTTAATTTTGATACGGTGCGGAGAGAATCGGTGTTCACTTGAAACTGTTACGAGCCGGGGAAACGGAGTCCGAAAAACAGCGACGAAAACGCCGCCGCCAATGAGCCTGCCCCGAGAATCACCAGCCCTTCGTTAATTCCTGAATCAACGGGAATCGCGCTGTAGCGCATGCCCCACAGGGCGAGAATGGAAAGCGCCGCTATGCCGGCGTAGCGCAGGGCGCTTCGCGAGCGGTCCCGAAACGAGCGGGCGGAAAAGAGATGCTCTAATTTTTCCCTGTCACTCATAAAAAAAGTGTACCACCGTTTTTAACCTCTTTTCGTGGTCATCGTCTTCTTATATGTATCCAGGTGCTCAAGCGCGATTCCCGTGCCTTTCGCAACACAGAACTGCGCCTCATCCGCGAGAACCGCGTGGACGCCCGTCCTTCTGAACACCAACTCCGGAAAATGCCGAAGCTGCGACGTGCCGCCGGTCATGATGATTCCTTTATCAATGATGTCGGCCGCCAGTTCGGGAGGTGTTTCCTGAAGCACATTCCGTATCGCTTTTATCATCTCACGAAGCTCCCTGGCGACTGCGCGCACGATTTCATTCGTGGAAACGTTCGCGGTTCTCGGCAAGCCTGAGAGCAAATCGCGCCCTTTAATCGCCATGGTCAACTCCTCCTCTACGGGAACGGCGGAACCGACCTGAATTTTTATGTCCTCGGCGGTTTTGTCGCCGATTGCCAGGTTGTATGTTTTCTTTATGTAATCCGCAATCGCCTGGTCAATTCTGTTCCCCGCGCATTTTACGGACGTTGAGGCGACAATGCCCCCCAGAGAAATCACGGCGACGTCTATGGTGCCTCCGCCGATGTCCGCAATCATATGACCGCGCGGTTCATGTATGGGAATGCCCGCACCTATTGCCGCCAAAATCGGCTCCTTAATAACGTACGCGTTCCGCGCCCCCGCTTTTATTCCCGCCTCCACGACTGCGCGGCGTTCGGTTGAGGTCACGCCCGCGGGAACGGAGACAATGACGTCGGGCTTGAACAAATTCCATGAGCCGAGCGCTTTTCTGATGTAGTAGCGGAGCATCGCTTCGGTCACGCGGTAATCCGCAATCACGCCGTCTTTCATCGGCCTGTACGCAATGATTGATTCGGGAGTGCGGCCTATCATTTCCTTCGCGTCCGCACCGATGGCGAGAATTTTTTTGTCGCCCACGGAAACCGCGACGACGGAGGGCTCGTTCAAAACTATCCCGCGCCCGGGAACGAATACCAAAGTCGTGGTCGTTCCCAAATCAATTCCCAATTTCGGCGCAAAGAATGACATTGCTATTGAGTGTACGCTCTCAGCGAGTTACCCGCAATTCTGTGTATAACGTGCTCGTTGACGGGGAAAATATATATGTTATAAAAAACCTATGGTAACCGAGGGGCATACGTTTCAAACGGGAAATGAAGTGCCAAAACTCACGCCACAAGACCCGGCCTTCAAAAGACTGGCGCACAGATTCTTAAGTCTCGTCACTCTTGGAATATACAAATACCAAGAGAAATAGAATTCTAGACTCTGTGTATCTTCACCCCAACCGCCGAAAGGCGGTTTTCTACCCCAGTACCACAAGCGTCTTCGCGCTTGGCTACGGGGCGAGGTGCGGCAATCGGTAAATATCTCCGCACTTAGACTCTTTGTATAGAGACGCCGATTTTTGTGAGCCTCTGTTCAATTGACTCGTACCCGCGGTCAATGAGGTGTGCATTTGAAACCTTTGATGTTCCCTTTGCGATTATCGCACCGAGCATGAATGCGAGTCCCGCGCGGATATCGGGCGTCTCAATGTCCGCGGCGGAGAGCGGCGTTTTCCCGCGGATGTTTGCGCGATGCGGAGAAACGATTTTTATATCGGCGCCCATCTTCACGAGTTCTTCAGTATATTTTAACCGCCCGTCAAAAATGCTTTCAATCATTACCGATTCCCCTTCCGCCTGCGTGAGAAGAATCAGAAACGGCGGATGGGCGTCGGTCGCAAAGCCCGGATACTCGTGGGTTCTGAGACGCGTCGGCAGAAGTTTTTCGGGAGCGCGTACCGTAATGGAATCTTTGGAAACTGAGAGCGGCACATTCATAGACTCCAGACCCTGAATCACCGCGTCCAGATGCGCGGGCTCAATACCGGTCACCGTAAGTTCTTTAGCTGCAAGCGCGCCGAGCGCAAGAAAGCTCGCCGCTTCTATTCTGTCGGGAATGATGCGGTAGGACTTTGCGGGTGGCGTAAGCACAGACGGATGAATAATAATTGTGGAAGTACCGGCGCCTTCAATTTTTGCTCCGCACAATTTCAGATACTCCGCTGTTGCTATGACTTCAGGCTCAAGTGCGCAGTTTTTCAGTGTCACGGGTGCTTTCGCCGACGTCGCCGCCATCATAACCGCCTCGGTTGCGGTCACGCTGACCACGCGGAAAAAAAATTCTCCGCCGGAAAGTCCCGATGGCGCGGAAAGCGTATAGGTGTCCCCTGTTTCGGAAAACACCGCGCCTAATTTTCGGAACGCGGAAATAAAAAGATCTATCGGCCGCTCTCCGATGACATCGCCGCCCGGATGCGGGAACGTCACACGCCCCGTACGCGCCAAAACCGAACCGATAAGAAGAACGCTTGCGCGCAAAGAACGCGCGGCCGCGCTGTCCAGCACAGAGCCGGTGATTTCTTTCGCGTTCACGGTAAGCGTCCGGCCGTCTCTCCGTATATGTGCGCCTAATCCCTCAAGAATCCGCCCCATCGCGGGGATGTCGGAAATGCCGGGAACGTTTTCAAAAACAGACTCGCCGGGTACCAGAAGTGCGGCCGCCATGGCGGGCAACACGGCGTTTTTGGCTCCGTAGACGGGGATTGTCCCCGAGAGCGTTTTCTCGCCCGAAAGCCCTTCTATAACGAATGTCGCGCTACTCATCACGGCAAGTATACGGGAAATTCCCCCTTCGGGATACACTGGGAATATGTTTTCCGTCCGCGTCATGCCGATTGCGAAAGGGATTTTCAAGGACCATCTGACGTTCTTTTCGCGCGAAGGTATTTCACCCGGCACCGTTGTACACGCCACAATCCGCGGAAGAAAAATCCCGGGAATCGTGCTGTCTTCTTCCGATATTCGGGAAGAAAAATACGATATCCGCGCCGCCGAATATGCTCTGAAAAAACTTGACCCGGAAAAAACTCCGAAGAAAAAAATATTCCGAGCGAGCTTCGTCCGCGCTCTCCAAGACACCGCTTTATGGCACGGCGTGTATGAAGGCATGATCGCCTCTTCTCTCACCTCATCCGCCATACTTGCATCGCTCCCTTCCATAGAGGAATACCATCCCCAGCCGGACGAAGAAGACACGGGAGTAAAGGCGGACCTGCTGGTCCTGCAGGCCGAACGGGAGGAGCGCATCCGCACCTATCGTAATCTGGCGCGCGAGGCGTTCGCGAGGAGCGCGTCGGTGTTTATCGTAGCCCCCACCATCGCTGAAGCCGAGCAACTGTCGGCGCACTTGGAGCGGGGAATAGAAAACCGCGTCATTCTTTTCACGTCCGAGCTTTCAAAGAAAAAACTGATCGGCGCGTGGAATCATGCCGTTTCAAGCACTGAGCCGGTTTTGGTGGTCGGCACCCCTGTTATCCTTTCAATCCCGCGCGGAGATTTGGATACTATCGTTATTGAACGCGAGTCCGCGAGGGGCTACCGCGGCCGCGAACGTCCCTACCTTGATGTGCGGCAGGCGGCTGAGGCACTGTCGCGCCATTCGCGGGCGCGGCTGATACTTGCCGACTTTCCTTTACGCGTTGAAACCCGATTCCGCGTAGACCTTCACGAAGCGGAAGAACTGTCGCGCTCGCAGGTCCGACCCACCAGCACCGCAACCGTATCGGTTGTTGACACGCGTCCGAAAGACTCAAAGCGCGGCGAACGCAGAGTGTTCAGCACCCTTGCGCCCGAGACAAAAAACGAAATACAGAGCTCGATTAAAAAACGCGGACGGGTTATTGTTTTTGCCGCACGAAAAGGCATCGCACCGTTAACGGTCTGCAACGACTGCGGGACGCCGATTACCGACCCGGCTTCCGGAGTTCCGATGACGCTCCATAAAACCGCGAACGGGAACGTGTTTCTTTCCCACCGTTCGGGCGCGGTCCTGCCCGCCGAGACTTCCTGTTCGGTATGCAACGGATGGAATCTGGTCACTCTCGGCATCGGCATTGACCGGGTCATAGAAGAACTGGAGAAGACGTTCCCGGACATCAAAATCATTTCTTTCACGAAAGATACCGCGCCCACGCACAAGACGGCAAAAAAACTCGCGGAGAGTTTTTTTGCCGCGGAGGGAGCGATTCTGGTCGGCACCGAGCGCATGCTCCCCTACCTCAAAGAATCAGCGGATCTGGTGGTGGTCGCGTCCATAGACAGCATCCTCTCTCTTCCGCAGTGGCGTGCGCATGAAACCGCGCTTTCGGTGCTGTTCTATCTCAGAGAGCGCGCGCAGAACAAACTGATTATAGAAACCCGCCAGCCCGACTCCGAGGTTATGAAAACGCTTACCTCGGGAAATCCGCTGGACTTTTACCGCTCGGACAGCGCCGAGCGGGAGCAGTACGGTTATCCGCCGTTCGCTCTCTTTATAGGATTAACCGCATACGGCTCGCGCCAGAGTATTGATACGTCCCGCAAACTGATTACGGATACATTCGCGGGGTACGATCTCGTGGGACCCTTGCCGGCCGAAGCGGGGGTGAGAGCCGAGTGGACCGCAAAAGCTGTTATCCGCCTCACGCGCGACTCATGGCCCGACCCTGTGCTGTGGGAAAAACTGAAACAACTCCCTCCGAACGTCGTCGTAACGATAGACCCTGACGAAATCGTTTAATTTCTAGTATCCTAGAGAACATGAAGACCGATCCGATAGTTGAGAAAGGAGCAAGCGTGCTTCACAAAAAAACACAGGAGGTTCCGAAAGACATGTTCGGCACCGCAAAACTGAAGGACATGGTGAAGCGCATGTCGGCAGCGTTACGGGGAACAGAACACGGCGTCGCGATTGCGGCGAATCAGATAGGACTCCACTACAACATCTTCGTCGTACGCGGATTCGTCCTTGAAGGCAAGGAACGCTCCGACGAGGACGCCGACCGCGCGTTCATTAACCCGAAAATAACTAAAATCGCACGGAAAAAAGAACTTATGGAAGAGGCCTGCCTCTCGGTTCCCGGCCTTCACGGCATCATCAAACGCTCACTCAAAGCAACGGTGCGGGCATACGACGAAGAAGGAATACGTTTTGAGCGCGGCGCGTCGGGATTATTGGCGCAGGTATTCCAACACGAGTGCGACCATCTGGAAGGAATTCTTTACGTAGACAAAGCCGAGGAAGTGCGCGAAATACCTCCTGAAGAGAAAGAACCCGAAAAACGAACACCCAAAAAATCCGCACGTCAAACCCGCTGATTGGGGAACTATATAGATAACTACCCTAACCGTTGATACGGTCTTCTGAACACTCTTGGCAGTGGATGTCTGCGTCGTAAGGTAACTCGGTTATAGTAGCACCCTCCGGAATATTGCCTGCTGGAAGCGCGTGGTTTATGCAGAGTAAACGAACTGTTCCGTTGTGCTCAACTTTAAATTTTGCGGGGAGAAGTCGGTTCATTTTTTGTTTCGTTCTGTACGGGTTTTCTTTTTCGTTCGTGCGATAACGCCGAGCACCTCACCAAAGGTAGCGTTTATCGGGGCGTGTTTCGTTGATTTTCTTCCTCGCTTCATGCGGTAAGTGTCTTGAAAGACATTTTACCATGTTTGGCGATTCGCATTGTTACAGCGTCAAATTTTTCCGCCATATCCGCGTTACGGTTATTGAAACGGAAGGCTACCTCATCTATGTACCGTTGCAGGTGCTTCTTACTCATAGAGTGGTACGTGCCGTGATAGTTCCTTTTGAACAACGCCCAAAAACTCTCTATTGAGTTCGTGTTGATGTTTCCTTTCGCCCAGTGCCTCTTACCGTGCTTTACCGAGCCGTGTTGATATCCGAGTTTGGGAAGTTTTTTATACACCCCCGCTTCGTCTGACATCACGAATGCTTTGCGGTCTATGTTTTCTGTAACCTTGTTCAGAATGATGTGTGTCTCACGCGAGGGAACGTGGTACGCGCGGATTTTTCCGCCTCGTTCTGTCATGCCCATAATCGGGGCTTTCTTCCGGAATCCGTCTTTCCGAACGTGTCTACCGCCTATGTAGGTCTCGTCTACTTCAACCGTTCCGAAAAGTTTTCCTTTCCCTTGCTTCAATGCTTCGCGAATGCGCATATCCATGAACCATGCCGTCTTTTGGGTCACGCCAATTTGTTCAGCAAGTGAAATAGAAGAAATACCTTTCTTTGACGTTGTAAGGAGATAGATAGCAATAAACCATTTCTGAAGAGGGATTTTACTTTCTCCGAAAAGCGTCCCCGTTTTAATTGTGAAGTCCCGCTTGCAGGCGTTGCAACGGTAGCGTTTGCCGTCCGCGAAACGCATTATTTTTGCATGCTCGCAGTGGGGACAGTAATCGCCGTTAGCGAAGCGGACGCTCTCAAAATATTGTCTGCACCTGTCTTCGTCAGAGAAAAAAGAAGTAAATTCCATTAGATTTTTGAAGCTATTTTGCATACTTTGTATCTTATACCCTCAGTTTAGGGTTGTCAAGTTCCCAATATAAAGAAGCTTTACATAGGGCTTTAACATTGAAAAAACGATACAATATAAGGGTTTTTTAGAAAAAATGTCCATTACACCCACAGAAATGACCTTGCGAACAAACGGACTTCGTCAGTTATGTTCTACGTTTTCCCCAACTATCGGTCTTGACGAAGAAATGCTATGGGGGTAGTATTACCTACATGGATAGCACAAACGAAACAAAGAAAGACTTGAAGCCACCTTACATGAGCGTGCCTGGTATTGAAAAGGTAATGAACATTGCTTCAAGCCGTAACCTTACGGAAGCAACCATTGCGCTTTTCATGGGATACGAATTTAGACCTGCAGACGCTGGTCTCGCGGTTAGTGCCCTGAAGTTTCTGAATGTGGTGGACGACAACGGCAAGCCCACTTCTGATATGGAAAAGCTCCGTCTAAAGGGTGATGCTGGTAAACAGGCGTTTGAAAAAATTCTTCGCACAGCTTATAAAAAACTTTTTGACGCAGTAGATAATCCTCACCAGCTACCATCGGATGAGCTTCACAACGAAATGGTTGTTCAATACAAACTGACTCCTCGTGTTGCACGGACGGCGGTTCCCGTATTTCTTAAACTTTGTGAGTATGCAGGTCTCAAAGAAGAAGGTTCTATCACGAGCAAGAAGCGTCAGCCGAAAACAGAAAAGAGTGGAAAGAAGGCGGTGTTACCTGGTGCTCCTGCGCGTTCTGCAAAAGAACTACACGATATTGCAGTAACTGCAGGGTTTTCTCCTATCCGGGTTGCGGAGGGACGAATGGTTCTCAATGTTCCTTCAAAGCTCAAGGATAAATTGCTAGACGACGATAAGGTTAGCGCAGACTGGAGTGTCCTTAGAAAGGCACTCAGAGAATTCGCCGATAAATACATCCCGGAAAACGAAAATGGTTCTTCTTGAGTATTAAGCCCTGGATGTCGTCCGAGGGAGGGTTTCGGTTAAGACCACCTCCCGAGGTTTAGCCCGGCATCCAGGACTTAGCACTCAAGAAAAAAGGAAGATAGACTTCTGCGCCCGTGACGAAACTGGTAGCCGTACCCATTTTGTAAATGGGCGTCCCCAAGACTTACGGGTTCAAATCCCGTCGGGCGCACGATTCTGTCTTTCTTGACTTCAAAGAACATTTGTATTGTAGCGTTTATACCTCATTATGTCAATCCGGCTATTAAGGATATGTGAATAAGTGATACGCTTTCAGTATGAAAAGTATAGTTTTTCCTTTCTACAAAGAGCGACACAAGTTCTTAGTTCAGAAGTGGTGGTTCCGCGTCGTACTTCTTATCTATGTGGTTTGGTTGGTAATATCCCCGTTTTATATGGGATTCTCTTATCTCATTACGCAGACACACTGGTGCTACGACGGCGCAGAACTAAACCTTTCGTTTCATAATGACTTAGAAGTTTGGCGAGCTGAGTTTGAGGAATGTCAGATTTTAGCAAGGGAGCAATATGCGCCATCTATCGGTGTTGCGGTAATCGGGTCAGTGGTTCTTCACTATCTTATCCAACTTCTGTTTTTCAAAGTGCTTATGGACTTCATAGTGCTAGGTACTCGGTTTAAACGGCAGGGTGACTAGGTATATAGTTCCCGCTGATTGTATGACATACCGTACCAATCTCAGAATCGCTTTTTTCGGCACGCCGCATTTCGCGGTGTACGTACTTGAAGAAATGAAGCAGGCGGGACTCATGCCGTCCGTTATCGTTACCGCCGCGGAGAAGCCCGCGGGTCGCGGACTTCTTCCGCGCCCGTCCCCCGTCAAAATCTGGGGGAAACGGGAAGGAATTCAGGTGTGCGAACCCGCAAAACTTGAAGCGACCGACACGGAGGCGGCGGTTCTGTTTCAGCAGACGTACGACCTATTCGTGGTTGCAGGATACGGAAAAATTCTGCCTCATGCGCTCCTCTCGCACGCGAAACACGGCGTTGTAAACGTACACCCGTCTTTGTTGCCGAAATACCGCGGACCCTCACCCATTGAGTCGCAGATACTTGATGATGCTCGTGAAGTCGGCGTTTCAGTCATACTTTTGGACGAAGAGACGGACCACGGACCGGTTATCGCGCAAAAGTCCTTCACTCCCGGACTGTGGCCCATAATGAGAAGCGAGCTGGAAGATTTATTGTGGAAAGAAGGCGGCCGCCTCTTGGCGGCCTCCATCCCTCCCTACATGGAGGGCGCGCTCGCTCCCGTTCCGCAAAATCACACACTCGCGACATTTACAAAAAAACTGGAAAAGGAGGACGGCCTCTTGGATCTTTCGGAAAACGCCTACACAAACTACCTGAAATACTGCGCGTACGAGCGATGGCCGGGTACATTTTTCTTTTCGGAACAGAACGGAAAAAAAATAAGAATTAAAATAACGAAAGCGGAATACGGGGGCGGACAATTTAAAATCCTCAGGGTAATCCCCGAAGGTAAAAAAGAAACGGACTACGGGGACTTTGCGAGAAACCTTACGTAGTAGGATCCGCCGATTCCCCGCCTGGTCCCTGCGTAAGCACATCAAGGCTGGCACGCTCCCAGTCTCCGCGAAAACCGGGC
>CAYHUW010000029.1:0-9912 GCA_964359685.1 uncultured Candidatus Saccharibacteria bacterium
ACGTTCAGATAACGCCCGTCGCGCAGTTTACGTTCAATTTGGACGGCAACGCAGCTACGACGCAGAATGATGCCGCAGGCAACGCGGTCTTCAATAATGTTTCGGCCGGTCTGCACACGGTTTCTGAAATCGTGCCCGCGACCTGGACACAGCTTTCCGTGACTCCGGTCAACGGCCTCGTATTTGTGAGTCCGGGTCCCGTATGTTCCGCGGTTGTCTTCAAAAACAAACAGGTCATACATACGCCTCCGCCGATTACGGTTCATGCCACGAAGATTGTCTGTGATACGGAGGCGGATCTTCCGAACAGGAGCGGCGGTGCGAATATTACCGAAACAACCGCAGCTGAGTTCCTCGCAACGCATCCTAACTGCCGCGTAGCGCCGAATTGGGTCTTTGAATGGGCAACCGGAAACACCGGAAACCCCGGAGATAACATCGGAGCGGGAGGCGCCGGATGGAATGCGCTTTCCGCCACAAACGCAAACGGCACGACCACCGTTGCCATTCCCGCGTCCTCAGTCGTTGACGGAAAAATTCTTTTCCGCGAGCAGATGAATAACGCGTACGTTCCCTTTACGGGCGTTTCCGGCGGAAACGTATCCGCGGAAATGTTCTGCCACACGGACGTATTGAATTACGACAACCTGGATATTATTTCTTCTCCCGCGTCAGGTCAGACGTACCACTGTGTCGCCTGGAACGCGCTGAAGCCGCATGATGCGCCGGGCTGCAATCTTTCCGCGAATCCGAATTCACTTTCGGCTGCGGGGAATTCAACGCTTACCTGGAGTACGCAGAATGCGACATCGTTTACGATTAATCAGGGCGTCGGTTCCGTGACACCGGTTTCGGGCGGCTCTGTGCAGGTAAACGCGACAACCACCACTACCTACATCGGTATAGCAACCGGTCCCGGCGGCGTGGCCAATTGTCCGACGACCGTTACCGTTACGCCGACTGTCATAGTTCCCGCATGCACGCTCTCATTAAGCGTATCTTCGGGTCAGATCCGCTCGGGGGAAAGCATCAAGCTTACGTGGACGTCTTCAAACGTTACCGAGGGGTTCATCACGAACTACGGCACGACGACTCCGGTCTCGGGCGGCACTTCAATTGATTTGTTCCCGTCAACCGACACGACGTACCACGGTACATTCTTCGGTCCGCAGGGTACGACGACCTGCGCGGTCAGCGTGCGGGTAACAACCGGCGGATGTCAGAGTAACTGCGGCGGAGGCGGTATGAACCCTCCGAACGTCGTTCTCTACTCCAAACCGGGAGATACTCCTTTGGTCGCGTCCGTGTTTCTTTCACAGATTCCATATACCGGTTTTGAAGCGGGTCCCGCGCTGACCGCTATCTTCTGGCTTGCGGTCGCACTTCTTGCCGCACTGATTGCATACTTCGCACTCGGCAGACGCTCAATTGTAAACATGTTCTCCGGCCGTATCGCCTCTATCGCGGGCGTACCGACCGAGAATGAAATCAGACAGACTCTTGAAGAACGCGGAGAAATAACGGCACAGATTGCGGAAGTAAAAACCGCACCGGTGGCAGTTTCTGCCGTTGCGGCGGCACTGCCGATTGTTCAGCCGGTGACACTTCCGATTGCGCCCGCGCCTTCCGTATCCGCAACCGGCGCCGCGGCAGTTTCAGCGGACATCGGCATTCCGAACCTTGAAGATGTTATTGAATCGCGCGCTCACGCCGCAGGCATCCTGATGTCGCCTGAAGCGGTTGCAGCCGCAGCCGAGCTCGCATCCGACCGGGGGGACACACTGCAACTTTTCGGTACGATTCTGAATAACGCTGTCCGCACCCTTCCGCGCGAAGACGGATGGATTATGCTCACCTCCGACAGACTTGAAACACTTGCCGCTACCCTTGCACCGAAGGCCGCCGTGAAAACGATTGTGTCAACTGAAGTACCGATTTACACTATCTCTGCCGCAAAATCGGTCACGAAAGAGACGACTCAGATGATGACCGGAGTTGACGAGGCATCAGCCGTTCAGTTTGTCGGAGCGATAGTCTCGGGAAACCGTGAGTTGGCGTTTAGCATCATTCGTTCTATGGAGCACGACGGCGTGAGCCCGACAACTTTGATGACGTCTGCGGCGACCGTGCTTGACCGCTTGTATCGCGTACGTCAGGGAGGCCAGAACGGCATTGACGCGGGACTGCTTGAAAATGCGAAAAATGTAACCGACGAAAGTCTGCATCGGCTTGTTGAAGTCTTCACGCACTCGCTGGATACCGTGTACTCCAATCCTTTTACCGGGGTAAAGCTTGCACTTGCCCAGGCGTTTGAAGTCGCCGGCTAGATTGGCATATATGAACGAATCTCTCTCACACCTCGCGGATGTCGGAGAAGTGATCGGGGAATACGGAAAAGGTTTCCTGCAATGGTACGCGTTGTCGTTGCTCGCGGCATGGGGAGTGGGTGCCGCAATCGGCGGTCTGAAAAAGATGGAACACAAACGGACGGGTGTTGACGAGGAAAGGGACGAATATCGGAGAGAAGATTAACGTATGGCACACGAATCATTACGCGCGGCGCTTGAAATACATCTCATTATCCACGATGGAATGAAATCCGAAACGGCGTTTTTTGCCGACAACGGCAGACTGTACAGACTCAAGACGTTTCGCGAATTGCGCGATAATTTCTCCCTTCTCAATTTTGAAGACGTGGGAAAAGGCGAGATCGTGCCGCTTGTTGACCATCCGGATCTGCACAATTAAATAATCCCTACAGTCAAAACGACACGCAGGTTGAATGTCGTGCGGCGCTACGAGCGTGCGGCTATCTCTTGCGTAAGGCGTGCAATAACTTCCGCAAGCGGTTTTGCGCCCTCGCTTTCTTTTCTGTTTTCAAGCGTTACCGTTTGTGACTCAACTTCTTTATCGCCGACCACCAAAAGATAGGGGACTTTTTCGGTTTTCGCGTTTCTGATTTTTTTACCCAAGGATTCATCCGCATCATCAAGTTCGGCGCGAATTCCGTTATCGTTCAGTTCTCCGAAGACGCCGCGCGCGTATTCCGCATGTTTCTCGGAGACGGGGAGCACTTTCACCTGCACGGGCGAAAGCCAGAGAGGGAACGCGCCGGCATAATGCTCAATCAAAACACCCATAAACCGGTCGGGCGAGCCGATAAGCGCGCGATGAATCATGACGGGCGTCTTTTCTTTTCCGTCAGCGTCGTTATACACAAGGCCGAAGCGTCCCGGCATATTGAGGTCCAGCTGAATCGTTGAAATCTGCCACTCGCGCCCGATTGCATCCACCGCCATAATGTCTATTTTCGGACCGTAAAAAGCCGCTTCGCCCTCCGCTTCTTTGAACGGAATTTTCTTCTTCTCAAGGAGCGCACGCATAATCGGCTGGGATTTTTCCCATACTTCGTCGGAGCCGAGGTATTTTTCTTTCTTTAAGGGGTCGCGCAGAGAAAGGCGCATCCAGTAGTCTATTTTGTAAATACTGAGTGCTTTCTGAATTGCTTCAAGCACGTTTGAAATCTCACTTTCTATCTGGTCCTCGCGGCAGAAGATGTGGCCGTCGTCCTGCGCGAATGAGCGGAGTCGGGTAAGACCCGAGAGCTCGCCCGGGCGCTCATCGCGATAGAGCGTAGCGAAGTCGGAAAAACGGACGGGTAAGTCGCGGTAACTTCTCTGCGCTGAAGCGTAAATCTGCGTGTGCTGTGGACAGTTCATGGGCTTCAGGAACATTTCATCCTCAACATACTGCGATTTCACCGAGAGCATGTCTTCTTTGTATTTGTCGTAGTGGCCCGAGATTTTGAAAAGTTCCGCCTTATTGATGTTCGGGGTGCGCACTTCGCCGAAACCCAAAGAGGCATTCAGCTCGCGCGAAAGTTTGACGATTTCAGAACGGATAATATTGCCTTTCGGGGTAAACAGGGGCATGCCGCTTCCCACCAGATCGGAAAACACGAGCCAGCCCTGCTCGCGCGCGATTTTCCTGTGGTCGCGCTTCTTCGCTTCCTCGCGCATCGCTACGTATTTCTCAAGTTCTTCTTTCGTGTCAAACGCCAGCGCGTAAATGCGGGTCAGCATCTTGTTCTTTTCGTCGCCGCGCCAGTATGCGCCCGCGATGCGGTCCAATTTCCACGAACCCTCGGCGATTTCCGCCGCGGGATTTTCCACGTGTCCGCCTTTGCACAAGTCCCAGTACTCGCCGGATTTATAGAAAGAGACCTTCGCGCCGTCCTTGGTGAATTCGTCAATCAGCTCATGTTTGAATTCATTCCCCGGGTATTCCTTCTTCGCTTCGTCGGCCAAGAGTTCATGACGTTCAAATTTTTTCCAGCTCGGCAGTAACTTCCGCATCTCTTTCTCTATCTTCGGGAAGTCTTTTTCCGAAAGAGGGGCGGAGAATTCAAAGTCAAAGTAAAATCCGTCGTCTATTGAAGGGCCTATGGTGCGCTTCGTGTCGGGGTACATTTTCATGATTGCCGCCGCCAGAAGGTGGGCGAGTGTGTGACGTTTGTCCGAGAGTTTCTGGTCCATAGGAAATCATTATACGCGCTTCCTTTCCTTACGAAAGCGCTTTTATTTTTTCAATGAGGAGCGATTTCGTGCCGTTTCTGGTGGTAATTTTCCCTTTCACGAGAATACACGTGCCGGGGGTAAGCGCCGTCTGGTTTGTTTTGAATACCTCGGGGAATGCCACACCCTCCAAAGACCCTTCTTTGTCCGCGACGGTAACGAACGCCATGCGGTCGCCTTTTTTCGTCAGAATCGTTTTTACGGTTTCAACGACACCGGCGACCGCAACAGGGAAGTTGTTGCGCTCCTCAGCGTGTGCATTTTTGATTGACCCGCGGTAATTACCTAAAACTGCCGAAAACTGGTCCAGGGGATGTCCCGACACGTAAATCCCCAGGAGTTCTTTTTCCCAGGTCAGCATGTCCGTGCGGGAGACTTCGGGCGCAGGGTCAAGGCGGATGTCGGCTGAAGCGGCGGAAACGGCAAAAAGAGATGATTGATTTTTAGGACCCGCGACCGCGTCTTTGGCGTACGCCAGGAGATTTTCAAGATTCCCGAGGAGCACTCCGCGGGTACCGAACGCGTCAAAAACGCCCGTTTTAATGAGCGCCTCAAGCGCGCGTTTGTTGATGAACGTTCCCGGCAATCGGGTCAGGAAGTCCGATATTGATTTGAATTTTCCGTTTTTTTCGCGTTCGTCAATAATAGATTTCGCGGCGCCGTCGCCGAAGTTTTTGATTGATGAAAGACCGAAGCGAATCATGCCGTGCGTGATGACGGTGAACGTTTCAAACGATTCGTTCACATCCGGCGGCAGGACGCGGATGCCGATTCTTTCGCATTCGCCGACATGCTCCGCTATCGTTTCCGTATTGCCCGAATCGGCGGTCAGCAATGCCGCCATGTAATCCTCCGTGTGGTGCGCCTTCATGTACGCGGTCTGGTACGCCACTCTGCCGTAACTTGCGGCGTGCGCTTTGTTGAATCCGTACGCGGCAAAGGGCTCAATCAATTTCCAGATTGATTCCGCTTTGTAGGTGGTCAGTTTTCCGTGAGCGATACAGCCGTTTATAAATTTTTCCCTCTGCGCCTCCATTTCCGCCGGAATTTTCTTTCCCATGGCTTTTCGGAGGTTATCCGCTTCAAGCCATGAATATCCCGCGAGCGTGACCGCGGTCAGAAGGACGTCGTCCTGGTAGGTAATGATGCCGTACGAGCGCTCCAAGAGGTCTTTCATGCGCGGGTCAATGTGCTGTATTAAAGCGGGGTTATGTTTGCGTTCAATGTACGCGGGGATGGATTCCATAGGACCCGGGCGGTAGAGGGCAACCATGGCGTTTATATCGTGTATGGAGGTCGGTTTCAGGTCTTTCAGGCAGTGCGTGACTCCCGAGCCGCCGAGCTGAAACACGCCTTCGGTCTCTCCGCGCGCGAGCATCGCAAACACTTTCTCGTCATCAAGCGGAATATTTTCAATATCCACTTTTTCTCCTTTTCGTTTTTCCACACGCTCCACCGCATCACCGAGAACCGAAAGGTTTTTGAGACCCAGGAAGTCAAATTTCAAAAGGCCCGCGTCTTCAACCGCGTGCATCTCAAACTGCGTGATGATTGACTGTCCGTGCGGGTCGTACTGGACGGGGACAAAATCGGTAACGTCTGAAGGCGCAATCACGATGCCCGCCGCGTGGATTGAAATGTGCCGCGCGTTTCCTTCTATTTTTTTTGCGGTGTTGATGACAATTTCCGCGTCCTCGTCCGACTGGTACAGATTTTTCAAGTCCTCCTCAATCTCAAGTGCGCGGTCTATCGTCATCGGGAACCCCTGAGAGCCGATGGGAATCATTTTTGCGATGCGGTCGCCCACGCCGTACGGGTAGCCCAGGGCGCGCGCGACGTCGCGGACGGCAGCGCGAGCCGCCATGGTGCCGAACGTTCCGATTTGCGCGACAGCGTTTTCGCCGTAGCGCTTTTTAGCGTACGCGATCATTTCGTCGCGTTTGTTGTCGGCAAAGTCCATGTCAACGTCCGGCGCGGACGGACGTTCGGGGTTTAAAAATCGCTCAAAGGGAAGTTTGTAGGCGATTGGATCAACGTTTGTGATTCCCGTTAAATACGAAACGATAGAGCCCGCGGCGGAGCCTCTGGTCGTCGTCAGGATGCCGTTGTTTCTCGCAAACGACAGAAGGTCGGCGACGGTAAGAAAGTACGGTGAGTATCCTTTTTTGGAAATAATGGAAAGCTCATACGTGAGGCGTTTCTCCAACTCCTCGTTCGGCGTTATGTTGCGGCGCGCAATTCCATTGCGCGCCGCTTTTTCCAGTTCCGCGTCATACGTCGTGCCTTCGGGAATAGGGAACTTCGGGAACACCCACGATCCTAACGTCAGTTCAAGATGTATGCGCTCCGCAATCGCTTCGGTATTTTTCAGAGCCTCCGGAAAATCGCGGTACCGCTCCTCGGCGACGCCCTGGCTGATAAATGTGCGGTCCGCATCGTCTGCTTCCGCCGACGGATTGGCGATTTTCCGTACAATGTCGCGTATGTTTTTATCCTCGGGCTTCATATAGTACGTAGCGTCGGACGCGGCCATGGGAAGCCCGAGCGCTTTAGAAATGCCGCTAATTCGAATCATGTGTTCTCTGCCGTCGTTCCAGCCCAGGCGCGCGTACACGTTTTCTTTGCCCAAAGCCGCCTTTAATTCTTCAACCAGAGCGGCGCTTCCGTGACCCAATAGCGCGGTGTCGGGAATAAGCGCGATTAACCCCGCACCGTGCTCGCCGATTATTTTTGACGATACTCGGGGATTTGTTTGGTCCGACAGCTGGGCCTTTGAAACGAGCTTCAGTAGGTTTTTGTACCCCGTTTCGTTTTCCGCTAGAAAAATAATGTGATTGTTGACGCCGGCGATGTCGGAGTCAGCGTCAACGCCCAAAATTGGTTTGATACCCGCCTTCTTTGCGGTTTTGTAGAACTCCATCGCGCCGTAGAGGTTGTTGCGGTCGGTTATGGCCAAGGCGGGCATACCGTAGAACGCCGCCTGTTTTACCAAATCATCTATCTGCGAAAGACCGTCCAGGAGGCTGTAGTGGCTGTGTGCGGATAAGTGTGAGAAGCCCGGCATTCGTACCAGTATAATGTTTACGTGGCAGAAGCGCATTCTTTGGGTTTCTCGCATTCTAAATACATCGTCGGCGTTGATGAGGTCGGGAGAGGTCCCTTAGCGGGCCCGGTGTCCTTGGGCATTGTGGTTATACCTTCAACGCACGATATTTCCCGGTATTTCGTCCGCCTTACTGATTCCAAACAAATGACCGAAAAAGCGCGCGAAGCCGCGTGCCTGGAGGCGGAAATTCTGCAGACAAACGGCACGATTTCGTACGGCGTTTTTTCAAGTTCCGCAGAGCAAATAGATGAGTGGGGGATTGAAGCCGCGATTTCGGTCGCTATCGTGAAAGGCATAACCAAACTCGCGCCGAATCCGGATGAGTGCGAGGTGTTTCTTGACGGGCGCCTGAAAGCCCCCGCGAATTATCGTCAGCAGGCGATAATTCGCGGCGACTCCCTGATACCCGCAATTTCACTCGCGTCCGTTGTTGCAAAAGTTTCCCGCGACAGATATATGTCGGGCATCATTCATCAGGAATACCCCGAGTACGGTTTTGATTCGCACAAAGGCTACGGCACGGCCTCCCACATCAGAATGATCAAAGAACTCGGACCTTCTCCGATTCATCGGAAAAGTTTTCTTTCAAATATATTGCCCCAGTCCGTCAGTGCGGGTACTATGCCCTCATGACCGACGACCGGCAGGCAAATCAAAATATTCCGATAGACCCGTCTCTTGCCGAGCGGGTGACCGCGCTCTATGCGAATGTTGACCAGGTTCTGGAGGAACTTCGCGTTCCTGAAGAAGAGAAGAAAGAGGTGGAGCAAAATCTGATGGAGGCGATTGCCGCCGACCTTTTGGTCCGCCTCGGAGAGAGGCTTTCTGAAGACGATAAAAAATCACTCGCAGGGATAGGGGAGGCTCTCCCGCCCGGCGCCGAGCCCGATTTGAATGCCGTTGCGGGGTTTTTCCGGGAGAAATTTTCCCAGGAGGAGCTTGTACAGGCTTTGGCCGAGGCGACCGAAAGCGTCTTGGTTGAATTCACCGAAGCGATGAAGCGCTAACCCGAATGTGCCATACTTAGTATAGCACATTCGGGTTTTTGCCGGTTCGGCTTGCTGAATCAGGGGTTTTCTGTTATTCTCCAAAAACTATGGTTGTACGAATGAGAGCAAACCGGTCGCACACGGGAAACCGTCGTTCGCACCATGCGCTGAAAGGCACGCGCCTCACGACCTCTAAGGAAGGTACGGTGCACCCCCGCCATCGGGTTCTTTTGGACGGTTCACAGTACCGCGGCCGCTCGGTCATGGATGTAGGGGCAAAACGCCAGGCAAGAGCTCAAAAGGCGCAGAAACAGCGGGAACGTGAGGAAGGACCGGCTGAAAAGAAGACCGAAGAGAAAGTAGCCGAAAAAAGCGCCAAAAAATAGATATCCACGAACCCGTTCCCAGACGGGTTCTTTTTTGCTAGGGTGTAGATAGACAGCTCTTTCATATGGCATCCCGACACCTATCGCGGTCAGTTGTTTTGCAGACTCTCTTTGAGAGCGACCTGCAGGGCGTGCTTGCGCTGGAGCCCGCAAAAGCCATATTGAAGAGGAATCTCCTGGAGTACACCTTGGGCGACACTGACCGCCCGTTTGCGGACGCGCTTTTGGCGGGGGTCATCGGCAAGCGCGATGAAGTGGATGCGATTATCCAAAAAGCGGCTCCGCAATGGCCTCTGGATAAAATTGCGCCGATTGACAGAAACGTACTCCGCATCGGCTTGTACGAACTTTTGTTCGGCGACCGCGACGCAACTCCGCCCAAGGTCGCATTGAACGAGGCGATAGAACTCGGGAAATCATACGGCGGCGATTCTTCGGGTAAGTTCGTGAACGGAGTGTTAGGCGCGGTCTACAGGGAAATGGGAGAGCCGGGAAAAGCCGATGCGATAAAGACACCCGCACCCTTGCCGCATGAAGCTTTAGGCGGCGTCGTCCTGACCGCAGTCGTAGAGGGGGTGACGCACATCGCGCTCGTTCATGATATTTTCGGCCGCTGGACGTTGCCGAAAACAAAGTGCCAGGAAAACGAGCTTTCGGATGCCGCCGCCAGGCGTGCGATGAAAGAAGAGCTCGGGGTAGACGGTTCGCTCAATGAGCCTTTGGGCGAACATGAGTACATTGCGCATGAGCCGACGACGGGGAGAGTCGTGCGCACCGTCGGGTATTTCCTCGCGCACGCGGAGTCCCTGGTCAAATTGAAATGCAAGGAATGCAAAGGCATCACGGAGGCAAAATGG
>CAYHUW010000030.1:0-7641 GCA_964359685.1 uncultured Candidatus Saccharibacteria bacterium
CTGTATTGCAGTCGCGGTCGCGGGCGCTCTCTTTTTCAACGCACAGACGACCCGGGCGGACGGCTGGCTCGCGGAGATGACGACGCCGTATAACCGCATTGTCATCACAGAGAGGACTTCGGAGAAAAAGATACGCTCGCTCTGGACAAGCCCGTTCGGACCGCAGTGCGAGATGGTTATTGATACGAACGGAGATGCCGAGGAAACGGTGCTCGACGATACGTATTTTAAAGCCCACGATCTTGTCGTTGCACACATGTTTGAGAAAGGGCCCGGAACCGCGCTTTTCCTGGGGGGCTGCGTTGCGGTATTCCCCCGATACCTCGCGAGGTTATTCCCGGATATGCAAGCGACCGTGGTTGAAATAGACCCCGGTATGACTCAGGCGGCGCGTGAGTATTTCGGGTTTCAAGACACAACGTTCCCGAATCTGAAATTTAAGTACGAAGACGCGCGGGTTTTTGCAAATAAAAACCGCGACCTGTTTGACTTTGTGGACCTTGACGCCTTCGGCGCCGAAGGAAGAGTACCGTTTCATCTGATGACTGCGGAGATGTTCAAAGAACTCGCCCGAAGCGTGAAGGATAACGGCATCCTTATCGTTAACACGCACGGTTCATACGAAGGACCCGGTATTTTGTATGCAGCCTCATTTACAAAAACGGTAGGAAAGGAGTTTGAACATGTCGGTCTCTATCAATTCACCGGGAAACCCACGGCAAACCAAAATCTTGTAATTGTTGCGTCTCATTCGCGGGAACTTCCCGAAGTTTTTACCGATACGCGGGGTCACGGATTGGAATTACGTGAAGTGGTATTTCCTGAAAACGTGCTCGTGATGACCGACGATTACGCGCCGGTTGACGGTATTCCCCACACGGCATTACTGCGGGAAAATTAAACATTGGATCACTGTACCGCCAGACACTTCCGGTCGTACGGTGCCTCAAACAATGAACAAATATCCGTTCGGGCGCGTATATCCGTAAACATCTCCGTCAGTTTTCTTGCGTATTCCGCGTAACAGACTTCCTTTGCTTCCGCACTACCGAGGTCTCTGCAAAACAGCGCCGGACGACCTTCGGGGTCAACTCCGGGGTTCACAATCATAAAACGCAGTCCGCCGATAATGCATTCGTCAAAATACGCCTCGGGCACGGTCGCGCAATAGTCATCCGCCGAACGCGCCGGATTCGGAATGTCCGCGGCGCTCAACTGGCCAAGCCGCATAAAGCACGCGCCGCGCATGGATTCAGGCGCATTCATGCACTCCTCTCCCGCTCGTGCAAAGTCTCCCTCAAAAACTTCCAAGAAATGATTCGGCTGCGCTTTGTAGCACCACTCCTGTACAAGAGGGTCTCCCGCAAAAAGTGTGCACGGAAAATGCAGACCCGTGTCGGCAGAGGGAGCGGTCGGGTTCGTGACACCGATAATACCGGGGTCACCCACGTAGTTCTCCATAATGACACCGCTGTAACACGAACTTTTTTCCGATGTGCTTCCGTACGTACGGCATTGATTCAGGGCGTCTTCCAGGCGGTATTTTGAAAAAATCATGAACGCATGTCCGATGCCGTGGAAACACTGGTCTCTTTGAAAAATAGTGCCTTGAGCGGCGCAGTATTCCCTCGCCTCGCCGAAAAGCGCCGGTGGATTTTCCGAAGTCGCGATTCTCTCCAATGCCCCGTGGTAACAGCCTGAAAAACACGCGGTTGAACACTCCGAAAGCGCCTGAAAGCCCGAGAGGTCAAACGCCATCCTGCCGACGACGTGCATCGCGGTGTGACAACTTGCGCTGTCGTATTCGTACGCCGGCTCCCCGGACACGCGCTCTATTGTCTTCGGAAGACCGAGGTCATTGATCATCCGCATAACCTCAAGATCACTCTTCACGACGGACCGAATATCGGCTGTAGCGTAATCCCTGTACGTCACGAGGTCTTCACCCGAATAGGGTCCGTGTAAGGGTTTTTGGGGTACGGCATTCGTACTTCGGGCGTATTCCACGAGAAAAAAATTAAGACCGGCGTCAAAAAATTCCTCAATCGACCGGATTGAATCCGCGAGCGCGGAGATGACCAGATGACTCATCGGTTTCCGGTATCCTTCGCGCGCCTCAACGGTAACGGACAGACCGGCGTCCGGGGACAAATGATCGTGCACGTGCCAGACGCCGGCCTCATCAAATCTAAACGGGTAGTTCTCGCCTTTTGAAAGCGGAGCGCAGGAGTCAAGAATGAGAGATTCGGAAATTGTGCCGCACTTGCGCGCGTCGGAGTTTGGATATTCGGTGTGCGTAGGATGCTCATTCGTGGCGGGCCAACGCAAGACATCGCCGCTGTTGTGAAATACGACGGCGTCTCCCTGCCGAATATGCACCGTTGAAGTGGCGAACCCGGACTGAGTCATTTCAACAACAACCTCGCCGTTTGAAGAGTCTGAACCGAAAACAAATAGCGCAAAAAGAAGTCCTGCGGTAAGAAAAAGAAATATCGTTTTTTTCCGAATGCCCGGCCGTATCCGATTCGTCATATTTTTTTATCTTTCTGCATGCAGGATACACGATGTTCAGCCGGAATACCGGAACAGAAAGCGGCAAATTCCCCTCTCTCCAGCGCTTCCCGGGCTATAGGAATAAGCGTGGTAAAACAGCGGCGCGAGATTTCAGAATCAGGAGCACGCCTGCAGAAACGCACCGCCCCCGACATATCGTCTCCTTTCCCGCCCGCGACGATGCCGACCGCCGTCAAAGTACACGCGCTCACTCCGTTATAATCCGGCGCAAGCGTACACCACGTATGAATATTATCCAGAGCGGCATCGGGCATCAGCCCAAGATCCCGCCCGTCGTTGCCGTTTGCGAAGTAGGTGAAATCAACGCCGAAACCGCCGTAGCATGCGTTGATGCTGTCTTGCTCTCCGGGAGGAATCTGTGCGCAATAGCGAAGCGCCTGCGCATACGTTTCAGGGTTCGGCACCCGATCGTCCGCGGTACGGCCCGCCGCTGTGAAAAACCGCTGTCTGTTGTAGAGGTAGCACCAGGGGCGTACTTCCTTCGCAAGATACGGCGCATCACACGGCATCAGAATATCTGAATCCGGCATATAGATGCCTTTTACGAGGTCGCGCGCCGCTTTGTCGTGTATCCCGAGCCCCAATTCCATGGTCGCGCCGCCGACACACTCGCCCCACATCTCTTCTGCATTCTCTATATTTTGCGACGGCAGCAGAAACTCATATACCTCGCGGCACTTTTCCGATGCTCTCTTAAAATCGTAGGCAGTGTATGCAATCAAACCGTGGCCGATGCCGTGGAAACATGCCGTGTATTCTTCCGTTCTTTCGGTTTTCCCCGCGCAGACCTCCATGAGGCGCGTCAGCGAGTCGGCACCGTTCTGTATCAGCTCTTGGGTAACAACGGCATGCGCGCATCCGTTTTGAAAATCCGGAGTGCAATCCGCCAGTGCCTGCGCTCCTTTCTCCTTATGAAACACGTACCCTATGACATGCGCCAGCATGTGCGTATCTACGCCGTACGCAATCGGCGCGCCCGCGAGAACGCGGTACGCATACGAAGATCCTTTTTCCTCCGCAAGCGCCGAGAAGTAATCCGCGTACTCGTCATACCCCCAGGAAACGCCCCGCAGTTCATTCAGTTCTTCCCCGGAAGTACCGCGCGTACCGATTCCTGAAGCAAAAAACAGAACAACAGCAAGCGCGAAGAGCGCGAGCGCGAAGAGCGGTACGCGACGCCATATTCCTCCTACCCTCTCTACTATTTCCCGCATTACCGACACCCCGCAACCTCAGAACCGTGGCTTACGGAAGCGGGCAACTGGTGCACTGTTTGTTATGCACAAGAGCATCTCCTGCAAAGTAGGTGTGATCAGGGAACGTGGTGAGGTTGAATATTTCCGGAAGCGAAGGTCCTGTCTCAATAGAAGTCACCGGAGTCGGACCCTCAACGCCGACGAGCATGTCACCGAGCTCCAGATCGCCCGCGAGCACCATTCCCTTCTCGGTCATCATCGGATGTTCGGCGCGCACCACCAGTGAGCCGTTTATCCTGAGCATCTCAAACAGCTGCATGCCGTTCAAGCGGTAGTCGTGGCGGAAGAGCGTTGTGACAATGTTCGGTTTTCTGTTTCCGCGCTCGTCCTGACCCATGACGATATCCCCGATACGGATATCCTTGATTGCTTTCTGTGTGCCGTTGTACATGAGAATCAGCGTGTCGGGTGCGAAACAGTATCCTCCCTGTGCGTAGTAATAAGACTCGGCATAATACGTAGATTGCGCGTAGTACGCGGACTGGGCGTAGTAGGCGGATTCGGCGTAGTAGGAAGATTGCGCATAATACGAACTTTGAGCGTAATACGCGGACTGGTAGTAACCCTGAGCGTAGTAGGCGGATTGAGCGTAATACGCGGACTGTGCGTAATATGCAGATTGAGCGTAGTAGGCGGATTGAGCATAATACGCGGATTGAGCGTAGTAGGCGGATTGAGCGTAATACGCAGATTGCGAATAGTAGTTTGACTGCGCATAGGCATCAACCGGAACCGCTCCGGAATAGGTAGAAGCCGTGCTGAAGAGAATAGTGTTCGTATCGGCGGAGTCATTGGTTGCCCCCGAATAAAAGAGGTAGCCTTTTCTGATGGTAGCACCTGCACCTTTCGCGATAACACCGTCAACTCTGACTGATGTACCGGGATTAAAAGCCCATATCGCTCCGCTGTTTAAAGTCAGTGTGCGTCCTGCGGGTATTGTCAGATTACCGCCGTCCAGTCCGTACACTGATGATACGGCGCAGTCTGAGGAAAGCGATGAATCAACACCTTGGGTAACACCCGTACACGGGTCAGACCATGCGGTTGTTATGGAGTTCGTGGAGCCTGAACCGCTCGTCGCGGTAAATGTGGTTCGGTATAAGTTCGTGTGCGTGTCATACACTACCCATGACGTAGCGAACGTCGCCGTAGTGCCGTCGTCACTCTGCTTTACCAAGTCCAGAACCAGCGTTGTGGTATCAAGCTGCGTGACCGCGCGTACGGAACTGACGCCCGAAGCGGAAGAAGCGGTAACGACAAATGTCTGCGTGTCCCCCACATACACGTGTAGCGGGTTGACATTGACGTTCGTGAACACCGGATCCTGACCCTGACCGCTCTGAACGGAAAGGGACACGGTCTGTCCCGCGGGAGAAAGAGTGTAGTGCGGCACCTGCTGGCTTTCGGGAATCGGCGGCGGCGCGGTAATAGTGACTACGCGTACCACCTGATCCGCACTTTGCCCGGATGCATCCGTCACATTGTAGGTAATCGTGTAATTCCCCGGGATGACCGGATTGACGACATCACCGCCGACAACGATACTGCCGGTGATATCAGCGCCGTTCGTGCCCAAAGCGGAAGCGCCCGGATCGGTGTAGAGGCTCCCCGGACCGATGGAAACTGCCGCGCTCCCTACAAGTGTTATGACCGGTCTGGCCGGAGCGGCAGCCGCTGAACCGCCTCCTACACCCATGGAAACACCCGGGGAGGTAGAGGAAGTATCTGCAGAGGTTGAAGTCCCGACGGCAAAAGAGGGCGAAGATGAGGCGGTTGTTGATGCGGTGCTCGTTCCCACTTCAGTTACCACTGTTGAAGTGGCATTTTCGTCCGGAAAGAGCGGGGTGAGCTCTTTAATCATCGGAGGAACTTTCGGCAGAATAGGCGAAGCGGGCTTCGGTACGGAAACTGTTACGGACTCGGGCGCCGAAGCGCCGGGAGAACCGGTGTTAACGGCAACCGAGGACGCCGAAGACGGCGCCGGAGTCGGTAATGCACCGGATGATACCGCGGGTGCGTCCGGTGTTATGCCGAAAAGACTCCCGACAAACGAAAATGTTTTTTCAAAAATACTTTCCTCTTTCTGCGGGGCGGGAGTAAGTACCGGACCCGGCGCGATTCTCTGACGCAAATACGTCGGCTGCGGCGCGCGCTCCACAAGTCGCGAATCGGAACTCTGAGACACCGAGCGCGTGAGTACCTTCAAGCGTTCGGTAACCGCTGAAAAAATAGCATCAAAAATATTAGAAGGCCGGACATGCTCAAGTTTCACCGTTTCCACGACCTGATTATCGTAAATAAATACGGCGTCTTTTTCGCTGAATATAACCGAGAGATGCTGCCACTTCCCCGTCTGAAGGTAGACCGACGAAGTAACAGCCCGGCCCGCGGGTGACACCGCGACTAATTTTCCGAACTCCTGTGTTCCGACGGCATATTTTCTTCCGGTCTCCAGTATGAGAATCCCGTATTCGGCAAGCCCCGCCGGATTGACCCAAACGTTCAGACGCTCCGTGATCGGCACATTTGCGGCGTACTGTTTTTCCGGAAGCGGAACAAACCTGCCGCCTTTAAATACGAGTGCGTCGCCGTAGAGCGATTCAACGGAGGAAATACCCCCCTGCGTTCTGGAAAATTCAGCGTTCAGATTTGCGCGCGTCATGGGACCCACGAACCCGTACGAGTTCGCCCCGTTCAAATGTTTCAGTATCATTCCCTTCTTTTCCTGATACCGCTGTACCGCTCTTCTGGTTGCGGCTCCAAATTGCCCGTTTACCGACCCTTCGGGATAGATAGTCGTATCCTCCGCAAGCCAGGTCTGAAGGAGTTTTACTTCATCTCCCTCGTCGCCGGGACTCAGATTCCCCGTCAAATATTCGGGAAGTCCCGAATCTGCCTGCGCTACCGCCGGGGAACATACTGCGGCGGCCAAAAGCACGAAGAGCGCGAAAAAAACTGAAAGAGCGCTTCTAACGGTAGTTCCCTGCATGATTCCTATATATGTACTTATATATGTAAGTGTAACTCCGAAAACGCCCCTTTCAACCTTCGCCTGAGGATGAACTACTGCCCGGCTGAAGCAAGCGGGTCAGGTGCGGGATCAGCTGTTACCTCGGGGGCAGGCGCGGGAGTCGGTTCGGGAGCCGGTGCAGGCGCGGGCTCGGACGCTACTTCAGGAGTAGGGGTCGGTTCGGGTGCTACTTCAGGAACAGGAGTGGATTCTGTCGGTAAGACCTCCGGAGGCGGTTCCTGCGGAGACGTTTCCGGTGGCGGTGAGTTTCCTCCACCCGCCGGAGTCTGTGAAGCAGCCGCGGAAGCGATGAGCGCATCCAGCTGTTCTCTTGTGCCGCACGTTTCGCCTCCTCCGTTTGAAACGCACAGTTTGTCCGTATGTATTTCGCCCGCGAATATTCTCTTGAATATTCCGTCGGCGAAATACTGCGCCCCTTCGTATGCCTGTACGACCGAGTCCCCGAGCACGTTCATCGCAGTTTTCAGTCCGTCGCTTACGGTTGAGAGAGCGGATGACCACGGTTTCTGCGGTGTCACACTTCCTTCCGCCGCGACAAGTTCCGCAATCGTCGTCGTACCCGCCAGAAGTTCCGTATTTCCGAATGAGATTGTGGACGTTCCCGTGTGGAAGTCCCCGACATCATTTGACGGAGGTAAGAAGCCGGTCACGCCGTCGTGGTTTAAGTTAGACCAGGATTCATGGTCAAAGCGCGGCGCGGTCATGCGGTACGAAACACGGGTCGGAGAATTTGAAAGGAAGTGCACTTTTCTTTCCGCGCGGTCAACCTGATACCACACT
>CAYHUW010000030.1:7651-9813 GCA_964359685.1 uncultured Candidatus Saccharibacteria bacterium
CGACAAAAGAACGATAAGTTTGTCTATATTTTTTCTTAACTGCGTCGTCTGTGAGAAAAGCCACAAATCCCCGCCCACTGCTTCTTCATCAAAATCAATTGTGTGGTAGTAGCCCTTACTTCCGTCGGGCGCTGTCATCGGCGTTGCAATATCCGCGCTTCCCGTCACTTCTTCTTTGATACCTATCATGCCCGCGGCGTACGTCGCGTATGCGACTCCGTTCACCGTATAGACCGGGTCAAACGTACCCAAAGTCAGTTTGCCCGTTCCGTCACCGATGATAACCGTCCCGGCGGAACTGATAGTGAGTTGCGGGATGGTGGATGTGGCCGTACCGGCGACTGTGGTTGTCGCAATGTAGAGGTTGCCGTTCACACTCCTGAACGTCCACTGTGGATCTCCCGGACCTTCGGAAAGCGCAAGTTGCGGAGCAGTTGAGGATGCGACAGTAAGTGTCCAGCGCGGAGTGGTAGTGCCGACAGCAAGATTGCCTGAATTGAACCAGCTATTACCTGTAGTTGAAATCGCGTTCACTAAGCTTGTATTGGTAATCGCGCCTGCATTAATCATTGTCCCGCCTGTGCCGCCGCAGCCCACGCTTGAGTTTCCGATACAAAGATCTCCGTACGCATAGAGTTCACTTCCGACGCCGATTCTCCCGGCGCCGATGTCGTATGCCGACTGGTTAGCGCTACCGATGAGGCCCGTGCCGTTTGACGCAAAATATGCCGACGGAGCCGCTATCCGCACACCCAACGTTCCGTTGAAGTAACCCGTACCTGATGTGTCGCCCGCCGCGCCGCCGACCGCGAATTTCGCTGCCGGCGTCGTAGAGGCGACGCCGACGTTGCCGCCGCCTGCCGCCGGGTTCAGTATGAGATTAAAGCTGGCAATCCCCGTCTTCTTGGCCTGAATGAAGCCGTAGTTTCCACTCGTACTAAATCCGATAAACGTTCCCGGACTCGGATTGGTACCGCCCGGATCTTCACTGCCTCCTGCAAAGAATCCTCCGCTTGCTACCTGAAGTCCGGTATTGCTGATGCCGACCGTTGATGTGCCGATGCCTACAGTGCCCGCCGCATCAATAATGAAAGGACTGGTATCTGGGGACGTAGAATCTTCAACGACGAAGCTCGGCCCGGAGCCCGTATTTGTAACCGAAAGAGTCGCCCACGGCGTCGTTGAACCGATACCGACGTTACTGTTTGCACCTGAGAGCGTACCTCCGCCGCTGCCGAGTCTGAGTGAACCCACGGCAGAGTTGGAGGCGCCGTAGAGGCCGATTGTATTCGCGACATCAACGTCGGCAAGATTGACATCGTTCCCCAGTAAAACCACGTTGCCCGCCGTTGCACTTATATTTGCCATAAGTTGCGTAAGGCCGACTACCTGCAATTTATTTGTCGCGTTTGGCGCGAGCACACCGACACCCACGTTCCCTGCGTTCGTCACAATGAAGTTCGTTGCCGTTGAAGAACCAACAACAAACGCCGGAACTCCCGCACCAAGTGCGTTCGGATTGACCGAGAACAAGCCCCACGGAGACGTTGATGCGACACCGATGTTACCGCCGGAAGTAATGCGCATTCTTTCCGACTGCCCGCCTGTGCCGAAAATCAGGTTTGACGAAGCGCCGCTGTAAAGCCATGCGTTCGCGTTGTTGTTGTCCCAAAGAAGCTTTGCGCCGGTCGCACCCGTTGATTGCTGAAGCTCAAGTGAGTTGCCGCCTGAGTTCGTGTTTTGAAGAACCAATTGCTTCAGTTCGCTTGGTGAAGAACTGGATACGGCAAGTGCGCCGGAAGGTGTCGTGGTGCCAATACCGAGATAACCAGTAACGCTTTGAAGACGCATACGTTCACCCGCACTACCATTGTGGTCGAACCACCGCAAATCGTTTGTGCCGCTCGGTACATTTACGGTCCATGTATTTGCCCCCGCCGTTGTATATACCAAACCTGCAAACCCGTTTGTCTGATCGCCTCTATTAAGAAGGAGATTCGCAGCATTGTTCGAACCTGTGGTGACGGTTTCAATTATTTGTTCAACTATCCCGGTACCCGAGACGCTTAATTTTTTGTACGGGCTCGTCGTCCCGATACCGACGTTGCCGGGGACGGTAACTGTAAAATCTGGAGTTCCCCCGTCGCCAAAATAAATATAAT
>CAYHUW010000031.1:0-9274 GCA_964359685.1 uncultured Candidatus Saccharibacteria bacterium
AATTATCGCATCTGGCAACCGTTGCGGTTCCACTGCCTCCTCCGGATAGACTTCGGGTATCCGCTGAGAGAGCGCCGCTGGTCGGATACCCACTTGGGTCACACGGGATATCGTCCGTCAGACTCCATTTTTTCTCTCCGGAAACGGTTATCATTAAGAGGTCAATTACGAGCCACGCGGCAAGAATGATAATGATACCGGTGAATGTTTTCGTGAATACACCATGTGCTTTCTTTATATTTTCAGCTGAAGATGCGGCCGTGAAGTACAAAAAGCCCGCGTACGCAAAAAGGAGTGTCGCCACCACCATTGAAAAAGCAATGGAGAAATTGATTATATTCCTTGCCAGACTTACCAAATCGCATAGCTGGCAATAACCGATAAAACCGCCCCCCTCGGCTGCTTCGCATGTAGGAACAAGCGGAGTATTTAACGGATCTCCCGCAAATGACACTTGCGGAAAGACCAAAAAGAGCGCGACTACCGCAAAAAAAATTGCGACCATGACGGACGGACGGACCAATCTCATAGCGTAGATTATACCCCACCGCGAACGGGAGAATAGGCAAAGCGGGAATACCCGTGAGATACATAGAGCCGTCAACTCATAGGGTATATTTGATGCATGGCGGATGAAGAGGAACAGCCGACAGTGAACTATCGGGTTTCGGGCGGTATTCAGCCGAGTCTTTATGTGATGGCGTTTATTTTTGACATATTATCTTTTATCCCTTTTGGAAATACTATAACGCTTTTTATCGGGCAGGCGATGGTGGCGGGGATGTTTGCGCTTCTGAAAGTAAATGTCATTGATAAAAGAAACTGGCTCTGGTATGCGGCAACCTGGATTGGAGAGTTGATTTGGCCTATTAGTGTTTTACCGATGTTTTTGTTTTCAACGTGGCGAATGATATTTATTTCCAGACGTCAGGATGAAATAAACGCAAGCGCCAAGGGCAGTATGCTCAGAAAGGGCGCGGCGGCAGTAGCGAAGTCGCAGTATGCACGGAACAGAATGCGCGGAGACCGTCAGAAGGAAAGCGAGGCTGACAAGAAAAGATCCGAGGAACCGGCGGGCAGTAGGGGCAGAAAGTATGACGAAGCAAGACAGTCAAAGGATGTGTTCAAAGGACCACGCGAACAACGTGCCGCAAATCAGCAAGACAATGCTGGCGGTACTGACCCGAATTCTGGTATATTTAACAAAATTTCAAACTACGCGGATCGGCAACCTGCATTCCGGCAAAAAAATAACCAAGAAAAACCTGCTTTGCCCGCTAACGATAACGAAGACGGCGCTAGAGAAGCGGCATAGAAATCCACATTATTACCAGGACGGAGGCGGCGCTTAGCAACTCTCTTTGAAATAGGTTCGGATCTTCTCGTAAAGAGGCACAAATAAAAATACCCGGACGGAGCCGGGTATTTTTATTTGTGCGCCGGGAAGGATTCGAACCTTCGTAGGCCGAAGCCAGCAGATTTACAGTCTGCCCTCGTTGACCACTTGAGTACCGACGCAAACGGGTATGCAGGAGCATACCCGTTTGCGAGTGTATCACTTTTTTTTATGATTTTGAACCCACCTCAACCTTGGCGCGGTGCGCCTTTGTCGCACGCGCGCTCTTCTTTACGTCAAACACAAATTCCTTTCCCTTGAGGCCTACCGTTACCGTCCCCCCTTCCATAACTCCCTGCGAGACCATAAACGATGCGACGGGCGTCAGAATCTTTGACTGAATGAGGCGTTTCAACGGACGCGCGCCGTACTGCGGATTGTAGCCTTCATTTGAAAGAAATTCGTACACCTCGGGCTTTATTTCAAGCGTGATGTCTTTTCCTTTCAGTCTTTCTTCCACAATCTTGACCTGCATGTCTACGATTCTCTTAATCGCGAGCGGAGAAAGTATGTCAAAGATAATAATCTCATCCAGTCGGTTCAAAAACTCCGGCCGGAAGAAATCCTTGAGGCGTTCCAGCACTTTATCTTTCACCAGTCCGTACTGGCCCTTGTCGTCGCCCTGTGTTTTTGAAAATCCGAACGTGCTCATTTTGTCTATAAACTCCGCACCGATGTTTGAGGTCAGAATCACAATGGTATTTTTGAAGTTCACTTTTCTTCCCTTTGCGTCCGTCAGATGACCGTTGTCCAAAACCTGCAGAAGTATGTTGAATACCTCCGGGTGTGCTTTTTCTATCTCGTCAAACAACACAACCGCATACGGGCGATGGCGCACCTTTTCCGTCAGTGTTCCCCCTTCTTCATGACCGACGTATCCCGGCGGAGAACCGATGATTTTTGAAACGGAATGCTTCTCCATGAACTCGGACATGTCCACGCGGATAATCGCGCCTTCGTCGTCAAACATAAACTTCGCAAGTGCCTTTGAAAGCTCGGTTTTCCCCACCCCCGTCGGTCCCAGGAATAGGAACGAGCCTATCGGACGGTTCGGATCCGCAATGCCGACACGCGAGCGCTTTACCGCATCCGATACCGATTTCACGGCATCATCCTGCCCCACCACCTGCCCTTTGAGTTCTTCGTCCATGCGGGCGAGTTTCTTCGCTTCCGCCTCAAGCATCCGCGAAACGGGAACGCCGGTCCAGCGCGAAACCACCTGCGCGATATCAACGTCCGTCACTTCTTCTTTCAGCACACGGCGCGAACGCTGGAAGCGTTTCAGCTTGTTCATTTCGGTTTCCAGTTCTTTTCCGAGAGACGGAAGTTTGCCGTAGCGGATTTCCGCCGCGCGACCCAAATCCGCGCGCGCTTCCGCGGATTCCGCTTCATTCTTGAGCTGGTCTATCTCCTTTTTAATTTTACCGATTGCCGCCAAAACCTCTTTTTCGTTTTTCCACTTCACTTCCAAATCCGCGGTCGTTTCGCGCAACTCCGCTACATCTTTTTCAATCGCTTTAATGCGGGTTTTTGTGTTTTTACCTACATTGTCCGCCTCGTCTTTTTTCAAAGCCGCGAGTTCTATTTCCATGCGGCGTATTTTTCTGTCGGTTTCCTCCAACAGGGGCGGTTTGTTTTCAAGCGCGATTTTCATCGCGGAAGCCGCTTCATCAATGAGGTCCACCGCTTTATCGGGCAAAAATCGGTCCGTGATGTACCGGCTTGAGAGTTCAACCGCCGCAACAATTGCATCATCGGTAATCCTGACGCCGTGATACAGCTCATACTTATCGCGGAGTCCGCGCAAAATAGCGACCGCGTCTTCAGTGGAAGGCTCGTTCACATAGACCGGCTGGAAGCGGCGCGTAAGCGCGGGGTCGCGCTCAATGTGCTGTTGGTATTCCTTCAGGGTCGTGGCGCCGATAACGCGCATATCACCGCGCGCCAAAGCGGGCTTCAGCATATTGCTGGCATCCATCGCACCTTCGGCCGCTCCCGCGCCGACCAATGTATGTATTTCGTCAACGAAAAGAATTACTTTGCCTTCGGCTTTCTCCACTTCTTTCATAATTGTTTTCAGACGTTCTTCAAATTCTCCGCGGTATTTCGTGCCGGCAATGAGAAGTCCCAAATCCAGGGTCAACAGCTCCTTATTTTTCAAAGACTCGGGAACGTCGCTGACCGCCATTCTCTGCGCCAGACCCTCCGCAATCGCGGTCTTTCCGACTCCCGCCTCGCCGATCAGTATCGGATTGTTTTTTGTGCGGCGGGAAAGAATCTGAATCACGCGGCTGATTTCACTGTCGCGCCCGATAACGGGATCTAATTTATTTTCCTGAGCGAGCTTTGTCAGATTTCTGGTGTATTTCGTCAATGTCCTCATTTTCTTCGGCTCTTGCGGCTGCGTGTCCCTGCCCTGCTTGAATTCCTGAATAACCGACACCACCGCATTTCTGTCCACGCGGAAACGGTTGAATATCTCAGCCGACGGTCCCGGGTGCTGCAGAACGCCCAGGAACAAGTGCTCAACCGAGACGAACGATTCGCTGAACGTTCCCGCGATTTTTACCGCGGCCTCCAGAGCCTGTGCCAAATCGGGAGTCAGATATAACTGATACGAGGGTGAGAGGACCGAACCCGCGGGCGGTGCCTCCAGAAGGTCAATGACGGAGTCGGTAAAAAGTACGGTATCCACGTCCAGGCGCTCCAGAATAGCAACCACGGGCGATTCTTCCTGCATGAGAAGCGCCGCCACAAGGTGCAGTGACGACACGTGGTTTTGACCGCGCTCTATAGCAAGTTCGTGCGCTTTACGCACCGCTTCTTTTGCTTTTGTTGTGAAATTGCCGAAAGGGGGTGGCATACAGACAGTATACCAAAAATCAAAAACGAAAGTTACCGAGAAGGTGTTGACGTAGCGGCGGGAGCGGCAAGGACAAGCGCTATGTCGGATGCGGAGACGAACGAGCCGACGGGTGTTACGTACGTTGATATACCGATTAAATCTCCGAAGAGATTCACCAAAGGCGTCCCCGGAACGAGAGAAGCGGCAATATTCGTATCAACGACGCGCACCGCAACTTTCTCCTTGTCTTTGCGAAGAACTTCCGCCAAAGGAGAGCGGGATGAAACAGCGCCTATCTGAACCCGTTCGTTCGTGACCGACAGGAGTCCGATAGCAGTTTGCCCCAGCTTCAGCGAATCCGTAGCGCCTATCATGAATCCGCCTTTCAGGGGTTCACTCTTTTCTTTCGGCACCAGAAGCGCTATGCCGATTTCCGGATACTCCGCCTGCACGGTATACACCGACGAAACGCCGCCGAGGGTTACCAGGTGATCCGAGTCAACCACGGAAGAATCCGCCACCACACCGAACGACGTGAGCGCGGCGAGACCGACTACCGACGATGATGTCGCCACGCCGCCGTAGATGCGTACGGTTTTCCCGAATGACTCAGAAATAGATTTGGTTATCAAATCCTCTTCTTTCACGACAACGGTTGTTTCTTTGATTGTCGTTGCGGGTTTGGAATTATCCGCGGGCAAAACCGTCTCTACGGTTCTTTCAACAATTTGATTCACGGTGTTGGTGACCGCGGCAGGAGCCTGTGAAAGCAAAGACACCGTTACGATGCCTGTCGCAATTGAGGTCACGAATGACACCAAAAGCGCCAAAAGAATGATCTGTGTCGTTGAGAGATCCTCAATATCCATACGGGAATTGTACACCTTCGCAGGAGTGGACGCACGGGCAAGAGAAGGAAATTAAAAAACGCGTGCCGCCACGCGCGAATTCGCTTTCAGAAAAAATATTTTTATGTAAACCGGCCTACCGACGACGTAGAGCGAAGGAAGTGTAAAACGTTACACTTCCGAGCCGAGGAAGTCGGAAAGAAATACTCTTGTTTTGTCCTATATTTCTTATTTCAAAAATGCGAGTATCAAAAATAGGACGATTGCACTCTGTACTATAGTCGGAATCGTCATGCGTGCATGATACCACGCTTGTCAAGTCCTGTCAATGTACTCCCTGTGCATTATTTAGAACCTTTTTTAAGGCGCGAACCGCGCTGGAGAGTTCCCACTCCTCGGTATCAGGCCCCAGGGAAAACCGTATCGTTCCCTTCGCAAGTTCCTTATCCCCCGTGAGTTCATACACCACATGAGAATACCCACCGCCTGAGCCGCCGCAGGCGGAACGCGGGGTAACCGAAATACCCTCGGTATCCATCAGAACAGCGAGGTATTCGCCGTCAACACCGGAAACGGCAAAAAGCGCATTGTTGGCGATTCTGCGCTTCGGATGACCGATGAGTTTTGCCGAGGGAATTTCTTTCTGCATCTTTTCTATAAACCAATCCCGAAGAGTACGCACCCGCTCTTCCCTTTTTGCGCGTTTCTCCTTCGCTAACGTAAACGCAAGCGCCGCGCCGATCGCTCCCGGAACATTCTCCGTGCCCGGACGTATGCTTCTCTCCTGCGTTCCGCCCCCCGTAATCGCAGACACGGGCACGGAAAAATCACGATACAAAACACCGACACCTTTCGGCCCCATGATTTTCTGAGCATCGTACGAAACTACGTCTGCCCGCAGGGTATGCGGCGACGCGTCCAGATATAAAGGAGACTGCGCGGCATCCGTATGGAGAACGGGAAAAGAAAATTCGGGCGCGCGGTTTTTAAAAACCGAAAGCCCGCGGTCACAGTATCGCTGAATTGCCTGCGCTATTTCCGCAATGGGAGAAATCGCTCCCGTCTCTGAATTCACATGCGCGAGAGTCACGAGGAACGTTTCCGGAGTCAGCGCTTCCAGAACCGACTCGGGAGTTACCACACCGTCAAATGCGGGCTTGATATAAGTTGCACGGACGCCGAGCGCTTCAAGCAGGTGAACCGCTTCTAAAACGGAAGCATGTTCAACGGAAGACGTCACCACATGCATATCGGAGAACGAAACTCCGCGAGCATGGAGCGCGTGGGCAATGCCGCGGATTGCAATATTATTTGACTCCGTGCCGCCGGAGGTAAACAGAATTTCCTCGGGCTTCACGGACAATGACCGCGCAACGTCAGCCCGGGCCCCCTCCAGCGCCTCATATGCTTTCCTCCCTTCCGCGTGTGTCGCACTCGGATTCCCGCCGATCTCTTCCATTCCCACATACACCGCACGGGCAACGGACGGATGTACGGGGGTTGCCGATGCGTAGTCTAAATAAATTCTCCTCATGGGTGTGCACACATTGAAACATACTTGTTATACTTCAGCGAAGAGAGCATATGAATTTTATTGAAACATTTCTCGCAGACGTCGGAGCACATCCCCTGACGGCGATCTTGGGCATTTTTTCCTTCGTGCTTATTGCGATAGTGCTCTGGCTTGCATATCGTCTGGATGTTCTCACACGCGGCGGAAACGGAAAATCCCTTGAGAGCACCATCACTACGCTCGCATCACGCATACAAAAACTGGAGACTCACGCGGGTGCCGCGACGGAAGGTCTGAAAAATCATGAAATCAGAATCCGGCGTGCCGTTTCGGGCGTTTCCGTAAAGCGCTTTGACCCGTTCCAGAATGCGGGCGGTCAGCAAAGTTTTTCAACCGCGCTCCTGAATGAAACAGGCGACGGCGTCGTCATATCCGGAATCCATGCCAGGGACGGGGTGCGTGTGTACGCCAAAGAAGTGAAAAACTTTTCTTCGGAACGCGAACTGTCCGAAGAAGAACGACTCTCTATTCTTGACGCGAAGAAGGGGTAGGCGCGGAACCAAACCCCTTCAGCTGTTTTTGCGTCGGTACATGTTTCTGCAGGAGACTCTGCGTGGGATTTTCCGGATCCCCGGCACGCTCAAGCGCCCGATAAATCGCCTTACCTCCCTTATGTTTCAAACTCAGCAGCTGTCCTCTGGTGAGTATTCTCCCTTCGCTGTTACAGAGCGCCTGGTACGACTCCAGCGGGTCAGCGCCTCGCAATCCTTTAAACTTATTTAAATACCTGGAGAGATGTGCGTATTTCAGATCATTATAAAACTGCCTCTCGTCGGGCCCTCCCATTCGTACCTTTTCCGGTGACGGCAGGCCGCCGGGATAGGTTTCAAGAAGCCATTGCATAAGTTCTTTACCAAAACGCCTTGAACGAAATATTCTTTTTCGGACTCCCCCGGGGTTGGTAAATGCAGCCGTATACGCATACGCGAGATTTTGATATTCCAGAGGACCCTGCCCGGCGATCATGTATTCTTCTCCGGCATCGCGAATTAATCTGAGTAAACGGGGGTTAGATACTTTGAGTTCATCCACAGTCTGACCGAAATGTTTCTTCCGATATACAGCAATAAGAGACACGGCTTCCTCTTTCGGTTTCGGTCTCCATTGTGCTTTTCTTTTTTCGTGACTTTGTTCAGACATAGCGCGGATTGCTTCAATCACCAATTCGTGGTTTCCTTCATAGCATGGCTGAAAACGGTACTATCTGCAAACAACCCGTCGTCGCGATTGTGGGACACATTGATCACGGTAAAACGACGCTTTTAGACTACATCAGAAAATCCTCCGTCGCGGCAAAGGAAACGGGCGGAATTACCCAGCGCGTGTCCGCGTATGAGGTGGAACACAAGGACGCGGAAGGCGTGCGACTGATTACCTTTATAGATACCCCCGGCCACGAAGCATTCCAGAAAATGCGTGAGCGCGCGGGTTCAGCGGCTGACATAGCCATTCTTATCGTCGCCGCGGACGACGGCGTGAAGCCGCAGACGCAGGAAGCATACAAGGCAATCCAGAACGCCAAAATCCCTTTCATTGTCGCGTTCACAAAAATAGACAAAGACACCGCAAACATAGAGAAGGCGAAAGAGTCCGTCATGCGCGAGGGTATTTATCTGGAGGGCTTGGGCGGAGAAATCCCGTATGCCGGCGTTTCGGGAAAAACGGGAGCAGGAGTCCCCGAACTTCTGGACCTTATCGTACTTGCCTCCGACGTTAACTCTATTACGTGCGACTCCGAAAAACCGGCGGAAGCGATAGTGATTGAATCCTCGCGCGACCCGAAAATCGGAGTCTCCGCAACCGTCATTATCCGGCAAGGCACCGTTTCAACGGGCGGATTCGCGGTTACCGGGAAAGCCTATGCGCCGCTTCGCGTTCTGGAAGATTTCTCGGGTAAAAAAGTAACGAGTATCCGTTGCGGCAAGCCCGCACGCATTACGGGCTTCACTGAAGAGCCGAAGGTCGGCTCGCTCGTCTCGGTCGTGAAAACAAAAAAAGAAGCCGAGAGCGCGGTGTCTGACGCTCTCCGCACTACTGCGGTCAAACAGAACGCTGCGGCGGATGAATCAAAATTTACGGTGCGCCTTATTCTCAAAGCGGATACCGCGGGCTCGCTTGAAGCGCTGGAGCATGAAGTCGCAAAAATCTCCCACGAACGCGTTTCTATATTGACGGTGTCAACCGGTGTCGGTTCCATTACCGAAAGCGACATCAAACCGGTCATCGGATTCTCCCCGTCTCTTATCTTAGGTTTTAACGTGAAAGCGGAAGCAAGCGCGAAGGATTTGGCCGAACGCCAGCACATCACGCTTGAAACCCGTTCTATTATTTACGAGCTCGCCGACTGGCTCAAAGAAAAAATAACGGAACTCGCCCCGCCCGAAGAAACAAAACCGGGCGTTGCACATATCCTGAAACATTTTTCCACATCGGGTTCTAAACACGTCGTCGGCGGGCGCGTAACCGAAGGAATCCTGTACCGCGACGACCGCGTGATGGTTATGAGGCGCGGCATTGAGGTTGGCTTAGGCAAGGTGGTAAACCTGCAGAGCCACAAAGAGGACGTCGGAAGCGTGGCCGAAGGCGGTGAGTTCGGCGCACAAATAGAAACA
>CAYHUW010000032.1:0-8918 GCA_964359685.1 uncultured Candidatus Saccharibacteria bacterium
GATAGTGTCTACTATCACAGATGAGCGAACATCTCAGGATTATTCAGAATTGGATAAAGGAACCCCAGCCCCAATCAAGCGCGGTCGTCGGCAGCATTTCCCGCAACAGATCTCCTGTGAACAGCCCCTACGAAAGAATCGGGGAAATCGTCGCGGCGCGCGTTCACGGAAAGGCGGAGCTGGGCGCTGTGCGCGGCCTGATTGACCGAAACAAAGGAGCAATACAATTCGTTCTTGAGACGGTTCCCGGAGTCGGCAAGACACCGGAGCAGCTGACTGTTGCCGTCCGGAAAACGACTCCGGTTGGCGGCATGCCGGAGGACTTCCCGAAAGCCATGGCGCGCCGCGCCCGGGGCGGGGATTAAATCGTGCCCGGCTTCTTTCCCGTTACGCCCGGTTCCCGGAAAACTATTGACATCGCGTCCACATTTCATACACTAGTGCTTTCGTAGAGTAATTCCACCGAGTTGAAAACTACACATAAAAAGAAGTCCAAGAAAAACGGCTTCAAGAAGTTCTGGAAACTGGGTCGTGATGAATTCAACACCCAGTATTTTGATATAACCGATGACGGAGATCTGATGGTGAAGGAAGGGAATTACACCTACAACGTCCACTCGCTTCTGAAGAAATACGGCTCGCCCCTGGAAATCGTATTCCCGTTTATTCTTGAATCGCGCGTGAGGAATCTGATTGATATTTTTGACGCCTACATCAAGCTCCACGGCTACAAAGGTAAATTCTTCTACCACTACGCGATGAAGGTGAACCAGAACAAAGAGTTCGTCCTACCGGTTGTTTCCGAAGGCGGGCATTTTGATGTGGCGAGCGTTAACGAGTTGTGGCTCGTGAAGCGCATGCTGGAGCAGAACCGTTTCAATCCGAAAATCCGCGTAACCTGTAACGGCCCGAAAACGGAGGCGTACATTGCGCTCATTGAAGAGCTTCGCGCGAAAGGGCTCACTATCATTCCGATTATTGAGGACCACAACGAGCTGGAGCGCTTCAAGAACTTCAAGGGCGAGACGGGCATTCGCCTCAACATGAACGTCCGCGTGCAGTCGCACTGGGACAAGCGTTTCAACCGCTACGGTTTCCGTGAAGACGAAATACTGAAGCTCGGTAAGATTCGCGGGCTTTCCGTTCTCCACTACCATATCTCGTCCCAGATTGAGAAAGTGGAGGGACTTATTATTCCTCTGAAGCGAGCGCTCTGGATTTACGAAAAACTCCGCGAGAAAAACCCGGGCCTGGACACCATTGATATGGGCGGGGGCGCGGGTATTCCGTACGAAAAGAAAGGGAAGTTCTATACCGGGAAATCCGCAATAAACCGCATCGTGAGGACAGCAAAGAATTACTGTGAGAAAGCGGGCATCCGCCACCCGAACCTCATCGTGGAGTGGGGCAGATTCGTAGCCGCACCCGCACAGCTCACGCTCTACAAAATCATCTCAGAGAAAACCGTCTCCGAGGAAGGGAAGCGGAAGTGGTACATCATTGACGGCAGTTTCATGAACGACCTTCTGGACACGTGGGCACTGAAGCAGAAGTGGCACGTGACGCCGGTCAACAACATGAAAACGCGCAAAATGCAGCGCGTGTGGTTTGCGGGCTCTTCCTGCGACTCTGACGATAAATACACCGCAGGCGGCGGGGATATCTCCATGCCTCGCCTGGAAGATTTGGAAAACGGCGACAGCCAATACGTGGCGTTCTATGACACCGGTGCGTACCAGGATCCGCTCGCATCACATCACTGTCTGCTGTCATCCCCCGCAAAAATTGTCTGCCAGGACGGCGAGATAAAGGTTGCTAGGAAGCGTGAGACGAGCGAGGAGGTGGGGAAGCAGTTTGGTTGGTAAAACCATGCGGGGCATGGTTTTGCCCCGTCGTCGCTCGGACGAAATGAAAGCAAGCTTTCGTTTCGCTCCTCGCTCGACGTGGTAAGAAACTTTCCGCTCGCTCTACCTCGGCTGTGAACCCTCGCTTTGTTAAGGTAATCTAAAGATAATGAGTGGGACAGACTTTGCTGCGTTCGCGTTTGGCCTGTTACTCCTATTTTTGTTTTTTATAGATGGTCTTTCTGGATTTTTATGGAAAGACTTCTACTATAAAGTACGTAATCTTAGGGGGTCTGAATCAGAACACGAGCACTATTCGTATCGTTATATTTGGCACCCCGGCCCCTTTGTTGTTTCTTTGGGCATCATTATCTGGGGAATAATGTATCTGTGTCTCCCACTTATACCCAGTCATAAAGAATTTTATGGAAGCTTTTTCTTTTTTATACCAGGAGTAGCCTTCCTGACCCTTGCAACGCTAGTACGTTTTTCGGGCGTGTTTAATAGGTATTTTTGGAAAGTTGTTTGGCCGGGGCCAGACAAAAACAGAGATAGAGAAAATATGTCCCTATTGTTTTTTATGATTGCTCTTGCAATGTTCTATTTTGGCTATCTTTTTTCTGGTCTTTTTTTACTATAAATCCAAAAGGACAGCGGCTATCCAGGGGAAGGCGAATGGTAGGATGGCGAAATGAAAGTCATTTTGTTTGATTTCTTTGGGGTTCTTTCCACTCCGGTTTATAAGAAAGTTATTGATCAGTTTATTGCCGAAGCGGAACGCCCGACGTGGATGAAGCGCTTGGACGACTTGGATGCAGGCACACTATCTGAAGAGCAACTCGTTGCCGATTTAGCAAAAGCGGGAGGCGTAACCGAGGACGAGATATGGGCCGTTGCAAACAACGCTCCGAAAGTAAATTACGAACTGTTTTCTTATATTGAGGAAAAACTGAAAGGGAAGTACCGCGTAGGGCTTTTGACCAACATCCCCCGAGGTCTTCTGGAGCGTATTGCAGGCGAAAAACTTCCGATGTTTGATATCGCTCTCGTGTCTTCCGACTTAGGCCTCGTAAAGCCCGACAGAAAGATATTTGAAGTAGCGATAGAGCGCTATGAAGTGCCCGCGGAGGAAATCCTCTTCATTGATGACAGTGAGAAAAATATCAAAGCCGCAAGTGAGCTTGGTATCAACGGGATTGTGTATACGGATTTTCCGTCCTGTGTCAGCGCGGTAGAAACCGTGCTCGCCCGGTAATTTGGTTTTCTACAAATTCAAAAGGACGGCCGCGATCCAGGTAATTTACTTTATTCTCTATACATTAACTTTATCCTATAGGATAAAGTTAATGTATTACGAAGCATCCAAGCTTTTAGAGATCTAGAAGAACGGCGGCGATCCAGGGGAAGGCGACGGTGACGTCGGACTGGATGATGTTGTAGTAACTACCTGTTGAGAGTTTGTCCCAGGTGATTTTTTCTTTTCCGCCGGCGCCCGAGTATGAGCCGTATGACATAGGGGATGAGCCGATTTCTACGAAGCCTGCCCAGTCTCTGACATCGTGCATTTTGAGGTCGTGTTTCATTGAAGGTACAGCGCAGATGACGAAGTCCGCTGCAATTCCGCCGCCGAGCTGGAGGAATGCAATCGGTGCGTCCTTTGATTCTTTTGCGTACCAGTCGTACATCAGGTGGAAATAATCCAATCCTGATTTCATAACGCTTCCGTTCAAGAACGTGTCGTTCTTGTCTTTCAATACGCCTTTGTAGGTGTAGCTCGCGAAAATGTTGCCCATGGTTGAATCCTCAAAGCCCGGGACGATGATAGGGATGTTTTTTTCGTATGCCGCGTAGACCCATGAATCCTGCGGGTTTGCTTTCGGGTCAGGCTGAATAAGTTTTTCTGCAAACAAACGGCGGAAGTATTCGTGCGGGTAAGAACTTTCTCCTTTTGCTTCCGCTTCCTGCCACATCTTCAAAAGGTGCGGTTCCATGATGCGAACAGACTCATCCTCGGGGAGGAAGGTGTCGGTAATACGGCGAAGGCCCGCATCGCGGAGTTCTGCCTCCTGTTCGGGCGTCAGTTCCGTGTAGCGGGGGATGTACGCGTAGTGTGAGTGGGCTACATAGCGGTAGTAGGATTCCTCGTGGTTTGCGCCCGTTGCCGAAATCAAATGCACTTTGTTCTGGCGAATCAATTCCGCAAGCATGACGCCGATTTGGAACGACGAAAGCGCGCCTGCGAGCGTGACCACCAGTTTTCCTCCGTTTCTCAGGTGCTCCTTGAGCCACAAAGCCGAAGCAAGAGTAGCTCCGCCGTTGGTGTGCTGAAGGGTGCGTTCTGCGAATGCGGAAACCGCGTTCTTACTGCCTTTTACATATTCCGAGACAGTGCCGGAAGTGATGCTGTTTTCCTCTTCAATAATGAACTTCCGAAGTCCCGGCGAAAGATTGTCGTATTTTTTCATGTTCATTTTTTCCTGGTTCTCGTATCAGAGTGAATGGTATATCACTCGAATGGTGTGTCAATGAAGATTTTGTATACTGATTCTATATGGGTGAAGGAATATTGCCGCCGGCGCAGGCATACCTGGATATGTTTGCCCAAGAAGTGTTTGATGCCGCAAAAGAACACAGGCCGTTGAATGAGGATCGTTTAAAAACCGATTTCAACAGCCTATCCGCCGCTGATAAACAGACTGTACGGAATGAGTACTTTAAACAATTTGGAAAGCATTTTAAATATTGATTTGCCTGCAACCACACCCATATATGGGTGTGGTTGCGCGTAACTCCTAAGATTAAACAGCGGGCTGCTGCTGGCTCATGCAGTGGAATGTGCCGAAGCCGTACACCAAATACTTTGCATTCAGGCCGATGACTTTGTGATTCGGGAAAACCGATTCAAGGGCTTTAAGTGCTTCCGCATCTTCGGGGGCTTCAAATGTAGGCATAATAACCACACCGTTTCCGATGTAGAAGTTTGCGTAACTTGCGGGCAGGCGTTTGCCGTTCACCGTTGAAACAACGGGGCTTGGCATGGGGAGGGGAACAACGGTAAACGGATTGCCGTTCTGGTCCTTCGCTTCCTTCAGAAGCTCAAAGTTTTCTTTGAGCGCTCTGTAGTTGGCGTCGCTTTCGTTTTTCTCCACCGCACACACGATTGTCGTCTCATTCACAAATCGCGCAATGTCATCTATATGCCCGTCGGTGTCGTCGCCCTCAATACCTTCCGTGAGCCACACCACATTCGGCGTCGCGAGGTAGTCGTCCAGGTATTTTTCTATTTCTTCACGTGAAAGTTTTGGGTTTCGGTTTTTATTCAGCAGGCACTGTGTGGTGGTCAAAACCGTGCCTTTGCCGTTTAGTTCTAGTGAACCGCCCTCCATCACGATGCCCGTTTCAAACATATCCAGTTTCATCTGTTTGTTCATCTCATACGGAATGCCGTTGTCCTTGAGCAGTGCGTCGTACTTTCCGCCCCAGGCGTTGAAGGTCCATTTCGTCATCGCCAGTTCTTTCGTTGTGTCATTCACGACAAACAGCGGGCCGTAGTCGCGAAACCAGATATCCGCGTATTCACGTACGTGGAATCTGATGTTATCCAAATTGGCACCGCGTTCCGTAAGGAGGGAAGTGACGTGCGCTTTTGCTGTTTCATCAAGAACCTGAAGTTCCACCTGCTCGTAGTCGGAAATCGCGCGGACGAAGTCCGCGTGTGCGCTTTGTGCCTCCGCCAGGTGCGGGAATGATTCGTTATCGTGCGGGAAGGAAAGCCAGATAGCGGAATGCTTTTCCCACTCCGCAGGCATTCTGAAGCCCGCTTCTTTTGGTGTAGACATGATTAGTATTTGTAGGTATCAGGGCGGCGATTGCGGAAGAAACCCCACCCGTCGCGGATTCGTTTATTGTGCGACAAATCCAGCGTTGCGACGACTACCTCTTCTTTAGATGAGCTTCCGCGCTTCAGTATTTTTCCAAACGAATCGCACGCAAACGACTGACCCCAGAATCTCAGTTTGTCTTCAACGCCTGTGCGGTTGACCGCAACGATATGAACGCCGTTCGCAATCGCATGCCCGCGCATCACTGTTTCCCATGCGTCGTGCCAGTCGCCGTCTTTTGATTTGTAGTCGGTCATGAAACCGATAGCGGTGGGGTAGAAAATAAGTTCTGCGCCTGCCAAAGTCGCCATGCGTGCCGCTTCAGGAAACCACTGGTCGTAGCAGATAAGAACCGCGAATGTGCCGAACTTGGTTTTGTAGATTTGGTATCCGCGCTTTCCCTCTTCAAAGTAATTCTTCTCGTAGAAGCGCTTGTCCTGAGGGATGTGGATTTTGTGGTACGTGGAGAGGAGCTTACCTTTCTCGTTTATGACGACCGCGGAGTTGTAGTATTTGCCGTTTTTCGCTTTTTCATAAATAGGAACAACGACCACGATGCCGAGCTCTTTCGCGAGTTTTGAAAATGCGCTCGTTGACTCACCCGGAATCGTTTCCGCGTATGCATCTTTTTTCACCTTCTTATATTGAGGGAAGTACACGGTGCGGTAGAGCTCCTGGAGGCAGACGATTTTCGCTCCTTTTTTAGCGGCAGCACGCACCATCCTCACGGTCTTCGCGAGGTTTGCGTCCATATTCTTGGACACTTTGCTCTGGATAGCCGCGATGGTTACCTTTTTTTTAGACATATTTCTTTTGATTCGGGTGCGCGCTCTAGGATTCGAACCTAGGACCTATCGAGTATCAGTCGATTGCTCTACCAACTGAGCTAAGCGCGCGAAGTGAGGAGCGGCGCAAACGCTTGCGTTTATGCCGTCCGAGCGAGCGCGCTTCTGGCCTTGACCGTTCTACGCGAATCGCCTGGAAATACTAGCAAAAAAGCCCTATTTTAGGAAGTCTTTTCTATTTCCTCCTCCACAAAATCATCGCTACGAATACGTGTCATTCCAAGTTTTGCCGTGCCGAACTTCGGTTAAAATACCCGTATGCGGCATTCCTGGCAAAATTGGTTTATATGGATTCTGTACGTCATTCTGGTGGTTGATACATTCCGCCGTATTGATGCGGCGTCCCATTCCGTGAGCGATGCCCTGATCGGATTTGCGCTTCCGTTCGTCGGACTTTCAGTACTGGTCTATCTCGCCACCCGTTCGCATTGATTAACCGGTTTGGGATATAGTAGTGGAATGGCGGTAGAACTACCCGAAGAGCTTCTTCTCGCAAACGTCGGACAGAAGGTTCTTGTCATGAAGGACGGTAAGGTTCTGATGTGCCGCGGCAAAATTGATTTCAAGGAAATGGACAAGCGGTGGGATTTCCCGGGCGGCAGGATGCACACGGGGGAAGAGCCCGTTTCCGCGCTGAAGCGGGAGCTTAAAGAAGAGCTGGGAGTAGATTTTGAAATAGGCAAACCGCTCCTCGCGTGCGTCACGTACGAGACACCCTCAAATGTTCCCCGCTACTATGTCGTGTTTGAAGCGACGCTTGCCGACCCACATGCGGAATTTGCGGTCGCCGCGGACGAACTTTCTGAGTTGAAATGGGTAGGGAAGGAAGACGTTGCATTCCTCGTTACCTGGGAAGACTGGCGCGCGCTTTTAGCCGATTATTTCAAAACGCATGCCTAAAGTTCTTGTATTCGCATCAGGCACGAAAGACGGCGGAGGAAGCGGTTTCCAAAATCTGGTGGAGTGGTCGCGCGCGAATCCGGGTACGTTTGAAATTGTCGGCGTCGTTTCAAATAACGAAAACGGGGGAGTGAAGCAAAAAGCCGATGCGCTCCGCGTTCCGTTCATTTTTTTCAGCGGCGGCAGCGACTATTCTATAATTCTACAGAATTATAGAATAGATGCGGAGTGGTTTGCGCTCTCGGGCTGGCTGAAAATGGTACAGGGACTGGACCCGAAAAAAACATTTAACATTCACCCCGGGCTTTTGTCGGTTCTCAACGGACGCCTGGGCGGAGAAAATATGTGGGGCGCGCGTGTCTTGGATGCGACCTACGAAGCACTCCAGAAGGGGGAGATGAAAGAATTCGGCGTCAGCATGCATTTTGTGACTGATGAGTACGACCGCGGGCCCGTGTTTTTTGAATACCGCATTCCGTATCGCGCAGGCATGACTAAAGAAGAGGTGGGGGAATTAACGCACAAGGCGGAGCATGAGTTTCAGCCGAAAATAACAAACATGGTGGTGCGGGGTGAGATTTTCTGGGACGGCACTGACCCCTCGTCCGTTAAAGTCCCTGCGGGGTACGCATTTTTGCCGCCGAAATAATCCTCTCGCCTCTTCCGTGACAAAAAACTTCGGTAGGAGTATAGTCACTGCCAATGATTACCGGGGAAAATGTAGTAATTATCGTTCGCGGAGAGTCGGTAAAAAAGGGAGCGCTTGTTGACGTGTGGTGGAGGGAGCCGCATCCGGTTCATGGCATTAAAAAACGCCGCGCCGTGAGTCTCGTCCACCTGGTCGGGCAGCATGAAGAACGCACCGGGTTTTTGGTTACCGACGGTCGCGGCAAAGTGGTGCCTGTCGTCACGCGTGACGTTTCGGATATCCGCGTTATAAAAAGAAAAGACTGATGTATGTTTCGGGTGGCACAGGAAGGAGAACGGGGAGTCGTGGTGAAAAAACAGTGGGTATTTACGGGTGACCGCATTTTGTTTGACTGGAAAAGCATTCATGCAATAGACCCGGTAGACCTGCGAGTACAAAGTGCCAAAAGTACGGTGCTTGATATCGGTCATACAATAGACCCTCGAGTACAAAGCGCCGAAGGTATGGTGCTTGATATCGGGTATGCAAAGCATCCGAAAACCGGAAAATTAGAGAGCGGTTTCGTTTTAGGGAGGCAAGGGGTGCGTCCTGAAGGTTTTGCGGAAAGCATGATAGGAGAAATGGAATTTAAAACCTCGCACGCGCTTCACGTGAGGGACCGTCGTTTTCGGAGCGACTTTACGTTTAAGCCGGTTTCCGGCACAGGTCCTCTTGTGAGCGTTCTGCCCGAGGATCACCCCGTCAGGCAGAGATACGTCTAATTTGTTATAGTTTCCCGCACGGGCCTCTGCGTTCGTGT
>CAYHUW010000033.1:0-8721 GCA_964359685.1 uncultured Candidatus Saccharibacteria bacterium
TGCTGTGTCGCGAGTTCCGGATCATACACCGCCGTGGCTTCGGATGCGGGCACGGGCGCCGCGGGTGAAAATTTTGAAATTCCCTTTCCGAAACCGACCCCTAAGGAAAACACCTGGAAACCGCCGGAGTCCGTGAAGAGCGGTCCCTGCCAGCCCATAAATGCATGCAATCCGCCCGCTTCATGAATAATATCTTCGCCCGGCTGCAAAAACAAATGGTAGGTGTTGCCGAGTGCGACCTCCGCGCCTACAACGTCCCTCAAATCCCTCGGGAGGATTCCTTTTACCGTTCCTTTCGTACCGACGGGAACAAACGCGGGCGTCTTGAAAGTTCCGTGCGGAGTCGCAATCGTCCCCGCGCGCGGACCGGAGGCACCACCCGCCTCAACGGAAAATGAAAACGTCATGCGGCTACTCTACCACCCGTACACTTTCATACAAACGTTTAGTCGTCGCGATGCAATCCGCCGCCGCTTTTGGGCATGTTTGCGAGCATGCGCACATTCTCCAGAACATTCGCCGCGGCCGTTCCGTTCAACATATCAAACCACCTCCGATAGGCGGCGGGGTATTTTTTATTGAGTGTGTCAGCTGAATATCCGAACTCAGGTTTATGGGGCCCGTGATTCCGCTTTGTTTCCGAAGGGATGCGAAAACCCGGATAAGAATCAAGAAACGCGGCGGTAATCCGCATCGGCAAAAACCATGCCTCAATCACGGCGGCGCCGACTCCGTACGCATCTACTGGGTTCGGAAGAGAGTTATCAGGAATCCGATACCCTTCTTCCGCCATACGGAACTTTATTGTGCCGCCGTACCCCCCGCGGTGCGTTTTACGATTTCAACTTCAAACAACAGCGTTGAATTCGGAGGAATGGAACCGACAGAGTTCGCACCGTACGCAAGTTCGGACGGAATCGCGAGAAGTCTGCGTCCGCCTTCCTTCATTCCGGTCATACCCAGACTCCACCCCTGAATCAGTCCGCCGCCGGTTTCCGTCCGGAGACTTCCGTCCGGAGCGACAACCAAAGTCAGCGGGACACCGCCGTGCGCGTCAGTTGAATCAAATACGTTACCGTTCGGCAAAACGCCGGTATATTTGACCTGAATAGTGTCTCCTGATGCTATAGGGTCTCCTACTCCTGTTACTAAATCAACGAACTTAAGTTCTGAAACTGCGCCGGTACTCTGGATTTCGTCCAGTATTGCCTGCGCACCATCCCCTTCAGCGGGTTGTCCCGCGGGTACATTCGCCTGACCGAAGTTAATTCCTGAAAAACCCATAAAGCCGAGTGAAATAAAAATAATAACGACAATAATAGCGAGAATGACGATGAGATTAATTGTTTTTCTGTTCATACGCCGGAGACTGCATAAAAGAACTGAATAATGCCTTTAGGATACCACAGTGACCCCGCGGGCAAGCCGGACGCGGGGGATACCTAGTTTCGCCGCAATTCCGTGCCGTCCTTGGTGTCAAAGACGGCAAATCCCGCCTCGCTGAGGCGTGTGCGCAGTTCATCCGCCTTCGCAAAGTCCCCGTGTGCGCGTGCGCTATTTCTCTCTTCCAAAAGCGCGCGCACCTCTTGCGGCATGTCGCTTTCGGAAAGAACCGAAAGTTTCTCAATCCCGCTTCCGTGGGGAGACGGCGCGAATCCGAGGCCCAGTACGCGGTCAAACAGAAGTATCGTCTCCCGTTTGTCGCCTTCCGGGAGTGTTTCATCTTTCAGCACCTCCCACATGACCGCTATTGCTTCGGGCGTGTTCAGGTCATCTTTAAGCGCGCGTTCAAATTTTTCGCGGGCGGCAACCGATATGTTTCCCGTACCCGAGAGATCCGCGAATATCCGGAGCGCGCGATAGAGCGCCGTCTGCGCGGCCTCCAGCGCTTCCCAGGTGAAATTCATCGGAGAGCGGTAATGACCCGTGAGTATGAGGTAGCGGTACGCGAGCGGATTAAAGCCGCGCTCTTTGAGTTGGTACAGGCGTATGGCATTTCCTTCCGATTTGCCGATGCGTTTCCCCTCTACACCGATAAAAGCGCCATGGAGCCAGTAGCGGACGAACTCCTGCCCGCTGGCGGCTTCCGCCTGGGCGATTTCGTTGTTGTGGTGAATCGGTATGTGGTCAATTCCGCCCGTGTGTATGTCAAAAGATTTTCCGAGATATTTCGTGGACATCGCGGTGCACTCTATGTGCCAGCCCGGGAATCCTTTTCCCCAGGGCGTATCCCATCCCAGTTTTTCGTTAAACTTCCACAAACTGAAATCCTGCGGGTGGCGCTTTTCCTTATTCGTCGCCACGCGCGCATGTTCCTCGCTTGAGCCCGTGCCGCCCAATATGCCGTACTTTGGAAATTTCCCCGTATCAAAATAAACTCCGTCTGAGGTCGTATACGCATACCCTTTGTCATAGAGCGCCTGAATGTACGCAATCTGCTCGGGAATATGTTCCGACGCGCGCGGAAACGCAAACGGCAGTTCTATATTCAGATCTTTTATGTCCTCAATAAATGCGGTAGCGTAGCGGTCGGCAAGCAGTTTCATACTTTCCAGGTTGAGCGTGAGTCCCTCGCGCTTCAACCCGGCGGTCATTTTGTCTTCACCTTCGTCCGCATCAGACTGCAGATGCCCGACGTCGGTGATGTTTATTATCTGTTTTACTTCGTACCCCGAGTATTCAAAGAGTCTCTTCAGTACGTCCGGAAAGATATAGCTCCGCAGATTCCCTATCTGCGCGTAATCATAGACCGTCGGACCGCAGGTATATATTTTCACGTATCTACCCGATGAAGGCTTGAATACATGTTTTTCGCGGCCGAGAGTGTTGTAGAGGACTATCGGGGCCCGGCCTTTCCCTGCCGCATCATCTTTCTTTCCGAATATGCCGAACATTCCACTAGTATGCCATGAGTCAACGATACGTGTATCGGCAAAAAAGCGCATTGTATCGTCGGATGCGTGCATGATAGCGTGTATATGTGGGAGACAAAGAAAATCGTGACCCGATACAACAACAGGAGGAGCTTCTGGATAGAGCCGAGGCAATTGCCGACCTTGTACGAAGTATCGGCATAAAAATAGATCTCGGAATACTGTCTTTTGATTCTTTGGAACCCTTTTTCAAAACCGCGGGAGAAACTCTTGCGACTACGCTGTCGGAAGAATTTGGAGAAGAATTTGTAAATAAAGGACTGCAAAAGTGGCTCCGTGTCATTCACATGAACGGAGGCAAACGAGGCCCTCAGATGGCCGAGGCGATTGAAAGGGCGTTTCTTGAAACAATCAGCAGAAAGCGGAACTCTACCAATTGAGCGCGCCGCCTGTCTTGTATTCCGTCACGCGGGTTTCAAAGAAATTCTTTTTCTTGGAGAGGTCAATCGCCTCCGACATCCACGGAAACGGATTGGTAACATTGTACTGTGCGGGCAAACCTACTCTCTGCAGGCGTCTGTCCGCGATATGCTCAATGTACTGTTTGAAGCCGTCCGCATTCAGTCCGAAAATACCGGTCGGAAATACCTCCTGCGCAAACGTATATTCAAGAACCGTCGCTTTCCGCACCAACGCCACAATCCTGTCCTGAAATTCTTTCGTCCAGAGTTCGGGATTTTCTTCCTTGAGCGCATTAATGATTTCAATGCCGAAGTTTAAGTGCATGGACTCGTCGCGCATGATGTACTGAATCTGCTCCGCCGAACCCGTGAGTTTATTCTGACGCTGGAAGCCGAACACAACGGCAAAACTGGAATAGAAAAAGATGCCCTCCAGAATAAGAGAAAACACGCACCAGTTCTCCAGGAACTTCTGATCGGCTTCAAACGTTCCCGTTTTAAAATTACCGTCAAAAATGCCTTCATTGAATCCGAGAATAAATTCCTGTTTGTTGTAAATAGAATCCACCTCGCGGTACATGTTGAAAATCTTGGATTCGTCCATTGCGAGTGACTCCACGATGTACTGATACGCGTGCGTGTGTATCGCCTCTTCATACGCCTGCCTTAAGAGGTACATGCGGATTTCGGGAGAACTGACGTGCTTATAGAAACCCATCACGATATTGTTTGCGGCGATTGAATCGGCGGTCGTGAAGAAACCGAGGACCGTTTCAAATGCCTGCCGTTCGTCTTTGGAAAGCGTGTTCTGCGATTTCCACTGCTCAATATCCAGCTGCATGGAAATTTCGGTCGGGAGCCAGTGGTTTGAGTTCGCGGCGTTGTAGTACTCCCACGCGAATTTATGCTTCATCGGATAGAGCTGAATGACGTCGGCCTCAAGCCCGTTTATGATGCGCCGCTGGTTGATGTCAACGGGTTTTGCTCCTTTTTGGATTGCCATGATTAGATTTTGTTAACGAATGATAATGAGTTTAGAAAATCTTGAACCCAGCCCTCTCAGAGAGGGCTGGGTAATGAAAATGTAATTCACGGCATTCATAACATTTTCTATTATTCGCAGGATTCGCAGGCTGCTTCCGGTTTCCTGTGTAAGACGTACGTCCTCTGAGGCGCGGGTTTTACGGAAGCGTCGGCAACTGCCTGCGCAGACGCCGACACAGGTGCCGACATCAGAGTACTTTTAATCTCGGCAACCGCCGCTGTCGCAGCCGCCGCGGGCATAGGAACGACAACCGCGGAAGCTACGGGGGACGCGACCGGCGCGGGAACCGTCTGAGCGGGGATACCGCCTGCCTGCATCGGTACCGACATCGGAGCCCCTTCTTTCTGGTCTCGCGTGTGGGTTGAACCGAATTCAGCGGTTGAGACGGTTGATTTCTCCACCTGGGTCGCCGCCAGAGAACGCAGGTAATACGTGGTCTTGAGTCCCATCGCCCATGCGTACTGATAGATTTCCGAAAGTTCGCGGCCGGATGAGCCCTTAAAGAAGATGTTCAAAGACTGCGACTGGTCAATCCACTTCGCCCGGTACGCGGCGCTTTTAATGAGCCAGCGCATATCAATCTCAAATGTTTCTTTGTATTTATCCTTCAGTGCCTGCGGAAGTCCGGCGATTTTCGCGATAGAACCGTCGTGATACTTAAGTTCATTCAGCATCGCGTCATTCCACAGTGAAAGTTTTTTAAGGTCTTCAACAAGATACGGGTTCACGACGGTAAAATCGCCGCTGATGTTCGCTTCCACATAAATGTTTTTATACACGGGCTCTATTGAAGGAACGACCGACACGATATTTGAGGTTGACGCGGTCGGAGCGACTGCCATGCAGTTGCTGTTTCTTATGCCGTACTTCCTGATTGCATCGCGCGCGATATTCCAGTCAAAACGCGTTTCCCGGTTCACATCAATTGATTCTCCGCGCTCGCGTTCAAGAAGCGCAACTGTGTCCAGGGGAAGAATTCCCCTGTCCCACTTTGAACCTTTGTACGATTCATATGCGCCGCGTTCCTTCGCAAGCTCCGCCGACGCGAGGATTGCGTAGTAAGAAATACCTTCCATACTTTCATCCGCAAACTTCACACATTCCTCCGACGCGAAGTTGATGTTGAGCTGGTACAGCGCATCCTGGAATCCGCCCGCGCCGAAACCTACCGGGCGGTGGCGCATGTTGGAATTTCTTCCCTCAATCGTCGGATAGAAGTTGAGATCAATGACATTATCAAGCATCCGCATACCGACCGTCACGGTTTCTTTTACTTTCTCAACATCCCACCGGCCGCCGGTCACGTGCACGGCAAAGTTGAGCCAGCCTAAATTGCAGACCGCGGTTTCATCTTTTGAATTATTCAGGGTAATTTCCGTGCAGAGGTTTGAATTGTGCACGACGCCTACGTGGTCCTGCGGACTTCGTATGTTTGAAGGATCCTTAAACGTAATCCACGGGTGTCCCGTCTCGTAAAGCATCGCGAGCATTTTCTTCCACAAGTCGCCCGCTTTCATTCTCTTGAAGAGTTTTATTTTCCCTTCGTCCGCCATCTTTTCGTACTGCGCGTACGCTTCATCAAACTTGCTGCCGTAGATGTGATGCAAGTCAGGCACCTCATCAGGCGAGAATAGCGTCCATTGTCCGTCTTCCCGTACCCGCTTCATGAACAAATCCGGAATCCAGTTCGCGGTGTTCATGTCGTGCGTGCGACGGCGCTCATCTCCCGTGTTTTTACGCAATTCCAGGAAATCCTCAATATCATAGTGCCAGGTCTCCAGGTATACGGCGGTAGCCCCGCGGCGCCTTCCCGAGCGGTTAATGGCGACGGTGACGTCGTTTGCTATCTTCAGGAACGGAATAACACCCTGGGAGGTGATGCCCGCCTTCTTTATATATGCCCCCGTGCCGCGGATGTTGGTCCAGTCGGTACCGATGCCTCCCGCCCACTTGGACATCTGCGCATTGTCGCCGTAGCCCTAGAAAATGTTATCCAAATCGTCGTCAACGGTATTGAGGTAGCAGGAAGAGAGCTGTGCGCGCACCATGCCGGAGTGGAACAGTGTCGGCGTTGAGGGAACGAAGCGGTGCGTAGAGAGAATTTCGTAGAAACGAATCGCCCACGCTTCCCTGTTCTCCTTCTCATTCAATCCCAAGCCCATCGCGACGCGCATATACAGAGTCTGCGGAGTTTCCAGAAGCTTCTTTGCTTTTGAGTCTGTCCGATCAGCGATGAAGTAGCGGTCCGAAAGCGTAGCAACACCCATGTATTTCAAAAGTCGGTCGCGCTCAGGTCGGAGCGCCGCCGCGAGTTTTGAAAGGTCGTAGCCGAGCATGCGCTCATCAAGAATTTTCAAAGTAACCGCACGCTTCACATTGTCCGTAAACGCGGAACGATACTGCGCGTCAAAGTCCGGAGAAACAATGGTAATACCTTCTTTCTTCAGAACTTTTCCGTACAGCGAATTCAAAAGAAGTTGCGCCGCAAGCTGGTTGTACGCGGGGTCACGCTCAATCATTGAACGCGCGACCATAATCATGGTGCGTTCCACTTCGGAGGTCGTAATGCCGTCATACACTTCCCGCTGCACCTGCTCAATGAACGCATCAGCGTTCACGACGTCTTTGTATTCCGGAAGAATGCTGTACTCCAGTGTCTTTTTTATTTTATCTATTGAAAATATTTCACGCGTCCCGTCGGATTTCAAAATTAAAAGTTCGCGCTTCTCAATTTTCTCTACAACCTCTTCCTGTTTCTCCTGACGAATCTTCGTGTGTTCGTACCGATAGATAATGTATGACTTCGCGACGTCATAGTAGCCGCGCTCCATCAACGCGTGCTCTACCAGATCCTGCACTTCCTCCACGGTCGGCAGCGCGGCCGTCCCCGAGTACCTCAGCTTCACCGCGCCCGAGACCAAGTCCCCTATTGCCCGGGACTCCTCTGCGTGCGGGTCGGAAAGCACCTCCAAAAATGCCTTGGATACTGCAGAAACGATCTTGTCGTAGTTGAAATCAACAATAGTGCCGTTTCGTTTCTTGATTTTCTGCAGTGTCGTCATGGTCGGAAGATGTGAATCGCGTGGTGCGACCGGTAATTATTTATAATTTTTTAACGTGGGACCGAAGATGTGTTCTGTCCCGGAGATAAACGTGTGATTGATCCCCGTACGCGTGCCGTCGTTGAGGTAGTGTCGTAGGCGGAAGGTCATTCTACCTCTTTTGTAGAAATGCCAAAGGAAAAAAGCATCATGAAGCCCTGTGGAAAAAAGAGAACGTCATAAAAACAGGCGGTGTCAAACGACGTCGGGAACGACTGCTCTGTAGAAGCACCGTGCGAAGACTGAAATCAAATACTGACGCCGGCGGGTACTTGCCGTGGAGACATTCTTAATCTCTTACGGGGCTTTCGGTGTCCCTGCCGGGAAAAATCACACTAAACTCCCCTGGTCAGAGCTTTCCGAGAGCCGACTCTTCCATTCCTTCCGCATATCCGCCCGCGTCGGCAGACTGTGCGAGTGATAATCGTTCAATGAGCGCCGCCTGTGCATCACTTCTATTCTCTTCTCTGCCATTCCACACGGAAAGGACCGGCGCGAGAAGCGCGTCCGTAAAAGAAAATGCAACCGGCCATGAAAAAGGTTCCATTCTGGCGATCCAATTGAGATTTTTTGCCGCTTCTTCGGGGGTCTGAAGGCCGGAAAGGAACACCACGCCGCCCAAAGCATCAGGAAGCGAGCCGGTAATGGCGCGAACGGTCCTCTCCGCCACTTCACGGGAGTCGGCACGGGCAGGATGCGCGGTTCCTGAAACCGCCATTGCCGTTTTTATAATAACGCCCTTCAGATCAATACCGTCCGATTCCAATAAATCCGAGAGGAGCGAGAGCGACTCGGAGATTACATCTTCAGTCTGCGCCGCGGAGTGAGCGCCGTCCGAGAGCACGTCAATCTCCACAACGGGAACAATATTTTTGCTTTGACAGATTTTGACAAACTCAATCCGCGCGCGGAGCGATTCTTTCATCTCATCCGTTGCGGGTGTTGCGAGTGCGGAAACCGACATGCGCCACTCTGCAAACGAAACATTCATTGCCCCGTACCCGGTCAGGCGCGCGGGAAGCGTCTGAAGCACTTCGGAGTCCGGTGCATTCGTTCCGACCTCAACACCGACAAGAATATTTTTTGATGCAAGATATGCCGAAAACAATCCGAAGGACGGATGACTGTCGCGCACAGCTTCATCGGAAAGCGTAACGCCGGAAACATAGCTGTCAAAATTTTCCGCCGTAAACACCAGTTCGCGGAACATTCGTTTCATTTCATCCGTTCCGGGAATACCG
>CAYHUW010000034.1:0-4180 GCA_964359685.1 uncultured Candidatus Saccharibacteria bacterium
ATGCCGAGCCTTCGGGCGAGGCCGCGAGTCGGGGTCGCGGAAATTTGCGAGCGACGGCGAGCGAATTATCCGTGACCGAATCTCTCCACCTCCGCTAAAGTATCTACTACACGAAGATGTACAATTAAACCAATGGCAACAATTAATCCCCATATTAATTTCAACGGCAATGCCGAAGAGGCATTCAATTTTTATAAATCAGTATTTGGCGGAGAGTTCGCAAAGATTACTCGTTTCAAGGACATAGCAAGTCCTGAATTTTCGGTATCTGAAAAAGAAGCAGATAAAGTAATGCGCATTGAATTGCCTGTTGGGGCAAACATGTTGATTGCCAATGATGTTCCCGAAATTATGGGGCGGGTAAACGAAAACGAAAATCGGTCAAAAATTGCGATTACAGCAGAAAGCAAAGAAGAAGCAGAGAAGATATTTAACGGCCTTTCGGCAGGCGGAAAAATAGAAATGCCTATTGCTGACAGTCCTTGGGGTTCGTATTTCGGAATGTTCAGAGACAAGTACGGTATTGAATGGACGGTGGACTTTGATCCGAAAAGTAACGGATAAAAGTAACAGCTGGAGGAATTCCGTCCGCCGAGTCCGGAGAGCTCCGTTCGGATATTTTCAAACAGACACCTTCGGGCTGTATTATGGAAACATGGAGAGTATGCATCTTCAGCGGGTATGAACCAAAAAATTAATAATATTTTTCTGAACGCACTCCCGGTTCTTTTGATGATCGGACTGATTCCGCTTGTGAAGAATGATTATCTTCTCGCCGCGACATATTTTTTCATCATCCTCATTTCTTTCGCAATCAGAAGAGAAGAGAAAGATATATTGATTTTTGTATTCGGTCTTGTGATGCTGACGATAGGGGAGTCACTGTTCGTCTCAACGGGCGTTGAAACGTTTACATCAAAAACGCTTCTTGGTCTGATGCCGATCTGGCTTCCGATTCTCTGGGGCTACGCGTTCGTTGCACATAATTTCGTCGTAGCGATTTTTATGGTATAATACGAAGAGCACCAGGCAGTCGCTCTTTCAAAGGAGAGGAAAGTCCGAACACTCCCCGCACACTAACTTTGGCGTTGTGTTTTTGTTGCAATAGAACATTGAGTCGACGATATACTGTTTCGTCAATATCTGTTCGATTGTTGCAAGAATTACAGAAACACGACGCAACGACGCCAAAGTTAGTGTGCGGGAGCAAGGTGGCGGGTAACGCCCGTCCGCTCGATTGTTCTCGAGCGCGTGTTGCGAGCAGAAACGCCGGAGGAGAAATCCGAAGGTATCCGCAAGGATAAGTTCCGCAGAAATGCGGGAATGAAACGGCTAAATACACACCCGGGTGCAAGGCCGTGCCCCGACTTCGGTCGGGGAGTGCCGCTTGATCCGACAGGTAACTGTCGAGACAGATACATGACTGCCGCCAATTTTGTTCATCGCAGATGATTACAAAATTGAGCGCCTTGAGCATTGTCGAAAGGCTCATCCCTCGACTGCGCTCGGGATGCTCGATTTTGAACCACCTGCGGTGGACAAAATCGGCACAGAATTCGGCTTATCGGTGCGAAGACAAAAAATGATTCACCCCCCGCTTCACGCGGGGGGTGTTTCTTTTTCCCGATTGCCGAAAACGGCGGCAAAACACGCGTGATATAATCGCTTCTATAACAACACGTAGATAAACGTATGGAAGAGACATCATTTACAGAAGGTACAGCTTCATTGCGCCGCCACCCGGCCTTGCCTGCGCTTATTGTTGCGGGTCTTGCGTTTCTCCTCCCGATATTTTTTATTCCGATTGACGGTGCATCTTTGCAGTTTTCAAAAACAATGCTCGCTGCAGCGGCAGTGGTCGTCTTGTTCCTCCTCTTCGCCTTGCAGACGTTCAGAACACGCTCGCTCTCGGCACCGCTCTCTTTCGCGTTCTTCGCTCTGTTTCTTCTGCCGGCGGCGTCTCTCGCATCCGCGGTATTTTCAGGACATCCTCAGATATCGCTTTTCGGATATCAGCTGGAGGCGGATACGTTCGCGTTTTCCGCTCTCGGCGTTGCGCTCTCGCTCGTTGTTGCCCTTTCCCTGCATCGGAGCAATCAGGTTTTTACGGCGCTTTTGGGACTTTTGGCAGCGGGCGCGGTAGTTATTGTTATTCAGATCATCCAGCTGTTTTTCGGAGGGTTTGCATTCCCGTTTCTTAGCGGGCCGACGGGGAACCTCATCGGCGGGTGGAACGGGCTCGGCGTTTTCTTCGGTCTTCTTGCATCCCTCGCGCTTGTGTCGCTTGAATCTCTGAGTCTCTCTAAAATAAGCGGCTTGGTGGTGAATGTGATTCTTCTTGTTTCAATCCTGATGCTCGCTGTCATCAACTTCAACGTGGTGTGGGCGCTGGTTGCCCTGATTGCGTTTGCCGTCTTCGTACACTCGCTCATGGGTTCGTTTACCAGAGGAGCGCGCGGGGCGGACATCGGCATGAAAGGCGCAGCTGCGGGTTTGGTTTTGATTATTTCGCTCTTCTTCCTTTTCGCGGGGAGCGGGGTAGCGCTCAGTTTGCAGAATGCTCTCAACATCCAGACACTTGAAGTCCGGCCGTCTGTTGAGGGAACGGTGGCGGTCATGCAGAGTGTTTTTGCAAAGAGCCCCGTATTCGGCTCCGGTCCCAATACGTTCGGTTTTGAGTGGCTTCTTTCGCGGCCGAATTCCATCGTTCTGACGCCGTTTTGGGACGTCGCATTTTCCGCTGGTTTCGGTTCTATTCCTTCGTACGTGGCGGTCGGCGGCGCGGTCGTCGCGCTCGCATGGCTTGCGGTCATTATCGCTTTGGTATCTTTAATGGTCCGTGCGCTCCTGTCCGCGCCCGCGGGGAACGACCAGTCATACTTTTTGATTGCCACGACCGCCGTAGGCTCTCTCTATCTGCTATTGGTTCATATATTCTACGTACCCGATCAGGGGCTTACGCTCCTCATGTATCTTTTCTACGGGCTGTTTCTCGCGTCACTCCGCGGTACGCGCCTCTCGCACGAAATGGAACTTTCGTTCTCCAAGAGTCCGCGCGCGGGATTCTTTGCGGTTCTTGTGGTTCTTCTGCTGTCCGTCCTTTCTCTGGTGTCTCTCTACGGAGCGGGCACGGCGTACGCTTCGGCGCTCCGAAGTCAGGACGCGGTCGCGCGCTCAATTCAGGGAGATTTTGAAGGAGCACGTACTTCCATTCTTTCCGCCATCGGACTATCCGAGCAGGACCGCTACTATCGCACATTGACCGCGATTGAACTCTCTCGTCTTGATGCACTGGTAACGAGCGGTGCTTCGGACGAAGCGGCGCAGAACAAATTCCGCGAACTTCTGACGAACGCGATAAACGCTTCTCAGCGCGCAACGGATCTTGATCCGAAAAATTACGACAACTGGCTTTCGCGCGCATCCGTATACGCGTCGGTCGTTCCGATCGGCATTGAGGGAGCATATGAGAGCGCGCAGGAAACGCTCTTGGAGGCGGCGAAATACAATCCTCAGACGCCGGAAGTGGAGTACCGTGTTGCGCAGATGAACCTCGCGCTCCGCGACGCGGCTGGCGCGCGCCGGATGGCGGAGGCGTCTTTGAAGAAAAAAGCCGATTACACGCCCGCCATACTGCTTTTGGCGCAGGTTTCGTTTAATGAAGGGAAACTCTCGGATGCGATAGATTCGGTGGTGTCCGCGGTGGTTCTTGAGCCGAACAACGCCCAGCTTATCTATCAGCTCGGGCTTCTCCAGCTCCAGGCAAAGCGGTATACCGATGCGAAAACTTCGTTTGAGCAGGCGCTTGTCGTCAATCCGGACTACGCGAATGCATCCTTTTTCCTGGGACAAGCATATGTATTCCTAAACCGTACCGAGGACGCGCTCAGGCAGTTCAGAGACCTGCAGGCGAAAAATACCGACAACACCACTTTGCGAGACGTAATTTCCGCACTTGAGGCAGGGACGAATCCGTTTGAAACTCCTCCGGAATCTCCGGATGACGTACAAACACCGACGGACTAGCACAGTATGGTAGGTCGGGTACTTGAAGCGATGACCCGACCCATTCGGGGTCTCCACGAAGCGGCATACGTTCTTGCCGGTTTTTCCGTTCTTTCCCAGGTGTTGGCATTGGTGCGGGACAGATGAAACGGGTTGATGCAGCAAGGCTTGCAGC
>CAYHUW010000034.1:4190-4676 GCA_964359685.1 uncultured Candidatus Saccharibacteria bacterium
CATTGGTGCGGGACAGAACCTTTGCGCACCTCTTCGGCGCGGGGCCGGTCTTGGATTCATACTTTGCCGCTTTTCGTATTCCGGATCTGATATTCGCGTTTCTGACGTTGTTTGTCTCCTCGTTCGCGCTCGTCCCTCTTCTCTCGGGACGCGAAGAAAAAGCGCAGGGGATTCTGGTCGGGAACGTGCTGTTCGCGTTCGGCGCGGTATCCGTACTGACATCGGTTGCGCTCTGGTTTTATATTCCGACACTGGTTCCTCTGATGTTCCCGGGCTTTTCTCCTTCGGCCATTGCGGATACTGTTTTACTCTCTCAAATTATGCTGGTTCAGCCCGTTCTCCTGGGGCTTTCTTCTATTGCGACGAGCCTTATTCAGGTTATGCGGCGGTTTGTTATTTACGCGCTTGCTCCCGTTCTCTACAACGTAGGTATTATTTTCGGCGCGCTGGTTCTTGTTCCCGACATGGGGGTCGCGGGTCTGGCAT
>CAYHUW010000034.1:4686-8635 GCA_964359685.1 uncultured Candidatus Saccharibacteria bacterium
GGTTGTGTTAGGCGCGGTTCTGCATGTTGTTGCTCAGGTCGTTCCGATTATCGGGCATGCGAAACATATTCAAATGCCGACACTGACCTCTCTGCGGGAATCGGTGATTGAAGTTGCGCTTCCTTCCGTTCCGCGCGCGCTGGCGCTCTCGTCCCAGCAGGTCCTGCTCCTCGTATTTGCGTCTATTGCGTCTTTGACGGTTGCGGGAACTATTTCCGCGCTTTCGTTTGCTTCCAACCTGCAGTCAGTACCGTTGACGATTATCGGTATTTCGTATGCCGCCGCTTTGTTCCCCGCGCTCGCCGCGATGATCGCGAAAAATGATATTGCGGGATTTACCAAAGAGGTGTGGGCGTCGGTACGGCACATAATTTTCTGGACGATGCCCGCCATTATGCTCATGATTGTTCTACGGGCGCACATTGTACGCATTATTCTGGGTTCCGGAGAGTTTTCCTGGTCGGACACGCGCCTGACTGCCGCGATTCTCGCACTATTTGCGCTTTCGTTAATTGCGCAGTCGGTGATTCTTATTTTTTCCCGCGCATACTACGCGGCGCGGTTGTCCCTGGTACCGATTATTGTGAATGTCGGCGGGACCTGTGTTGCGGCCGCCTTTGCTTCGTGGGGGGTGTGGTGGCTCGCACATGCGGATTTCGCGCGGAATTTTCTGGAATCACTCTTTCGCGTTGCCGATGTTCCCGGCACGGAAATTCTGATGATCCCGCTTTCATACTCGGTCACTATTATTCTTACGGCACTTCTGTTCGGATACCTGTTCTCGCGGCGGTTCGGATGGGAATCAAGAACAACAGATACGCTTCTGACGTCATTTTCCGCTTCCGTCATCGGCGCCGCGGCCGCGTACGCAACGCTGGTCGCCATCGGTCCGTCGGTTCCTTTAACGACGTTCGTCGGGGTGCTGACGCAGGCCGTTTCCGCGTTTTTTGCGGGACTTGCGGCATGGACCGCTACTCTGTATCTTCTAGAGAGCCGGGAGTTTAAGGAGGTTATTGCGATACTCTCCCAGAAACTGAACATACGACCGAGCGCCTGAATGTTATCTCACATACGAAATTTTTCTATCATAGCCCACATTGACCACGGCAAAAGCACGTTGGCTGACCGCATGCTTGAAGTTACAAAGACTATTGAGGTGAGAAAGATGCGCGAGCAGGTTCTGGACGCTATGGATTTGGAGCGCGAGAGGGGGATTACGATAAAAATGCAGCCGGTCAGAATGGCATTTTTGACGGGAGAAGCAGAGTACACCCTTAACCTCATAGATACCCCCGGGCACATTGATTTCGGCTATGAGGTCTCCAGAGCCTTAACCGCGGTTGAGGGCGTTATTCTCCTCGTAGACGCGACTCAGGGCATCCAGGCCCAGACTTTAGCAACACTGGGTATGGCGCGCTCTGCGGGGTGCACTATTATTCCGGTTATTTCAAAAATAGACGCGCCCGCGGCGCGCGTGCCCGAGGTTAGGGAGGAATTGGCGAAAAATCTTTCGGTTGACCCGGATTCCATTCTGACCGTTTCAGGGAAGACAGGGGAGGGTGTTCAGGATCTCCTGGAAGCAATCGTGATGCGCGTTCCCGCGCCGAAAACCGAATACCGGGGCGCGGGCGGAAGAGCGCTGGTGTTTGATTTTTCATATTCGGAACACAGGGGAGTGGTGGCATTCGTGCGCGTTCTTGACGGCGAAATACGCGCGAAGGATACGATACTTTTCTCCGCGATAGGCAAAAAAATGACCGCGCTTGAAACCGGGTGGTTTGTTCCTCAGGAAAAATCAGCCGAATCACTGAAAGCGGGAGAAATAGGGTACGTCGTGACCGGCATCAAAGAACCGGGGGTTGCGATTGTCGGCGACACATTGAAGACAAGCTCGTGCGCTCTTCCCGCGCTTCCGGGGTATGCAACGCCGCGGCCGGTGGTGTGGGCATCCTTGTATCCCGAGAGCCAGGACGAATTTGTGCTTCTGAAGCAGGCCCTGACGAGGCTGCGGCTTTCGGATGCCGCGCTTTCGTTTGAGGAGGACGGTTCTTCTATTTTAGGAAAAGGATTCCGATGCGGATTTTTAGGCATGCTGCATCTGGAGATTGTCACGGAGAGATTACGCAGAGAGTTTAATCTCATTCCCGTCATCACTACTCCGTCAATTTTGTACAACATAACCGAAACGAACGGCAAATCATATTCCGTCTTTACTCCCGTGCAGTTCCCCGAACACGGCATGATTCAGGAGATACAGGAGCAGTGGGTTTCCCTGAATATCATCACGCCGCCGCGGTTTCTTTCTCCGATTACCCAGCTTCTCTACGAGCATGAGTCAATCGTCGGCGCGGCGAACCTTTTTGCGGACGACCGCATGGTCATAGAAGCAGAAATGCCTTTGCGGGAGTTGATGCGCGGATTTTTTGACAAGCTGAAAAGCGTTTCTTCGGGGTTTGCCTCGCTGTCATATGAGTTCGGTGATATGCGCATCGCGGACGTCATGCGCATGGACGTTCTGGTTGCGGAGGAACTTATTCCGGCGTTTTCACGTGTTGTTTCAAAAAGGCGGATTGAAGAGGAGGCACGCGCTACCGTGGAAAAACTGAAAAAAACACTTCCACGCCAGATGTTCGTCGTTAAAATTCAGGCAAAGGCGGGCGGGCGTATCGTGGCGTCAGAATCAATTTCCGCCATGAGGAAGGATGTGACGGGGTACCTCTACGGAGGCGACGTTTCCCGGAAGAAAAAGCTTCTGGAGAAGCAGAAAAAAGGCAAAGAACGGCGCGGAGAGCACAAGAAAATGCACATCCCCCAGGAGGTGTTTCTGAAGATGGTTAAACCAGACCAGCAGTAGACTCAAGTGTAAAATGGCTTGCCCCGTAGCCAAGCGCGAAGCGCTTGTGGTACTGGGGTCAAACCGGACGAAGGCAAGTAGCGTTAATTGAAGATTGCCGGGAAGGAGAGCAGAATCATACTGATAATAATCAGTACGGAAAGCACGATCCAGGCGACCTTAATAACCCCTTTCGTTTTTTTGTTGAACAGCATATCGCGCCGAGATTTTCTTAACGGTACTCCGTTTTAGTAAATCCAAGTGTGGTCGCAACGCGAGCCACGACGGCATAGTACCATAAGCGCATGACTCCGCTCCAATGGAAAAGACTTTTCATACGGATATTGGGCTGGGTAGGGCTTATTCTCCTGGGGTTTTTAATAACAACGGCGGGCGCTGCCGCCTGGCGCATGTACGGAAAGGCGGAAGACGCGCGGGTAGCGCATGCGGACGCCGTTACCGCCCTTGATAATTTGCACAAGCGCAAGGGCGTTGTGGAAACGTCCCTGGCGAAATTAGGAACCGAACGCGGTATAGAAGAAGAAATACGCCTCCGGTATCAGCTCGCAAAACCGGGCGAAGAGCAGATTGTTTTGGTCGCAAGTCAGGCGCAGGCTTCAACGAGCGCAGCTCCTGAAAACAAGTCAGTCTGGGATATTATTTCCGGTTGGTTTCGCTGAGTTGCTTTTTCGCTCCGTTTGTTGTTTAGTCCTTTGAATGAGTGCCGAAGAGGTCGGAGAAATAACGTGTGCCGGATGTCCTTCAAAATTTTGCTGCACGAAGGGGATGGTTCTTCGTTTGCGACCGGACGAGTTCAAAGACCTTGGCGGTAAAAAGAACTTACGGGTGAGAAAAGGAACCGAAGAGCGAGGAGACACACGTCTGGACTGCGAACTTATTGAGGACTGTATTCACCTCAATCCGGAAACCGGATGCGCCCTCCATGGTACGGACCGTAAGCCCCTCGTGTGTGACGGAGGATTCCCCGTTGGAGGTTACGGTTGTCGTTCGCTTTGGGGAAAGAACCTGGAGGCGTCGAGAAAGGAGTAAGTTGGTGCGGGATACGAGAATCGAACTCGTACCTACTGCTTGGGAAGCAGTCATTCTGCCACTAAA
>CAYHUW010000035.1:0-8613 GCA_964359685.1 uncultured Candidatus Saccharibacteria bacterium
ATCGGAGTGTGCTCGCGGTATACCTTTCCGTCAGAAGACTGAAAACGGGTATTGGTAATGAGACGCTCCGATTTGGTACTGATCGCGTTGTAGACGGTAATCATACCCGAGGCGCGGTTTTCAACGTCTTTCGTACCGGTTGCGGGGACTGATTTCGTTTTTGTGTCTTCTGAAGTAATTTTTTTGTGCGGCAAGAGCGGATTTTCGGTCGCTGTTTCAAGCGTTGTGTCAACGGTCGCCGTATAGCGATGCGGCGTCACGACAACATCAGCCCGATGAAAGAACATACTCATTGCACCGACTACGAGCGCAACGAGGACAACCGCGCCGACGGCAAAAAATACGACATTAATAGGACCTTTCGGCCTGTCGGGACGCAAGTCTAAAGGCTGGGGCGGTGTGGGGGGCGGAGGCGGAGGAGGTGTGGTGCCCACGGGACCTGCTCCCGGCCGAATAGGACGAGAACGGGCGGGAGGAATGATGTCCTGAATAGAGCGGTGCGGTTCTTGTTGGGTCATGGCTTCAAGTTCAAGTATACCCCGCGTATCAGTGAACCTCTATTAAGCGTTCCCGGTCCCTGTGGAAATACAGCGATTCAACGCACAGAAATGAGTCGTAAAAAGCCTCTTCGTCAATCGCAACAAACGGCTGGAAAAAATCGGGCGTGACCGGAACAGAACGGATTGAAAACGGACCGTGCGTTGCGGACACTATGTTTTCAAGCCACTTCAGCTCCCCGGTGTCCCCGAAAAGAAACGTGGTTTGCGGAATCGCAACTTCCTCAGCAGCCGTTTCAAGAAGTGTTTTGAAATTTTTCTTCCACTCTTCCGTCGCTGCGGAGAACTTCCCGCCTATCGCGGCGCTCTCGTCCGCCGACAGTTCGTTTTTGGCATATAAATTCAGACGTGATGCCGCGTCCGCCAGACTCCCGCCTTGCGCCACCGCACGCGTTATAGACAACGTACCGACCGGGAATGTGCCGATAAATCTGAAGCCATCGTGGTGCGCGACGCCGACGTCGGTGATTTCTCCGCCGACATCCAGAAGGACAAAGTTATTTTCATCGCGAAGCGCCCGCAGTACCGCAAAAGCGACGAATGCAAAAGAATGGAATGTGATTTTCGCATTCGGGAACGCTTTCTTCACGGCGGCGAGTATCTGATCCGTGAACTGTGTATCCGCTTCCGAGGTGTAGTGGTTCACTCTGAGCGCCGTTCCTAAAAGGGGCTGCTGTAAAGCCGTCGGATAGCCGTTCACGTAGGCCTGGCTCACGATTGACTCCAGGAGCGTGCGGCCCGCGGGGGTGGTTTCATTTTTTTGCGCGAAATACTGCTTAATGGTGCGGATGACGGTGTCCGCGGTAACCCGCACGGGGCGTTCGGACTTCGTAGTAATCGTCCGTATCTTTGCGTCATACCAGGGCGAAGCGAGAACCACGCGAACGAACTGCGGGGGCGCTGTTTTAACGAATGACTCCAGGGATTTCTGAACCGCCTGCACCGTTAACTCCGCAATCGCTGTTTTCGCGGTTTCCGTACCTGAAGATATTGAGGTTCGAACGGTCTTACTTACTACCGGCTGCGCTTTTCCCTTTTCCAGCATGCACACACCGACCGACGCGCTCCCGATATCAATAACGCACTCATGTGAGGTCATTGCCTCATTCTAACCCGTTATTGAACTACGGCTTTGATTCTACGCACACCCTGCGCGACAGCCTCTTCTTTCAGAATTTTAAATTTCTTTCCGCCATCAGTAATGACGCGTGTATTTTCAACATGCGGACCTCCGCAGAATTCCAATGAAAACGCCTGATGAATTTTCGGGTCTTTTTCGTTCGCATCCTTCGGGCCCACTGAATACACGGAAACCATGTCGGGATATTTAACGCCGAATTCCATCTGCGCCCCCAGTTCCTCGGCATCTCCCCGCGGCATAACGGTTCTCGTTACCGGCAAATTCTGCCCAATAATGTCGTTTACAATCTCTTCCACACGTTTTTTCTCTTCGTCAGTCATTTTGCGGGGAGCGGAAAAATCTATGCGCAGACGTTCCGATGTAATGTTACTTCCGCGTTGCTTTACTTCATTACCAAGAACCATCTGTAGTGCTTTCAAAAGAATATGATGCGTGGTGTGGTATTTCACCGTCTGCTCCTGGTGGTCCGCGAGACCGCCCGCAAATTTCTGTGCCGCGCCGGCGCGCGATTCCTGACGATGTTTCTCCATCGCTTTCTCAAAATCTTCGCGGTTGATGGCAATCCCCTGTTCTTTTGCCAACTCTTCAGTGAGTTCATACGGGAAACCGTAGGTTGTAAAGAGAACGAATCCGTCGTCCGCTGAAACACTCCCCTTCGCGGTGAGTTTTGAAAACTCGCGTATACCTTCCGCAAGTGTTTTTCTGAATCTTTTTTCCTCTTCAAGAAGTCCCGTCACAATCGCACTGTGGTTTGCGGACAGTTCCGGATACTGATCCCGATATGAATTGATGACGGAATCCACGATTCTACCCAGCACTCCGTCCCGGACCTGCAATTTGTCCATGTGACGGACGGCACGGCGGATAAGGCGACGGAGCACGTACCCCTGGTCGGTATTTGACGGCAGCACGCCGTCGCCGAGCATGAAAACCGCGGCTCGCATGTGGTCGGCGATGACGCGGAATGACGCCTGATACGCGGGATCGTTGTACTGCTTCCCGGAACCTGCAGCGATTTCAACAATCAGTCTCTGAAGAACGTCAATCATGAAGACGTCGCTTTTGTCGTTTTGCGCCGCACAAATTCGCTCCAACCCTCCGCCGTAGTCCACATTTTTTTTCGGAAGCGGAACAAAACCTTCCGCGGTCCGCACATACTCCATGAATACGGAATTGCCGAGCTCTATGTAGCGCCCGCAGTCGCAGTTCGGATGGCAGTTCTTTCCGTACTTCGGGTCATGCTGAATGTCCGGAAACAGGTAGAACATTTCGGTGTCCGCGCCGCCCGGCTCGCCTATCGGCATTTTATCGGGAGTACCGGAGCGGCTCCACCAGTTTTTCTTCGCGTCGTAAAAGAAAATCCGCTCGCCTGGTTTCATGCCGCGTACGTACCCGTCCGCCTCAGAGCCGATTTCCGCAATGCCGTTACTGATTCCCGCTTCGGCAAACATTCCCTGCCAGATTTCCGCGGATTCCGTGTCTTTCGGAATTTTGTGCGCCGGGTCGCCGATGAAGCAAGTAACGTAAATCCGTTCAGGGTCAAGTTTGATTTCTTGCGTCAGAAACTGCCAAAACCATGAAATCTGTTCTTTTTTAAAATAGTCGCCGAACGACCAGTTGCCGAGCATTTCAAAAAACGTGGTATGGCGGTTGTCGCCGACTTCTTCAATGTCGCCCGCGCGGAATGATTTTTGCGAGTCGGCCACGCGCACCCCCTGCGGATGCGGCTGCCCCAACAGATACGGAATCAGAGGCTGCATCCCGGAGGAAGTAAACAGCGTCGTAGGATCATTTTCAGGCACCAGACGGGATGAAGGAACAATCGCGTGTCCTTGTTTCCTGAAAAAATCCAAATATTTCTGCCGTATCTCGGAAAGAGTCATAAAAGCCACTTTACCATTTTAGGTTCTACGAAAGAAGCGCTCCGTTTGCGTCTATCGCACCGGCCGCGGAAATGGCGTCAACTTTCATGTACCTGCGCGCGGCGGATTCAACGGCTTTCGCGTCAATTGCTTTTAATTTTATGACATAGGCGTCGGCTTCGGAGGGATTGCCCGTCGTCAGCATTCCGGAAATAATTTCCGAAACCGCGGAAAGCGGATTAGAAAATGAAACGGCGAGTCTGCCTTCAATTTCCCGCACCTTTTCTTCATACCGTTTTTGGGTGATCCCCGCGTCAAGAAATACGCCGATTTCTTTTTCCAGAGCAGCGGCTCCCTTTGCGAAAAGCTGATTCCCGAACATCGCCCATGCAAACCAGTACAGACCCGTACCTGATTCCCTTCCGCGTGTTCGCGCCACGGTGCCGTAGGTCAGTCCGTCTCTGTCGCGAATCGTCTGCATCAGGTGGTCGGAAAATCCGCCGCCCAGCAAATCCAGACCGACGAGGAATGCGGGAGTTTCAGCATCATTCGGAGCCAGGGGAACGTACGACCCCATAAACACATCCACCGATTCTTTACCCGGTACCGAAGAAAATGTTTTTTGCGGAAGATGTTTTTGCGCCGCAGGTTCTATTGAACGCGCAGAAGAAGACTGAAGAGCATTCCAGCCCTTTCCCGACTCCATAAGAAGGTGCTCCATATCTTCGGGACGGATGTCGCCGACAACCGCAATGTGTATCGGTCCGCAGTAGGTTTTTTTGAAAAATGCCTGAATATCGGCCATGGAGACCGCGAGCGTCTGCGTCTTTTCTTCAAGGGGGGCGACGCGGTATCCGGCTGACTTCTGAGTGAACAGAAGTCTGGTCAGCGCATGACGCCCGAGGAGACGGGTGTCTTCCGAGTCGTGCAGACGGGCGGCCGCTTCGCGCTCTATAACCTGAAGGCGGGAGGTTTCCGAAAGCGCGGGCTGCATCAGCGCCTCAAACAAAAGAGACAGCGCTTCCGGAAGAGCGTGAGCGGTGGCGCGGAGAGAAAACATCACATACCGTCCGTCCGCCCAAAAATTCAAAGACGTCCCTTCCTTCTCCAGGAGGTCGCGAAAATCTTCTCTCGTTCTCCGCTTTGTACCCTCATCCAGAAGCGACGCCACAACCTGCGCGACCGGCGCTTTCTCCGCTTCCGCATGCCACGGCCCCGCTTCTATCGCGCCGGAAATAGTGACGACACCCGTGCCGAAACGCGGAAGAACCGCAACGGTAAACGCCTGTGTTTTAAAATTCGTCAGTCCTTTGGTGAATTGTAAATCACTCATCCCGTTAGAAGTTATTCCAATAAAAACTGTTTGTAAAAACGTTTCTAATTGCGGAGAAATTGTACCGAAGTGTAGACATGTTATCCGTGCTGAGACTTCTAACGGGATTCATACCGCTTTCAGATATCCTATAGTCACTCCGTCTTTCCCCAGGTACTTTTTTGCGCACCCGGTAACATCCGCGAGAGTAATCTGCTGGATGTTGTGCTGGAAAGAGAACGTATCTTTCCAATCCCCGCGTGCAATCGCTTCGTTCATGGCGGAAAGCATTCCGGATACGGCCGAAAGCGAGTACAGTCTGTCCGCCACCTTATACTGAACCGCGCGTGCGAGGTCTTCCTCTTTCAACTTCCCTTCCGCTATGCCTGCGATTGTTTCAAAAATTACCTGTTCAACTTTCTCGTGGGGAATGTTTTCCGAGAGTGCGACGTATATCTCAAGAAGGGACGGATCACGGAATCTCGGGAAATCAGCATGCAGCTCGGTCGCGAGCCCCGTATCAATAAGCGCACGATAGAGAAGGCTTGATTTCCCTTTGGAGAGAACCGCGGAGAGTGCGGAGAGTGCGTACGCGTCCTTGGAGAGCCCCTCCGGCGCTTTGAAACACAGCATGAGCGCATTGACCGCCCCCTGGCGTTTCAGTTCAAATCTGCGCTCTCCGCGCTGCGGCGGCTCAACATGATACGGCGGTTCTGTAATCTCATTTTTCGGTAGCGACCCGAACGCTTCTTCCGCCATGCGGAGAGCGGATTCCGTGTCGGTATCACCGATTATGGTAAGCACGGCGTTGTTCGGCCAGTAGAAAGTATCGTAAAACGCGCGAAGTTTCTCCACCGTAATGCCTTCAATATCTTCCTTAGTACCGATTGTGGGAATGCGGTACGGATGAACGGAGAAGGCCTGGTACCAGGCATATTTCCCGAGGCGTTGCATAGGATCATTTTCACCCGATTCATATTCGTTTCTGACGACGGTCATTTCAGACGCCAAATCTTCCCCGCGCAGAAGCGCGTTTCGCATGCGGTCCGCTTCAATCTGCAGAGCATCTTCCATGAGCGTGACCGGAGAAATCCAGTAATAGTTCGTCCTGTCGCACCACGTGGTGGCGTTCCCCTGAGAACCTTTTTTCTCAAGCAAAGACCAGATACCGTTCCCCTTTTTCGGGTCGTATTTTTTAGAACCCTTAAACATCAGGTGTTCCAGTATGTGGGTCGCACCCGTATGACCCGGGAGCTCATGGCGGCTCCCCACGCGGTACGTGACCATCGTGCCAATCACGGGCAGTTCTCTTTTTTCCGCGATGAGAAGTTGCAGGTCGTTTTTAGAGTGTACGTACGAAGAAAAGCCGTATGCCTCTTCAATCAATTCAAATCCGTGTGTTTTTCCTTTCGGCATGATTCATCAGAATACACTATTCCGCCTAAAGCCAATCTATCGGTTTTTTCCCGTGCGCAATGAGATATTCGTTGGTGCGCGAAAAAGGCTTTGAACCGAAGAATCCGTTATATGCGGAAAACGGGGACGGGTGCGGAGATTCCAGTACCAGGTGCTTCGTGCGGTCTATGTGTGCGCCTTTTGCTTTTGCGTAATTCCCCCACAGAATGAAAACAAGATTTTCCCGCTCTTCGGAAAGTTTTTTAATTGCCGCGTCGGTAAATTCTTCCCAGCCTTTTTCCTGATGCGAACCCGCGGTATTCGCCCGTACTGTGAGGGTTGCGTTCAGAAGCAGGACTCCCTGGGTCGCGAAACGGGACAAATCCCCGCTCTTGTTTTTTAAAGACGCGCGCAAGTCGCTTTCAATTTCCTTGAAAATATTCTGCAAAGAAGGCGGCAGAGGCACATTCTGCCCGACGGCAAAACACAACCCGTTCGCCTGTCCCTTCCCGTGGTACGGGTCCTGTCCGAGAATGACCACTGTCACTTTTTCAAACGGACACAAATCAAAGGCGCGGAAAATAACTTTCGGCGCGGGGTACACCGTCTGCGTGTTGTACTCGCTCCTCACAAAGTTCGTTAACTTGGCAAAATACGGCTTTTCAAATTCCTCCTTCAGTTTCTCCTTCCATGACGGCTCAATGACGACGCTCATATTCTCCAGCGCGACCGAAAAGCATTCCTGGCCTCCTTAATCTCTCCGCGCGTCAGTCTTTTCGCTTCTTCAAGCGTGAGAATAGGCGGTTGCTCAACGGAAATCCTTTTCCGGCGGACAGGGGCGCTTTTCGCTACCCACAGCGTCCAATCAATTTCATGCACTCTTATACTGCTTCGGTCCGCCGCAACGCGCGTGCCAAGAGTGACACTATCCCGAATGTTCGCCCTGGAGACCATCTCTAAAGTTCCTCCGCAGGTGCAGGACGGGGTTTCGGAGGAAAAACCGACCTTGCGGCATTCGCTGCAGCGCGGAAACATCCTCATGGCATCTCCGTCATGCGCGTGTTCCCTCGTACTCATAGCGCTCCTTCTTTTTTTAAAAGCCGTTCTTTTTCCCCGCGTAATCCGTTGTAGCCTCCTAAGCCCCGGATGCCGACGACACGATGACACGGGATGCTTTTGTCCGTATTTGAACGCATGATTGCCCCTACCGCGCGTGCAGCCAACGGATGACCGGCTTTCGCCGCCACCGCCTTATACGTCATAGTCTTCCCGCGCGGAATGCGCGAAACCACGGCAAGGACGTTCGCTTTAAAATCAGGAACTGAATAGCTTCGTACCCGTGTCATCTTTTTTTACTTTAGTTTTCTGATGCTGAGCCTTCAGAATCTTACCCGCAGCTTCGCGGTATGTACAGAAGTCGCACGGACCGCCGCCGAAAGAAGTTCCTATATCGGGAATTTCCTCCGACATAAGCATTGCATGCATGTCCGTAATCGCTTTCTCAACCCATGAGTCGTCCCCGCGGTACGGGATGAGCGCGATATCAAACTCCAGTTTCCCGTCAAACGCCTTCTCGTCCGTTCTTCCGTTTGCGTATACGAAATAGGCGATCGGAGAGACTTTGAAATCGTTCATACGGAAGAGCCACTGGTAAATTTCCGCCTGGCGTTTGTATTCATCGTACAGATCTTCATCGGTCGTCGGTCCGATTTTTTTTGAAGTCGCTTTGTAGTCAACGATGTGTATCTCGCCCTTTTCGTTTTTCCAGATATCGTCAATACCGCCGCGCAGAATGAGGTTCGTCTTTTTATGGTGGTACTGAATGCCGCGCCTGAGCGCATCTCGCCACTCAACCATACGCGGGTCATCAAGGGGCACTACGTCTACGTTGTATTCTTTCGCCAAAGGATGCGGGGTGCCGTTTGCGCGGTGAATATCAAATTCCTTCTTGAACAGTTCATCAACCGCATTATTGAGGGTAAACGAGGGACCGCTCGGACGTTTGACGCCCAGACGCATATCCAGGTAGGCGCAGCGCCTGCACTGCATAAAGAGATCTATTTTGGAGCGACTCGCCTTGTACGGCTCTGTAGACTCGGGATTAAACACTGAACGCGCGTATGCCATACCTAGAGTGCGCAGAGCGCGGTGCTTTCATTGACAACATCCTGCAGTTTTTTGCCCCCGATGCCCACCTTCTGAAGTGATTCGGGATTATCCGCAACCATTTTGCACATTGTCACCCCGCTTTGAAGAAGACGCGATTTGTCGGTCGCGGTAAGCGTGGTCAGAACCGTTACGGGATACACTTTCGTCCTCGTAATCATATCCGCCAGGCTTTCTCCG
>CAYHUW010000036.1:0-7687 GCA_964359685.1 uncultured Candidatus Saccharibacteria bacterium
GCGCGTTCGGCGTCCAGTGACTGCGGAGGAATTCTGGGCTCAGGCATCCGTCCATTATAGACCCTGTTCATTTTCGGACTAATGCGCCGAAGCGCGCCTATCCCAAGGCATATCCACCCGGTTATCCCCGTACAGGTGTTTTATCCTAAAGCCACCTTTTGATTTTGAAGTACGTGAAGAACGCTGTGGTCATCAAAGCCATACCGCCCAAAATAAACCAGAAGTCATACTGCGTGCCCGGTAAAGGGGGCTGTACGTCCATAGAGAATATGGCGGCAATCAATGTCAGCGGGAAGGTGGTAAAAGCCATAATCGTGAACGTTTTCATTATTTCGTTCTGGCGCGTGTACAGAAGTGCGCTGTTCGTTTCGCGAAGCTCGCCTATGACGTCGCCCAAGGCAAGGGCTTTGGTGTAGACGCGCGCGTGGAAAGATTTCATGCCGCGGAGGAAATTGCCGTACTCTTCGCCCAGAGTCATCACGGTAATCTGCTCCAGCGAGTCCAGGACGTCTTTATGCGCGGAAAGCGTGCGCTTCTGGTTCAGAAGTTCGCGGGAAACAACCGAGAGAGCGACGACCATTTCTTTTTCATGCCCTTCAAATATTTCCCGCTCTACGGCGCTGATTGAATCTTCCAGAGACTCCAGTTCATTCTCAACGCTCTGATACAGGCGCTCGGTAAGTTCCAGAAGTACATGACCGCTTTTGTATTTCGGGTTTGAAGCATGTTTCAGAAGAACATCGGCTTCAAATGAGCGCGTAAAGTCATACACCGCAGGGACGATATCGTAATGCGACGTAATGATAAATTTTTCTCCGATGACAAAATCAACTTCTTGCGTGCGGTTTTCTCCTCCCGTATGCCGGGTGGCGGGGAAGTGAAGCACGGCGTAGGTAAAACGGGGATACGCATCGGCACGAGCGCGCAGGGAAGGGCCGAGCAGGTCCTGCGGCAATAAATTTCCGAGTTCAAATTCCTGCGCTATCTCGTCCACTTCGTCCGGGGTCGGGCTTTCAAGATCAACCCAATGGATGCCCTGGTGCTGAAATCTGTTTATCATGACTAACATTATACGCCGAGATTTTCTTGACGGTACCCCGTCTTAGAAAATCCAAGTGTGGTCGCTCTGCGAGCCACCGCCGAGATTTTCTTGACGGTACCCCGTCTTAGAAAATCCACAACAAGAGTACTTCCATTTCACTAAGGCAGATTACCGCCTAAGTGAAATTGGTCGCAAGTGTGGTCGCTCTGCGAGCCACCCCCCGCCCGCATTTTTTCGTGTGTCATAATAGAGCGTTATGGATAACCGAGAGACACCTCTGGAGAGACTAAAAGAAAGGCTGAACAAAGACTTCCGGGTGGACTCGGTCACGCTTGCGGTCGGCGCTTTCTGCTTTCTCGCGGTCGGATTTTTCGTCGGTGCGCGCGATATTTCAATACCGTTCATAAGCCCCTCAAAGACCGAGGGACCGCAGGAGGCCGATATGACCACGTTTTACCGGGCATGGGAAATTTTGGACACCAACTTCGCTCCCGCGACGACGACAGTCATCACTAAAGAGGAAAAGGTGTGGGGGGCGATTTCTGGTCTCGCCGCTTCCTACGGCGACCCGTATACGGTTTTTCTTCCGCCTCAGGAAAAGGAAATATTTGAAAGCGAAGTGGCGGGTAATTTCGGCGGCGTCGGTATGGAAATTGATATACGAAACGGCGTCCTCACGGTTGTTGCGCCCCTCAAGGAAACGCCGGCGTTTCGCGCGGGCGTTAAGAGCGGTGATTTGATTCTGGAGATTGACGGCGAGGATACGAAAAACATGCGCGTTGAGGATGCGGTCGGAAAAATCCGCGGTCCCGAAGGGACAGACGTACTATTGAAACTCGCCCGCGAAGGTGAAGTGCCTTTTGAAATAACGATTACCCGTGAACAGATTAATCTTCCGACGGTAGACACGGAGCTTCGTCCGGACGGCGTGTTCGTGATTAAGCTTTATGCGTTCAACGCCAACGCTCCCGAGAAATTTAGAAACGCACTCCGTGAATTTGCAAACTCTAACTCTACGAAAATGCTCATTGACGTCCGCGGAAATCCGGGCGGATACCTAGAGGTCGCCGTTGACCTCGCGAGCTGGTTCTTGCCGGTAGGGAAGCCGGTTGTTATCCAGGACTTCACGGAAGGGAAAGAGCAGGATACTTTCAGAAGCCGCGGGTACGATATATTCAACGAAAACCTGAAGCTGGTAATTCTTCAGGATGAGGGTTCCGCGTCCGCCGCCGAGATATTTGCGGGGGCGCTCCACGACCACGGCGAAGCGACGTTAATCGGTAAGAAATCCTTCGGAAAGGGCTCGGTTCAGCAGGTGTTTGATGTCACGTCCGACTCATCTCTCAAAATCACGATTGCGCGATGGCTTACTCCGAACGGCGTTTCAATTTCCCATGAAGGCATCAAGCCCGACATTGAAGCGGAAATAACGAAGGAGGATGTGGAGGCAGGCCGCGATCCTCAGCTTGAACGTGCGGTTGAGTTTCTGAATACCGGGAAATAACGTAATGTGCTATACTAAGTATAGCACATTTGCGGAAGCGGGCTTTCGCGGATATTCTGAAACAACATGAAAGTCGTGATGCTTTTAGATGTGAAGAAGGTGGGGCAGCGCGGGGCTGTCGTTGAGGTTGCGGACGGGTATGCCATGAACGTTCTGATTCCGAAAAAACAGGCGGTTCCGGCAACGGCGGCAAATCTGAAGCAGGTTGAGAGGGAAGCCTTGGCCGCGAAAGGGAAGAAGGATATGGACGCAATTCTGGCGCAAAAGGCGCTCGCGCAGATAGACGGTAAAATTATAACGATTCATGCGAAAGCAAACCCCGCAGGCGGGCTTTTTGAATCTATAAAAGAGAAGCACATCAATGAAGTCTTAGAGAAACAGTTCGGCATGTCGTTGCCGGAATCGGCTATCCTTTTGAAGGAGCCGATCAAGAAAACGGGAATGTATGAAATCCCCGTAGTACTGCAGCAGGCGAAAGCTACTCTTTCTCTACAAGTCGCAGTGTAGGCCGCTCGCGAGGCGGGGGTGCGTATTCAAGTGCTCTTAAATCAAAAGTTTCAAGCGGAATAATACCGGTTTTGGAGTGTTTTAAACGCGCGTACCATAAATCGCCAAGCGGCTTTTGAATGTCAAAAATCTGCCAGCCGTCCCGATACTCCGCGAGAACTATGTGACGAACAAAGTCGCCTTTTTGGGCGACTCGCTCCGTTCCGTTGTAGTGCGGGCCTTCAGCCCCCATATTATTTGACCTCAACCATCTGACGCTTCACGGTAGAACCGTCAAACTTTGTCTTTCGTGCCAAACGGTAGGAGACTACGCCTTCAGAAGATGCGTACAGGGTGTGGTCGCGACCTGTGCGGACGCCACGGCCCGCCATATAGCGCGTACCGCGCTGGCGAACAATTATGTTGCCTTTCTTAGCTTTTTCGCCCGCGTAGAGCTTAATGCCCAGATACTGTGCATTTGAGTCGGTTAGGTTTTTCGCGGAACCCGCGGCCTTTTTTGTTGCCATGGGGGGTATACTATCACAGGATGTTGGCTCAAATCAAGAGTTTTCTCGCCCGCCACAAAGAAAGCCTGTACCTGATTTTGGTGATGTCGCTTGTTGCCGTTTTAGCCTTCGGGCTGGGGCGTCTGTCGGTCTATTACGCCGATACAGGAGAATTTAAGGTCGTTTACCCCGAAGGGAAGGGTACTGAGTGAGGTATCATTCGGGGAATCTATTTTTATGATTGCATTGGATGTTGAAACAACGGGAGTTTCGCCCAGAAAGCACGGCATCCTTTCAATAGGAGCGGTGGAAATCGGGAATCCGGAAAACCGTTTTTATGCGGAATGCAGAGTATGGGACGGCGCGCATATGTCGGACGAGGCGTTCGCCATTAACGGCTTTACCAGGGAAAATGCGGCCGACCCCGCGAAACAAAGTGAGAAGGAAGCTGTGGAAGCGTTTATCAGGTGGGCGGGGGACATTCGGGATTGGACTATCGTGGGGCAGAACCCGTCTTTTGACCGTGACTTTCTCATAGAAGCATGCGACAGGGCGGACATGCAGTTTCCGTTTGCACACCGCACGATAGACACCCACTCTTTGGCGTACATGCACATGGTGAAGCGGGGGCTGACGCCGCGGTTTGACGAGAAAAAGAAACACACGCCGCTTTCTCTGGACGGTGTCTTGGCGTACTGCGGCATTCCGGGCGAGCCGAAACCGCACAATGCACTAACGGGCGCTCTCTGCCATGCGGAAGTGGCGTACAGACTTTTGTATGACCGCCCGCTTGTTAAGGAGTTTGCCGGGTATCCCGTTTCCTGGAAATCATAGGCAAAACGAGCCCGTGGTATAGTTTTTCTATGGATAGAAAATACAGAATTGTTAACCCTCCCGGTGAGCATCGTTTGGAGGGGGAGCTTCGCGTTTGCGACCCTCAGAAAACCGACCATACGAAAGACATAGAATCGTGGCGTGTTTTCAAAATAATGGCCGAGTTCGTGTCGGGGTTTGAAATCCTCCGTAAATACAGTCTCGCGGCGACCTTTTTCGGCTCCGCCCGCACGAAGCCCGACGATCAGATATACAAAGACGCGGTAGCGCTCTCGGGGAAATTGGCAAAATCGGGATTTACCGTCGTCTCGGGCGGCGCTTCGGGCGTTATGGAAGCGGTTTCCAAAGGCGCATTTGAGGCGGGAGGGAAGTCAGTGGGACTTAACATCCAGCTGCCGCAGGAACAGGAGGTCAATCAGTATCTTACCGACGGCATGACCTTCAACTACTTCTTTACGCGGAAGGTCATGCTCTCGTTCGCCTCCGAGGTGTACATTTTTTTTCCGGGCGGTTACGGCACCCTGGACGAGTGCCTGGAGATACTGACTCTGGTTCAGACCAAGAAAATAAAACGGGTACCTATTGTGCTGTACGGTAAGGACTTCTGGGCTCCGTTTATAGCGCTTTTTGAGACGCACCTTCTGGAGAAATACCAGACAATAGGAAAGGAAGACCTGAAGCTCTTCCGGGTCGTAGACTCCGTAGAGGAGGCGTACGAGGTAATCCTGGAAAGCGTCAACTGCTAGTCGGAGGGTCACTAAAGGTCAAAAACTGCTAATTCTGAATTAAGCATTATACGGCTTTATAGAGCCATATAATATACAATTTGACCCTGTAAAGGATTGACAAGTCCTGTTTCAGCTGCTATGCTACTTACGTAGCTGGCTTTTGGGCCGGCTTTTTTGTTGCCCGGGTATGGATACCTTTATGGCACTCGTACCCGGGCATTTGCATTAAATCACTATGATCATCCCCCTTATATTCATCCTTGCGAGCACCTTCGGTGCCCCCCAGGATATTTCCGCGCTCACTGTTGAGGGTATTCAAAATCCCGAGACCCTGGGTGCGTATGTCCGTGAGTATTATAAAGATACGCCGATTCTTGCCGATATCGCCTGGTGTGAGTCGCGCATGAGGCACCTCGGTAAAGACGGCGACATAGTCCGCGGTGTTGTGAACAGCAAAGATGTGGGCGTCATGCAGATTAATACCCGCTTCCATGAAGCCACGGCAACCGAAATGGGTCTTGACCTTAAATCTCTTCAGGGCAATCTAAAGTACGCCGAGTACCTGTACGAGAAGGAAGGCACCAAGCCCTGGAACTCGTCCAAGCCCTGCTGGGGCTCTAAATAAAACGTTCACAAACCCTCTTTCCGAGGGTTTGTTTTTTTGAAGCGGGGAGTATACTTACGGCAGTAAAAAATATGAGAACCATACCCGGTTTTGGAGACGATACGGTTTTTTCTCACAAGCTTTTGCCTTTACTGCTTCGCGGCGGACGCGCAAAGCGTAATGCGAAAGCCGCTGAGGTTGTTGTCCCGTCCGCGGCGCGTTACGAGGTGCGCGACATGGAAGAGTTTGCAGTGACGGAAGGTGTAATTTTTGCCCGTTTGAGAGCAGAGCTAAAGGGTGCGACGCCGGTTTTGGATTATGCTATCCCGCATCAGCAGCATTATGTGGTTTTGGTGGACGAGCGTGGAGGGGAACTTCGCTCGCGTGTTTTATCACAGACCACAGTTGCATATGAACACGCAAAAGACGTGGGAGGGTCGGGTACATTAGGCGCTAAATAAATACAAGGCAAACAAAAATCCCCCGTTCGGGGAATTTTTGTTTCGGAAGAAAGAGTTACGCTTTCTTCATCATCTCGTCCAGGGAGTACTTGCCGGGTCCGTAGGTCGCGAGGAGGAGCACACCGCCCAATATTGAGAGGTTCTTCAAAAACATCGTCATCTGCATGGGGTCGGCGAAATTCGTGTGGAAGTAGTAGGTAACAGGAATAAGGAACACAATCACCGCGAGGGCGGCAAGTTTGGTCTTCCATCCCAAAGCAATCATGAGCCCGCCGCCGAGCTCAATCACAATGGCAATCACAATCGCAAGGTCGGGGAAGGGAACATTGTTTGCGGCTGCAAAATCACTCATGACCGCAAAACCCGATATTTTTGCGAAACCGAGAATAATAAAGACTGCGGCCAAGAGCACGCGCCCGATGAGCGACATCCATGCCGCTTTTGTTGTCATGTCCATCATAAAAAATAAAAATTATTAATTGTTAATGCTGTTTATATCCCCACAGTATATCTTCTTTCAGGCACCCCGGAGGCGGGGGCGGTGGGGAAGCCGTACGGCTAGTCTTTCGGCTTCTGAATGGGGCTCAAGGTGGGGTCGGAGGGGAGTCGGCCTTCAAGGACGCCGTGTGCCGCTTCGTAGTCCCCGACATTTTTCTGCTTCTTTCGGGGGTTGGGGTGGGTTAGGAGGCATATGAGTACTGTACTACTTTTGTTTAGTTATGTTTAGTTATGCACCGCTCCTGATTGCGTGTTTTATGCGCACATCTACCATGTGTGCATGTCCTCCTTAGAAGGAGAAACTCCTGCGTTTCAGCTCAGACGTCTGTTGACCCCGGCACAGCAAAAAAGAAGGGAAAGGAAGAATGCGAAAGCAAGGCAAAAGGAAAAGCGCGGCAGAGAACTTTGTGAAACTACCGGTGTGCCTTTGGCAAAAGTAAAACGCCTCCGTCTTGAAGTTCCTGTTCCGAATCTTGAGGGGGTCAATAGAGTGTATGAGGGCGGACCGGTGTTTCCGCTTCTTGATAAGTGGGGGATTCAGCGCGGGATTAAATTAGGTGAAGAAGTGGAGGCTAATTACCAAAGCATCCGCAGGTACGAAGTTTTGGAGAGAACGTCTGATTAGGGCTGCGCAGATTTAAAGAAGTCTGCTTAGGAAGAGAGGGAAGACAGTCCTTTGGGTGGTACTTAACCTGTAGGCTTTCTAGATAGATAGACTTCGCACAATATATCTTTTGCGAAGTATATAGAGGGATCCCCGGGGGCCGTTCTGCGCCCGGCTCAAGTGCTCAAGTCCGGTATCTCACCCTCCTACGATTACGAGTTCGCGCGTCTGATCTCTATACTTTCTTTTCCTCGCCCATGCACACGCGGCAGCTTTTCTTGTGTTCAAGCAAAAGATACACCGCAGAGACGCCAACAAGGACGTATATAACTTTAGAAATGCTTGCGTCCATTCCGCCGAACAGCTGGCCTATCTCCCAGCCGGTAACCGAAAGTACGCCCCAGTTTAAGGCGCCGACAA
>CAYHUW010000037.1:0-7454 GCA_964359685.1 uncultured Candidatus Saccharibacteria bacterium
TTCCGGAGCGCGAACTCGACAAGCCCTTCCTCATGCCGATCGAAGACATCTTCTCCATTGAAGGCCGCGGTACCGTGGTGACGGGCCGTATTGAGCGCGGAGAAGTGAAAGTCGGTGAGGAAATTGAAATCGTCGGTATCAAGCCGACGACCAAGACGACCGTTACCGGTATTGAAATGTTCAACAAATCATTGCAGTCAGGTATGGCAGGCGACAACGCGGGTATTCTTCTTCGCGGAACGAAGAAAGAAGACGTGCACCGCGGTCAGGTGTTGGGCAAAGCGGGCTCCGTTACGCCGCACACTGATTTTGAGGCGGAAGTCTACGTTCTTTCAAAGGAAGAAGGAGGCCGCCACACGCCGTTTTTCACAGGCTACAAACCTCAGTTCTACATCCGGACGACGGACGTGACGGGAGATGTAACGCTTCCGGACGGAGTTGAAATGGTTATGCCGGGCGATACGACCAAGTTCAAAGTGAAATTGGTTGCACCGGTGGCGCTTGAAGAGCAGCAGCGCTTTGCTATCCGCGAAGGAGGCAAGACTGTGGGCGCAGGTGTCGTAACGAAAATCGTAGCTTAGTTCTCTGAGAGGACGTCAGAATACTTATGGCTGAAACAACTGCAAAAAAGACGCCCTCTCGCAAGAGCTCGGCCAAGAAAGCAGGCGGCACGAAAGCGGCTGAAGCCGCCGTCTCAAAGCTCCGTCTCAAAGTCCGCGGCTACGACCACAAAGTTCTGGACCAGTCGGTAAAGCAGATTATTGATACCGCGCTCCGCTTTGACGCGGTCATCGTGGGTCCGGTTCCCTTGCCGACCGACATCAGAAAATTTACGGTCAACGCTTCCACGTTCATCTATAAAGATGCGCGCGAGCAGTTTGAAATCCGCACGCACAAAAGAATCATTGATATTCTGAATCCGACTCCGAAAATTATAGACGCTCTGACAAACCTGTCACTGCCGTCAGGGGTGTCGGTAGACGTCCGGATGATGTAAGAAAAAAGCGGGGAAGACCCGCTTTTTTAAATTATTTTTTTATGCCGAGCTGTTTTTGCAGCTGCTCAATGCGTACCCGCATTTTTTCCGCTAACGGCGAATTCGGGTTGTGCTGTAATGCACGCTCCAAGTTACGCAGAGCCTTCTGCGGGGTAATATCTTCCGAGATACCGAGCCCGTCTCCTACTCTCCCTGTCAATGCTTCTTTTCCGGCCATATGTAATTTAGAAATGAATAAGCCCCGCCATAATGCCAGATTCAGTTGCTGTGTCAATCAGCTCCCCGCTCCTTCCATTTTAGGTCTCATGTATAGTTTTTTGCCCCTCTGACAAACCTGCCACTGCCGTCGGGGGTCTTCGTTGACGTCCGGATGATGTGATTCGACCAAACGTAATTTTAAAAAATCGCCTAACTTAGGCGATTTTTTAAAAGTTATTATTTTCTGTTCTCTGCTGCCTCGAGGTTCTTTCTTTGGAGTACCACATTAGGATTATCCTCCCCGAGTACGAACGCTGCACGGTTAAGAAAGATTCGAGCGCGCTTATTGTCGCGTCCTATAAGAACCTCGCTCACTCTTAAAAAGTGATGAGGGTCTTCCTGGACAGAGGGCTCTTTGCTGAAGGTGAATGCCATGAAACTTCATGATACCATATATAAGGAACTTGTCAAGTATGTCTGGTTTTTGTCTTTCACCGCCCGAAAGGGCAGGTTCACTGTTAAACTGAACTTCATGGAAAAAGCTCTGAAGATTATAGTAGCTTCAGTTGTTACTCTCGGTATTGGGCTTTTCAGTTTACTTGGAATTGCAACCACCCAAGACCCAAAGTTCGATGCTTATACGCTCTTCCCCTATGCTCTGTTAGCTGCACTTGCACTCATGTGGTGGGGAATCTTCCGTAAGCCCTCAACTGAAACCAGAAAATTACCACAATGGGTACAGTGGTTATTATTGGCAATAGTAACCGCAGTGCTTGCCTACTTTCTCTACAATAGTTTGGTAGTCTAAACGTAAAAAATCGCCCATTCGGGCGGTTTTTTATTTCTTAATCTTCGTCCTTCTTTTTCTTCTTCGGCCGCCCTTCTCTTACTCCGGGGTGATTCTTGCCCACTTTCAATCTCGGTCCCGCTCCATAGCGTCCTCTGATAGCGTCTTCTTTGGCTTCTGCGGTAACCTGTGCGACCCTTTTCGGATCCGTTCCCTTAAGGGTAAAGACGGTTGTTTGTCGCGTTACCTTTCTTCCGTCACTGTCACGGTCGTCCCATTGGTAAACATCATGGCTGTTCCAAGGGGAGCCTTCCCCAGGTCCTTTTTTGCCTGCCATTTCCTAATTGTTGCACATTTTACAAGGCTCATGTATAGTCTTCTGACGCTACGTTTACTTGGGAGACATCGAAAGGGAGACCCTTCGACAAGCTCAGGGTAAACCAATGGTAAACCGCGCTTCGTGGAGTACCACTGAGCGCAATTTTTCATGAAATTTATTCTCGGAACAAAACAGGGCATGACGCAGGTCTTTGACGCTGAAGGCGTGGTGCATCCCGTTACCGTTCTTCAGATTCAGAAGACGGTGGTCACACAGGTCAAAAACAAGGAAACCGACGGCTACACGGCGGTTCAGGTCGGCTACGGAGAGCAGAAAGAATTCCGCATCAACAAAGCACAGAAGCCGAAGGGCAATGTCCGCGGTTTGAAGGAATTCCGTATGGACGACGTTGCGGCGTTCGCGGTCGGCAACGAAGTAGTCGCGACCGATTTCAAAGAAGGAGAAAAAGTACAGGTTTCGGCAATTTCAAAAGGTAAGGGCTTCCAGGGCGTAGTGAAGCGCCACGGTTTTGCGGGCGGTCCCCGCACGCACGGTCAGAAACACTCTGAACGTGAACGAGGTTCTTCAGGAGGCGGTCCGGGTCGCGCAGGAGGTCGTGTCGTAAAAGGCATGAAAATGGCGGGACGCATGGGTGGTGACCGCATTACGGTTCGCAATCTGACGGTTATCCGTGTTGACGCGGAAAAGGGAGAACTCCTTATTGAAGGGGCGGTTCCCGGTCGCCGCGGCACGCTGGTTGAAATAGTTTCCAAATAATATGAAAGCATCCGTTTACAACATCAAAGGCAGCGAAGTCGGGTCAGTAGAACTCCCCGAGGTTTTGTTTGAAGCAAAGAGAAACGACGCATTGTTGCGCCAGGTTGTGTTGGGTATTGAAGCAAACAAGAGAACGCCGATTGCACACACGAAAGGCCGCGGCGAAGTCCGCGGAGGAGGCAAAAAGCCGTGGAAGCAGAAAGGCACGGGCCGGGCTAGGCACGGTTCTATCCGCTCACCGATTTGGAGAGGGGGAGGCACAACCCACGGTCCTCTGAAAGACAAGGATTACTCGCAGAAATTGAACAGGAAAATGCGCGCAAAGGCGGTCGCGATTGCGCTTACGCAGAAAATGAAAGACGGACGCCTGTTGTTCGTGGACGCGCTGCCGATGACTGCGCCGAAAACTAAGGATGCAAAGGGTGCACTCGCAGGACTTTCAAAAGTGAAAGGCTTTGCCGAACTCGCGACACGCAGAAACAATGCTGCGCTGTTCCTTTTGAGCGGTAAATCCGAGACAGTGGTAAAAAGCTTCCGCAACATGGGGAACGTCATGGTGGAAGAGACGAGGAACGCAAATCCTGTGGACGTGCTGAAGTACCGCTATCTCGTTATCGTTAATCCGGAGGTGAGCGTCAAGCAGTTGTCTTTACGTATAGAAAACAAATAAATTAAACCGTATGGCACTCTTCGGAAACAAGAAAACAGACGCAAAAAAAGCAGCTCCTAAGAAAAAGGAAACGGCTACCCCTGCGGTTGCGGCTGAAAAGAAAGTTGTGAAAGCGGTTTCAGTTGTCGGAGTGAAAGACGTCCTGGTCCGCCCGCGCATTACCGAGAAAGCCGCAAACATGACCGTGAATCACGTCTACACTTTTGATATCCGCAAGGACGCGACAAAAAAGGATGTCGCAGCCGCAGTGAAGAAACTCTACAAAGTGGATCCGATTAAAGTTACTACGGTAAATACGCCTGCAAAGCGCGTCCGCATGAGAACAAAGCGCGGCTTCGGGAAAACAACCGCAGGCAGGAAAGCGTATGTCACTCTGAAGAAAGGTCAGGAAATTCAGTTCTCATAAGCCGATAACGAAAACATATGTCTATCAGAAATTACAAAGCAAGAACGAAAAGCACGCGCCACATGAGCGTCGTCCGTTACCGCGATTACCTCACAACGGATACTCCGCTCAAGTCTTTGACGAAGGGCAAGAAAAACCGCGCGGGAAGAAATTCAGCCGGGCGTATTACCACTCGCCACCAGGGAGGCGGACACAAGAAGCGCGTGCGCATCGTTGATTTCATATTTGATAAGAAAAACATTCCGGGTCGCGTGGAACATATTGAGTACGACCCCTTCCGCTCGGGCTTTATTGCGCGCGTGGTCTACAAAGACGGTGAGCGCCGCTACATCTTGGCCCCGCAGTCTTTGAAGGTGGGGGATTCCGTCGTTTCTTCTGACACTGCTCCCATTACTCCGGGAAACCGTCTTCCGTTGAAGAACATCCCCGTCGGCACGTTCATCTACAACATTGAAATTCATGCGAACGGCGGAGCAAAGTTCGGTCGCTCGGCAGGAAACTATGCGGAATTGGTCGCGCTTGACGCAGGCTACGCGCAGTTGAAACTTCCTTCTACTGAAATTCGCAAAGTGGTTGATACCGCGTGGGCATCAATCGGCGAGGTTTCAAATCCGTCTCACCACCTGGTGGAACTCGGAAAGGCAGGCCGTTCGCGCCGCATGGGTATCCGCCCGACGGTTCGCGGTACTGCAATGAACCCGGTGGATCACCCGCACGGAGGAGGCGAGGGACGCCAGGGCCGTGGTTTGCGCCGCGCAAAATCCATGTGGGGCAAGCCGACCGGAAAAGGTCAGAAGTCCAGAACGCCGAAGAAATACTCAAATCCGTTCATTGTGTCCCGCCGCAAAGTCGGCAAGAAACGCAAAGGCGCGTAATGAAACAAAAACACCGCCTGCGCGGTGTTTTTGTTTACATGAAGCGGACCGGAGCCATGCCGTAAGGCAGGCGAGGTGGGGCCGAGAGCACTTAGTATTTTGTGAGTCTTTCGAGCAAAATACTTAGTGAATCGTGGCCATAGCGAGACGCTTCCTCCGACTTCGTTCGGACGCCATGTATGCAGGCAGCTGTTTTCTATTTTGTGCCATACTTAGTATAGCACATTTTGTATTACGGGAGATTCAGGTCGGCCAGTTCCTCTTTGAGCAGTTTGGCGGTTGAGCTTTTCACAAAGTCCGCATAGTTGCTGTCTTTTGTCTGTTCAAACTGCTCCACAATCACATCGGGGACAATAAGCCCGCCCCAGCGGTTCCCCGACGTGAAATCCTGCAAAGAGGACCACGGGTATTCAAACTCCCGTCCTTTCCAGTCGGAAAGTTCGTGGGGATTTCTGTGTATGTATGCCGAAAGATAGAGAAGCTGTTTATTTTCTTCCACGTGAACCGCTTTATACGTGCCCTGGAACACGTGCCCGTTCGTTCCGTGCTTGTTGCCGAAGTACTTTGCATATCCCTGCTGCACGCGGTGCATGTAATTTGCGATTCCGCCTTCTTTTGTTTCCTTCACAATCAGATGAAAGTGGTTCGGCATGATGCAGAACGCCACCAGCTCCACAAAGCGGTGTTTCAGAATCGCTTCAGTATCGTCCGTTGAAACGGGGAAGCCCACGTCCGGAGTGTAACGCCCCGCAACCCGCATGAGATTCCTGAACGTTTCGGGAGACTGGAGATAGAGAATGCCGAAAAGAAACCGGTGCCAGTCCGCTTTGTCGTGGAATAAATGCTGCTTACCCGTGCCGCGATTGTAGATGTGATAATACTCGCCCGGCGCCACTCCTGCTCTTGATTTTTTTAAAATGTTTAATACTTAGTATAGCACATTCCTTCGGAATTTGCTATACTAAGTATGGCACAAATAGGGGTTGACGCGGCGGGTGAGGAAGAGTAGGATAGCTGAAGCGCTCTCGGCGCGTTTTTGTTTCCACAAGAAATAAAAATCACGGGACACTGAAAAACACATGGCACGATCACTCAAAAAAGGTCCGTACGTCTACTGGAAACTCCTGAAGAAGATTGACGGCAAAAAACCGAACGCAACAGCACCCATAAAGACCTGGGCACGCGCGTCTGAAATTTCTCCTGAAATGGTCGGCTTTACGTTTGCGGTTCACACCGGCAAGGATTTCGTTGACGTGTTGATAACCGAAGAAATGGTGGGGCACCGCCTGGGCGAGTTCGCGTCAACGGTGAAATTCACCCGCCACGGAGGAAAGATGCAGAAAGAGCTTGAGCAGAAGAAGAAAGAGTCCGAAATAGCGGCAGCACAGGCCGCGAAAGCGCCGGCCGCAGACGCCAAGAAGAAATAGTTCAACTACGTTCACTGCAAGTAACATATGAAGGCTACGCTCTCAAACTACAAACAGTCTCCCCGCAAAACCCGCCTCGTCACGGACCTGGTGAAGGGTAAAACCGTTTCGGACGCTCTGATTGCGCTTAAATTTTTAAATAAACGCGCCGCAACGCCTATGGCAAAATTGCTCGCCTCGGCGATTGCAAACGCCGAGAAGCAGGGTGAGGACGCACGCGGCCTCATTGTGAAGAACATCACGGTTAATAAAGGAATCGTGGCAAAGCGCATGTTCCCGCGCGCATTCGGCCGCGCCGCAACCATTCGTCACCGCATGAGCCACGTGACCATTACTCTGGAGAAAGGAATGCCGAAGCAGTCCAAGCGCGCACGCAAAATTGCCGCTCGCGGAGGAGCAGGAGCGCCCGTAGTAAAGAAAACAACAAAGAGAACAGTAAAAAAGTCCGCAGAAAAAAAGTAATATGACAAAAATCGTACATCCTTACGCACACCGCCTCGGCATTATCCGGGATTGGAGAAGCCGCTGGTACGCGGGCAGCGCAAAGAAAATGCGCGAGTTCGTGAAGACTGACGCCGCTATCCGTTCGTTTCTCACCAAGCGCCTGAAAGGGAACTATGTTTCGCATGTTGAGATTGAGCGCTCGCAGAAGGATTTGCGCGTGCAGATTCACACCGCGCGCCCCGGTATGATTATCGGCCGCTCCGGAGAGTCGGCGACGAAACTGAAGAAGGACCTCACGCAGCTTTTGAAAACTTTGAAACTCGCGTCGGTTCCGCAGACGCATTTGGATATCATTGAGGTCCGCTCGCCTGAATCAAACTCGGCGATTGTCGCCGCGATGGTGGTGGAAGGTCTTGAGAAGCGCATGCCGTTTCGTCGCGTGATGAAGCAGACGGTTGATAAAGTCATGGCGAACCGCGACGTGAAAGGGGTACGTATTGCAGTCTCGGGCATGCTCGGTGCGGCTTCCATGTCCAGAAAGGAGGAACTCAAGA
>CAYHUW010000038.1:0-7368 GCA_964359685.1 uncultured Candidatus Saccharibacteria bacterium
CGGCGGATTCGTCGGAGCGCTTCTGACCTCGTTTGTACTCGCTCATCATCTGGTTTTTGCGGGCGCGTACCTGCAGACGAGCGGAGTGGAATTGGGACTTATGTCCGCGTTTTGGATTTGGCTCGGCTTTTACGTTCCGGTAACCGCAGGCGTCGTACTGTGGGAAGGGAAGGCGTGGAAACTTTTCTTCCTGAACGCCGCGTACTACCTGGTAACGCTCGTTATTTCGGGATTAATACTCGCGCTTTGGGTGTAACATACTTAGCATGATCACAATGCTCCTCGCAAAGGCAATCGGTCTCTACCTTATCGTCGGCGGGACCGCACTCATCATCAAACAGAAAGAGTTCCGCGCTGCCGAGCGTCACTTCAAGTCCGAAGGTATGCTCCGCTTTTCCCTGGCGATGATTCTCCTGATGCTCGGGTTAGTCTACGTCGTCGGCTACAACGACTTCACCACATTCGTGAGCGGTTTCCTTACCGTCTTTGGCTGGTTTATTTTTCTCAAAGCGCTTCTGGTTCTGTTTATTGACGGAGGCTCTCTGGATGCGATGATAAAGCGTTTTGATAAGAAAGAATTCTATTACGGCGGAGGGGCAACAATGATTGTCTTCGGACTGTACCTCGCGGGCTTCGGTTTCGGCCTTCTGTGGTAGACGGAATATCTTTCGTAGTACCCGCTCCATATGATTAAAAACGTCATAGTTGTCGCAATCGGACTTGCTCTGATGGCGTTGACGTATGCCTGGTGGCAGGCGTATACGCCCGCGAGAGCGCTCCTGATCTCAACCTTTGAGGAATGCGTGGCGGCGGGGAACCCCGTTATGGAAAGCTATCCCGCGCAGTGCAGGACGTCGGACGGGCGGATTTTTATCTCGCGAAAGGAGCAGATTCAGTACGGCGAATAACCGCAACAAACAAAAAAGCCCCGGAAGGGGCTTTTTTGTTTGTTGCGGATTCGGGTTAATCGTCGTTATCTTTACCTTTCCCTTTATTTTTATCTCCCTTGAACCACGAATTAATGAATCCGTTGAAGTTTTGGTTATTCCCGATCGAGGGGCGCGTAATCACGAGCGATGTCGCGGAGAGCGTCAATCCGTCCGCCGAAAGAACACCGACTGCTTTTACCTTATCTCCCGTGAGAATCTGCGCGAACGTGAGCGCGGATCCGCTCAAAGAGATTGTGGTTGAAGCATTCGTCTGGACGGTGATTTTCTTATCATTGCCGTTCTCACTCTTTGATTTATCAAGTACGAACGAAGTGGTGCTGGTACTGATGCTGTCTACTTTTCCGCTTATCGTTGCATTTGTTATTGTGCCGGTGAGGTCTTTGACGGCAAGCGCTTGTACTGTGAGTCCGGTGCCGGTCAGATTCCCGCCGAACGTGATAAGGTCGTTAACCGCTATGTCACCGATGACGCCGGTTGCGCCGTTCCGGTTATAAAATTTCGTCACGGTGTCAGTGTTCACAACAAAGGCAAGAGTTCCCGAACCGAGGGTTATAGATGCGTTAATAACCGCGCCCGATACCGAAGTTACCTTCGCCTGTTTGACGAGTACCTTTCCGTCGCTCCCCATGGCGACCGAAGGAGCTTCAATGCGGCTTTTTGAATTATTAGAATCCGCTGAAGCGATGTTCGGGGTAATCCCGAAAAGAACTGCAAGCGCCATAATCGGAATGAGCGCCGTAGCTGATAATTTTTGTGCGATTGTCATATATTTTATAGCCAACTTAATAATGAGCGTGGCTATGTGTGGAGACGCCCCGCGCGGGGATTTCTTTCATCTTTCTCTGCTACACTTTACGGGTAGCACGGTAACCCCCATATATATGAAAGGATTCGTCGGCAATATTGAGAAAGAGTCGCTCCAGAATACCGATTTTCGGCGGGTACTGTATACCGGGAAGCACAGCCAGCTTGTTCTGATGTCCGTTCCCCCGGGGGGCGAGATAGGCATGGAGGTTCACGACCTGGATCAGTTTATCCGCTGCGAAAAAGGGAAGGGGAAAGTTTTTTTGGATGAATATGAGCACGAATTTACCGACGGCTGGGTGGTGTTAGTGCCTCAGGGTGCGCGCCACAACATCGTAAATCTCTCCGCAAGCGACCCTCTGCAGCTCTACACGCTGTACGCGCCGCCGCACCACCGGGACGGCGTCGTTCATAAGACGAAGGCGGACGCCGAGAAAGATTCGGAACATTTTGACGGAAAAACGACGGACGCATAATGCCAAAGAAAGTTTTCGGTTTTCCAAAGAACATTTTCTTCCTCGGACTCACGAGTTTTTTCAACGACTTCTCATCCGAAATGGTGCTGTCTATTTTCCCCGCGTTTTTTACCAGCGTTCTCAAGACGGGGGCGGGGTCTCTGGGGCTCGTGGAAGGTATTGCCGACGGTGCTTCAAATATCTTCAAAGCGTACTCCGGCGTGCTCTCCGACAAGCTGCAGAAAAGAAAACTGTTCGTGATTATAGGCTACACACTTTCCGAACTCACGCGCCCGCTCTACCTTCTGGCTTCGTCTGTGGGGGGCGTTATGGGTCTGCGGTTTTTGGATAGAGTCGGAAAAGGAGTTCGCGAAGCACCACGCGACGCCATTCTCTCCTTATCTGCTGAAAGCGGCGCGATGGGCGCGTCATTTGGTTTCCACCGTGCAATGGATACGCTGGGCGGCATCCTGGGTCCCTTGGCGGCGTATCTCATTCTTCTGTACTTCCCGCTGAAGTTTGACTATGTGTTTATAACGGCATTCGTCCTCGGGCTCTTTGCGCTGTGGTCTCTGTTTTTCATCCGAGACGTCGGACAGGTATTCGCCTCCAAAGCGTTCTCACTCCCGTTTTCAAAAGGCAAAGTTCCGCTCCGCTTTATGCTTTTTCTCTTATCCATGTTTTTCCTTGCGATGGGTTCAATGCCTATCGCAGTCCTGCTTCTTAAGGCGGAACACATAGGACTTCTGATTGCCTCCATCCCGCTCTTTTACATGGTTCACAACATCTCAAGCGCCGCATTTTCCTATATCGCAGGGAAAACGAGCGATACCGTGGGCGCACGGAAAGTGATTCTTGCGGGCTACGCGATGCTCCTCGTTAGCTACGCCGTTATCGGTTTTGCCGAGTCCGCGTTCATGCTCGGCGTCGGTTTCTTTATCCTGGGTCTTTTCCCCGCATTAACGGACGGTGTTCAGCGGGCTCTCGCCGCGGAACTTTCTCCCGCGGAATTGAGGGGAGGCGCGTTCGGACTTTTACACGCCACGCTCGGCATCGGCGCGATTTTCGCGGGGGTCGGCGGCGGGCTGCTGTGGGAGTTTTACAGTCCCGAAGTCGCGCTCATGGTCGCGGCGATGATGCTTCTCATGGGTTTGGTTCTCTTCATCTCTTCCTCTTTGGTGCGCGAGAGTTAAAATGAAACATGCTTAAAAATGTTCTGATAGTTGTCGGAGGCGCAGTCGGTATCCTCCTCGTGTATGCGTTCCTCGTGCCGATGCTGCAGAATCCGAATGCACCCTCGGATGACGATATGATTGTCTGTACCATGGATGCGAAAATATGCCCTGATGGAACGGGGGTCGGAAGAGTGGGTCCCTCGTGCGAGTTTGCCCCCTGCCCGGGAGAATAATGACGCTCTTCTGGTTTGCACAGGCGATTGGGATTGTCGCCCTCGGTTTCTCGGTAATGTCCTACCAGGCGAAAACGCGCGCAAAGATTCTGAATATTCAGTTTCTGGGCTCTCTGGTCTATATGCTTCACTTCGGTCTTTTGTCCGCCTGGACGGGGTTGGTGATGAACGCAATCGTTGCCGCGAGGAACTGGGTCTTCGTGCGGAAAGATGCGGAGAAATGGGCATCGCACCCCGCCTGGTTGTACGGGTTTATGTTCGCATCCGTGGGCTCGCTCTTTTTCGTATGGGAAGGATACATCAGTCTCTTGCCCGCGCTTTCCATGGTTCTCGGCGTCTACGCGCGCTGGCAGGAAAATCCTGCACGTATCCGTATTGCTACCCTCATCGGAGTCCTCATGTGGATTCCGTATACCGTCGCCGTTGAGTCGTACGCCGGTACGGCGGCGCAGTTCGTCGTTTTAGCCGCGGTCATTTACGGCATGCTGAAACACGACAGACGGGGGAAAGGGGGAGGAGAATTTCCGGGCGTATAATTTATCCATGACCAACTCCCTTTTTGGAGTGTTCCTCGTCCTTATTATTTTTTCCGTTCTTGTTTTGGGCGCGCTCGGCTTCGGCGCGCACCTCTATACCATTTCCGAAATGACGGGCGGGGTGTACGGCTCGCGTCTTAATACGTATGCCGATTTCAACCTCGGTCTTTCGGTGCGATACCCGTCGGATTTCGTCGTGAATGAGCGGTACTACTATTCCGGCATGGGCCTGGACAATCAGATACAGGGTGTCTCATTTTCGGTTCCCGAATCAAAACTGAAAGGAACGAATCTTCTGCAGGGTACCAAAGCGTCGGTGGAAGTGATTCCGAACATGCCGACCTGCAATGTCAGACTCTTTCTCTCGGATCCGACGAATATCAGGTCGTTTCTTGAAGATGATGTGCTGTATTCAAGCGCGCTTAAGAAAACAAATGACAGACACAACGAGTACGAGGAGTTGGTGTACGCGATTACCGGGTCTTCTCCCTGCGTCGCCATCCGCTACTTAATCAAGACCGCACCCGTAACGAGCTACAACGCCGCTTCCGTTTCTCTTTACAACCGCAAAGACCTTCTTTCGGCATTTGATACGATGCGCCGGTCGCTTGTCGTCCAGAAATAATTCCCATATGTGCCCGTCTGTTAGTATAGGCGTATGAAGCGTTTCTTTATTCTTATATTGTTGGTCGCGGCGGCGTTTGTTCCTATTTCTTTCGTGCATGCCGCCGCCAAACTGGAAATCTCGGGCTGGATTCCATACTGGAAAATCGCTTCAGGAACGGCGGAAGTTTCCGCACACCTCACCACTTTTAAAGAAATTAATCCGTTCGGGTATTCCGTACGCGCGGACGGTACGCTCGCCGATACCGCAAAACTTGCTCAGGAGCCCTGGCTCTCGCTTCAGAAATCGGCGCAGGCGAAAAAAATCCGCTACATCCCGACCCTTATGTGGTCCGACGGAGAAGCGATACACAAAATACTTTCAGACGACACGTCGCGCCGCGCACTGGCTCAGCGCATTGCGGATTTGGTAAAAGAAAAAGGGTACGACGGCATTGATATTGATTTTGAAGGAAAGAAAGCGGAGACGAAAGAATATTTCGCCACATTCCTGAAGGGGCTCTACATGCGGATGGGGAATAAGTGGGTTATGTGCTCCATTGAGGCGCGCACACCTCTGGACTCCCGCTACGAAGGCACGCCGCCCGCTTCGGCCACGATGTACGCAAACGACTTTGTTGCAATCAACAAATACTGCGATCGGGTGCGTTTAATGGCCTATGACCAGCGGACATTTGACGTGAAGCTGAATAAAGCAGGAGCGGGGCCCTACATTCCGGTCTCCGATACCGCGTGGGTGGAGAAAGTCGTCAATCTTGCGGCAAAAGACATCAAGAAAAGTAAACTCGTCATCGGCATTCCGACCTACGGGCATGAATACGCGGTGACGCCCTTGGCGGACGGGAAATTCAAATACGACCGCAAGTGGGCCTTTAATCCGCAGTATGCGTTTGATTTAATCGCAAAATACCAGCCGGTAGTTTCAAGAAACAGAGCGGGAGAGATGAGTTTTACGTATGTTCCTGTAGTAGAGCCGGTCTCCACTCCGGCGGGCGCCGATCCGACCACCGTAGAGGGCGCACCGAACGCATCCGCATCTTCGGGCGTGAGCGCGGCGCCCGCATACCATATTGTCTGGTGGTCGGACGCGAAAGCGATAGAAGAGAAAATAAATCTTGCGAAAAAGCTCGGCGTCAAAGGGGTTGCGCTCTTTAAGATTGACGGTGCGCAGGATCAGTCGCTCTGGGAAATTCTGAAGAAAATCTGATAGCCTGTCGGTAATGGAAATCACCGAATCTTTCTACGCAAAGAATCGTGCCGCGTGGAGAAAGTGGCTGCTGAAAAATCACTCGAAGAAAAAAGAAATTTGGATTATTTACGACCGTAAACATAAAAACGAAAAACGCGTGACCTACGCGGACGCGCTTGATGAGGCACTTTGTTTCGGATGGATTGACGGACAGGTGAAAGGAGTGAGTAAAGATCAGTATGCTCAGCGCTTCACGCCACGCCGCGCAAAAAGCGCGTGGTCTACTTTAAACATGAAGCACTACGCCCGGCTTTCAAAAGCGGGACTCGTGCATGAATCCGGAAGACGGGTATATGACGCAAAGCATCGCATTTATGACCCCAGAGCGGAGTCGCCTCTGTATGCAATACGCGCGGAGTTCAAAAAACACGCACATCCGAAAAAAGCCGAGCATGCGATGCGTTTTTTCAAAACCAAGAAGGGTCAGTATGGTGCGGGTGATGTGTTCTTAGGTCTCACGGTTCCCGAGACGCGCGCAATTGCGAAAAAATACACTAACCTCGCGCTCTCAAGGACGGAGTATCTTTTGCAAGTCGGGAAGCACGAAGAACGTCTGGGTGCTCTGTTTATTTTCGTAGACAAATTCCGAAAGGGAAGTGACGCGGAGAAGAAAAAGATTTTTAACTTGTATCTCCGTAATACAAAACATGTAAACAATTGGGATCTGGTGGACGCATCCGCTCATTACATCGCGGGTGCATACCTTCACGGCAAACCGAAAACCGTTTTATATAAACTCGCCCGCTCAAAAAACCTCTGGGAGAAGCGCATTGCGATGGTCGCAACCTTCTATGATATTCAAAAGGGAGACGTAAAAGAGGCGCACAAAATTGCGGACATGCTTTTGTCCGATTCTCACGATTTGATACACAAAGCCGTAGGCTGGATGCTGCGGGAAGGAGGGAAGCGGGTGTCCCGCGAGCACCTGAAGAAATATCTGAAAAGTCGCGTCGGTAAAATCCCACGGACCGCGCTCCGCTACGCTATTGAGCATTTCCCCGAAGCGGAGCGCCGGGCGTTCCTTTCTCTGAAATAAGCAGTAGATACGCCACGGTTTGGGGCTCTTTTTGACAGCGGACTTCTATTCTTTTCGTCTGATAAAACTGTGGGAATTTTTGCTTCCCTCCGCAGAGAAGCGGGGTACTATACGAAGCCCTATGCTCGTCGCCGCACTCATTGTCTTTCGCGAGTTCCTGGAAGCCTTCCTTCTTGCGGGTGTTTTCCTGGGGATGTCCAAACAGCTGAAACTGAAGAAAGAATTTGAGATTTTGCTTGCGCTCGGTATCGGTGTTTCCGTCTCTGTTCTCTTGGCGACCGGTATTTTCTTCTTCGGCGATTCCGC
>CAYHUW010000039.1:0-1990 GCA_964359685.1 uncultured Candidatus Saccharibacteria bacterium
CGCGTGCACACTCCGATTGTCGTTCCCGGATACACCATGAAAGCGGGTATTAAAGTCCCCGGCTCGACGGATGTCACGGTCTATGCGGACGAGCCGGGCGAGGCATCCAATATCGGCATGACGGATTTCAAACTTCCCGGACTTAAAGATCCGAAGCAGGCCGAGCTTATTTACGCGAAATCAAAAACTCCGATGACGGGAGGGTTCGTCGGAAAGCAGGCGGTCGTTGAACCCGCACTCAGGGCGCAGACCGTTTCCGAACTCAAAGCGGAGCTGGACCGCACGCTCCGCGATAAGCTCCAGCAGAATGCTCCGGCTGACTACCTCATTTTTGCGGATACCATTTCAATGATCTATTCGGAAGGAACCGACACCGCGGAGGAGGGGAACGCAATCATCACCGTTATGGGAACCGCTTCCGCTCCCGCGTTCCCGCAGGCGGCATTCGCGCAGGCTCTTGCAGTTGCGGGAGGTGTGACGGCGGATACGCCTCTCATGATAGAAAACCCCGCTTCACTCATGGTGAAGGTTACGACGCCGGATTCCGTAGGAACGGACACCCCGTTTTCGGTCACGGTCTCGGGTACGGCTCAACTGGTGGCTATGATTTCAAAAGAACAGCTTGCGGCCGACCTTTTGGGTAAGAGCAAAAATACTGTCAATGAGGTATTGGCGCAGTATCCGGGTATTGCCGATATCCTGGTCAAAGTGTATCCGTTCTGGAGGGTGCAGATACCGCAGGACATCAATAACGTAAAAGTGGAGATAGTTCCGGCAGGGGCTTGACCGAATATACCCGTTTCTGTTACTATAGCAATCGCCCTATTCGGTTTCAGAAACGATCAAATGGTACGCCCGAAAGATACGACGGATGAGGTTCTCGGCCAAGTGGCTGAGTCTCTGCCGAATGCTCTCTTTCGCGTTACCGTGGATAACGGCGAAGAAATACTTGCATATCTTGCGGGTAAAATGCGACTCCATCGGATTCGCGTTCTCGTCGGCGACAAAGTCGCCCTGATCCTGGACCCGTACGGCGGCCGCGCACGAATAGTGCGCAGACTCTGATTCATTTATGAAAGTACTCGCATCACTCAAGGTCCAACAGGCCGGCGACATTTTGGTTCGCCGCCGTGGTCGTTTGTACAGAATCAATAAGCGAAACCCGCGCCGCAAAGCGCGCCAGGGCTACTAACACACATGCGTATAGCAGGTATTACCATCCCGGATACGAAGCATTTATCGCACGCCTTGACGGCGGTCTTCGGCATCGGTCCGAACCGTGCCGCGCTCATTTTGAAGAATGCGGGAGTGCCGGGAAATTCAGTGGCAAAAAATCTTTCCGCGGAAAAAGAACAAATCATCCGTCAGGCGGTGGAGGCATACACGATTGAGGGCGATTTGCGCCGTGAAGTTTCAGGAAACGTAAAGCGTCTCAAAGACATCAAGGCCCACCGCGGCATCCGCCACATGAAAGGCCTTCCGACCCGCGGACAGCGCACGAAGACCAATTCGCGAACCGTCCGCGGTAACGTACGTAAGACCATGGGTTCAGGACGCCGTAAGCTTGAGAAAACATAAAAAATCATGGGAAAACGACGCATACTTAAGAAGCAGGGAAGCGGTGTTGATTCCGGTAAACGGGATCGCGCTCTTTCAAAAATCGCAAAGCGCAAGCTTGACCGTGCGGTTCTTCATATTGAATCAAGCTACAACAACACCCGCGTATCTTTGGCGGATGTGAACGGCGGAACCGTCATGTGGGCATCCTCGGGTTCTATGGGATTCACGGGAAACCGCAAATCAACCCCGTTTGCTGCCGCAAAAGTCGGCGAAGTCATCGGTGAGAAAGCCTCCGCAATCGGCGTCAAAGAAGCGGATGTCTTTATCAAGGGCGTCGGCAGCGGCCGCGAGTCGGCACTCCGTGCGTTTGCCGGAAAGGGAATTCAGATTCTTTCTATACATGATGTAACACCGGTTCCGCATAACGGAC
>CAYHUW010000039.1:2000-2511 GCA_964359685.1 uncultured Candidatus Saccharibacteria bacterium
GCCCCTGTAAGCCCCGTCGCGTCTAATATTATCTATTTGTATATATGAAACTAGGACCACGATACAAAATTGCCAAAAGACTCGGCGCCCCGATTTTTGAGAAAACGCAGACGCAGCGCTTTGTTCTTTCTAAAGAGCGCTCGGCAAAAAACAAGAAAGGCCGCCGCGGAGGCTCGGACTTCCAGAGACAGCTCATTGAGAAGCAGAAAATGCGCCTTACCTACGGTCTTACCGAGAAGCAGTTTTCAACGTATGTGAAGCGCGCACTGGACTCAGGCACTCCGCAGGTAACGCTCTTCAACGAACTGGAAACCCGTCTTGACTCTGTCGCATACCGCATGGGCCTCGCGCTGACGCGCCGCCACTCGCGCCAGATTGTTTCGCACGGACACCTGACCGTGAACGGCCGCCGCGTCACGATTCCTTCGTACCGCATTTCAGTGGGCGACGTAATCGCCATCCGCGAGGGAAGCAAACCAAGTTCCCTGTTTGCGAACGTCGTTGATAGGCT
>CAYHUW010000039.1:2521-7145 GCA_964359685.1 uncultured Candidatus Saccharibacteria bacterium
GGCACCGTCCTGGGTAACGTTTGATACCGGTACGCTTGAAGGATCAATGACCAAGGACCCCGTCTTGGCGGAACAGGATGCCGCGGCGGACATGGGCGCAGTGTTCGAGTACTACACCCGATAAACTTCTTAATTTTTATATAAGCTAATTTTTTACTATGGACTACTCAATCGCATTGCCCTCAAAGCCCCGTGTCGTCTCCGAAGAAGGAAAGACGGGTGTTTACGAAATAGACGGTCTCTACCCGGGCTACGGACACACGCTCGGCAACTCTCTGCGCCGCATTATTCTTTCTTCAATTCCCGGTTCGGCTATCGTCTCGGTCAAGATAGACGGTGTATCGCATGAATTTTCAACGATTTCAGGCGTAAAGGAAGACGTTATCGGCATGATTCTTAACCTGAAGAAAGTTCGTCTGAAAATCCTTGATAATCAGTCGCACACCCTCACGCTCTCGGTGAAAGGTATAGAGAATGTTACGGCAAAAAATATTCAGGCTCCGGGACAGGTGGAAATACTGAATCCGGAAGCACACATCGCGGAGACGACTGATAAGAGCGCAAAACTGGAGATGGAAATTACCGTTGATACCGGCCTCGGATACGTTCCGAAGGAAATCATCCAGAAAGACCGCGTGGACATCGGCACTATAGCTCTTGACGCCGTCTTTACGCCTATCCGCCGCGTGAACTACGAGGTGGAAAACATGCGCGTCGGCGACAGAACCGACTTCAACCGCCTCCGCATCATGATTGAAACGGACGGAACACTGACTCCGCGCGAGGCGCTGGAGCACTCAATCAATGTGATGATTCAGCAGTTGAAAGCGGTCGTCGGATTCAAAGAAGACGAACCCGTTTCAGCGGAAGAGGAGGAAGAGATGGGCGCAGAAACACGCGAGGACGTTATGAAAACACGCGTTGAATCCCTTGAACTTTCAACCCGCACGGCAAACGCATTGACGGCGGCGGGCATCAGAACCGTCGGCGGTCTTGTAAGAAAGAGCGCGGAAGATTTGCTTTCGGTTGAAGGCATCGGCGAGAAAGCCGTGGATGAGTTGCGTCAGGCACTGTCCAAGTACGGAGTGACCCTGAAATCATAATCATGAGACATTCAAAGACAGGACGAAAATTCGGCAGAAAGAAGGGCGTGAGAACGGCTTTGAAATCGTCGCTGGTTGAAGCGCTGGTCTCGCGCGAGAAAATCCTGACCACGGAAGCCCGCGCGAAAGAGATCCGCCCGCTGGTGGAGGCGATGGTGACAAAAGCTAAGAAAGGTACGCTCGCGGTCCGCCGCGACCTGACCGCGTCCCTCGGCGGCAGAAGCGTTATCGCAAAGAAACTGATAGAAGTTTTGGCTCCGCGCTACAAAGACCGGAAAGGCGGATACATACGCATCACGAAAGTGGTCAAGCGCGCCTCGGACGGCAGACAGAGTGCGGTCATTGAATTTTTAGAAAAATAACGAATGTAATGAGTATATTTTTGTTAACCCCGCCCTCTATGCAAACAAACAACCACACAATTCGAACGAAAGAGCCTAGAGGGCGGGGTATAAGATTTTCTAACACTCGCGGACTCGTGAACAAAAACTAATATGGAACACACAATAGACGCAAAAGGGAAGAAGCTCGGCCGCATCGCGACACAGGCGGCTTCTCTTCTCATGGGCAAAAACCTCGCGACATTCGCGCGCCACAAAGCGCCCGTCGTGAAAGTTATGATTACGAACGCCGGAAAAATGAGCCGCACCGAGGCAAAATTGAAAGACAAGCGCCACATCCGCTTTTCGGGATATCCGGGAAGCCAGAAATTTGAATCCGACGAAGCGGTTTCAACGCGCCTCGGTATCACGGAAGTGGTCAGACGAGCGGTACGCGGAATGATTCCGAACAACAAGCTCCGCCCGGACATGCTTAAAAGATTGCACATTAGCGAATAAACATGAGTACAGCACGTTACATTGAAGCTATCGGCCGCAGAAAAACGGCAACCGCGCGCGTCCGTATCACGCCGTCCGCAAAACAGTCAATTACCGTTAACGGTAAAACAATTGCCGATTTCTTCCCCATTAAGGAACAGGCTGATAACGCCCTCCTGCCTTTGAAAGAATCGGAGGATAAATTCACCATTACCGCGCTTCTCTCAGGCGGAGGTATTTCAGGTCAGTCTGACGCACTTCGTCACGGCATTGCACGCGCAATCCTCGCGCATGATGCTTCCAAGCGGGGTGTTTTGAAAAAAGCGGGATACCTGAAGCGCGATCCGAGAGCCGTTGAACGCAAGAAACCGGGACTTTTGAAAGCCCGCAAACGACCGTCCTGGAGTAAACGTTAATCCTCTTTTGCCTGCTATGCACGAGAGAGTAGGAAGTGCCACAGAGGTCCTGCTTCCGGGCTGGGGCCGCGTTCTATGGGACGGAAATACGTCCGAGGACGGTATGGTGCTCGTCACCAAACAGACGCCCTTCGGTTTGCTTCGTCTGCAGACATATATGAGCAGCTTTATATCTCCTGAGGAGATTCCGGCGCCTTTTCCCTATACACGAGGGGATACAGTGTTGTGCACCGACCAGAATATTCCGAAGAGAGTCCTCCGGATTAAAGAGCCGGTACTGTCCGAAGGCATCAGAACCCTGGAAGATGGGGAGATGGTCTACTACGTATCGCACAGGAATCTTCTTCTTATTCAGTCTGTGAAAGAGAGGGAAGGTCTTTCTGTTCTTAGAGAGGCTCACGCAAGAAATGAGGTTCTCTTTAAAGATGCGCCGTTTTTGATGAGACCTCCTCCGCCTCAGGAAAATCCGAGAAGTGAGGTGTAGACCGGATTGGATTAGAACCGCTCGTTGTATATAATGACGTTCCTATGTCGGATTCTGATGATGTAATTCTTGAGCCTGAAGACGGGGAGGGCGCCACGCAAACAGGCGCGCAGAAACTTGCTGATTTGCGTGAAAAACTGAAAAAAGTTCAGAAAGAGCGGGACGAATATCTGGATTCTCTTCAGCGGATGAAGGCGGATTATATAAATGCCCGCAAGCGCTCCGATGAAGAAAAAGAATCCCTGGCGAAATTCGCTTCGGAATCGGTCGTCGCGGAGCTTCTTCCCGTCATGGATGCGCTGGAGATGGCGCTTGTACATGACGACGGCGGGAGCGAAGGCATTCGGAACATAAAAACTCAGCTGGAAAAGGTGTTCGCGCAAAACGGAGTCGCCGCGTTCGGCGCCGAAGGAGAACTTTTTGACCCCGCGCTTCACGAACCGGTAGAGACACTTGCGGTAGGAAGCGAAAATGAGGATAATACGGTAACTAAGGTGCACCAGAAAGGGTACTCTCTTAACGGTCGCATCATTCGGCCGGCGCGGATTGCGGTCGGTCATTATCAAAAATAAGAAGTAAAAAAACTATGGGTAAAATTCTCGGGATTGTCTTGGGTACTACGAACTCGGCGATGGCTGTTGTCGAAGGCGGCGAACCCCGCATTATTGAAAATGCGGAAGGGAATCGTACGACGCCTTCGGTAGTCGCTGTCTCAAAAGCGGGAGAGCGTCTCGCGGGGCTTTTGGCGAAGCGTCAGGCGGTCACCAATCCGAAAAACACCGTCTACCAGATAAAACGCTTCATCGGTCATACCTTTGATGAATCGGCCGTTCAGAAAGACAAAGCGGCGCTTGCATTTGAGCTTCAGAAATCAAGCAACGGCGGGATTGAAGTGAAGATGGGCGATAAAAACTACCGTCCCGAAGAAGTGTCCGCGATGATTCTCGGAAAGCTGAAAGCGGACGCGGAAGCGCGCCTCGGAGAGCCGATTACGGAAGCGGTTATTACCGTGCCTGCGTATTTCAACGATTCACAAAGGCAGGCAACCAAAGACGCGGGCAAAATCGCGGGTCTTGACGTGAAGAGGATCATCAATGAACCGACTGCGGCCGCTCTGGCGTACGGATTTGATAAGAAAAAGAATGAAAAAATCGCGGTCTACGACTTCGGCGGAGGCACGTTTGACATCTCCATTCTTGAAGTCGGTGATGACGTGATTGAAGTGAAGTCAACCGACGGAGACTCGCACCTCGGCGGCAGAGACATTGACCAGAAAATAATTAAATGGATCGGCGATGAGTTTAAAAAAGAATCGGGCATTGATGTCACCAGCGATCCTCTGGCGCGCCAACGATTGGACGAGGCGGCGGAGAAGGCAAAAATTGAACTTTCAAGCGCGGTACAGTCGGAAATTAATATTCCGTTCATCACGTCGGACGCGTCCGGCCCAAAACACCTTCTTCTGACGTTGACGCGTGCAAAACTTGAGGAACTGACCGCCGAATACGTTGACCGCTCTATGGCAATTACGAAGCGCGCAATGGAAGCGTCGCCCTTTAAAATCGGAGAAATAAACGAAGTCATACTGGTCGGCGGGCAGACACGAATGCCCATGATTCAGAAAGCCGTGAAGGATTATTTCGGCAAAGAACCGCACCTGGGCGTAAACCCGGACGAAGTGGTCGCGCTCGGCGCCGCAATACAGGGCGGTATTCTTCAGGGTGATGTGAAAGACATACTTCTCTTGGATGTGATTCCGCTCTCTCTCGGCATTGAAACCATGGGCGGAGTTGCGACAAAATT
>CAYHUW010000040.1:0-6969 GCA_964359685.1 uncultured Candidatus Saccharibacteria bacterium
TGATTCAAAAAACACGACTCCGGAGGTCGGCGTTTCTTCCGCGAGAACCATTTTGAGAAGCGTCGTTTTACCCGCGCCCGCGTGACCGACGATTGAAACGAATTCTCTCGGCCCGACGGAGAGCGTGACATCGTCAAGCGCAACCGATGAGTCGTTGTATTTCTTCGTGACTCGGTCAAAGTAAATCATAAAATACTTAGCGAACAACGTGAGCTTAGAATTTTATGACCCAGCTCCTTCTCTAATGGAGAAGGCGACAAACCTACTCTGCTCACTTTTCACATTCTAGCGCAGATATTAACTCAAACAATCTAAAGAAGGGGCTGGGTCGTGCACAATATACTCGCACCGCTCGTTATTGATGCTACGATACCTTGATTTTTTCCATTGCATCAATAAAACCGTCAATGCCGCCCTCAAGAACCGAATCGGTATTGTGTTCTTCGTAGTCAGTACGGTGGTCTTTCACAAGTTTGTACGGATGCAGGACGTAGGAACGTATCTGACTTCCCCACTCGTTCGCGGTCGTCGCGGCGATTGAGAGCCCTTTCACTTCGCGTTCGCGTATTTCTTCTTCGCGTTTGAATATTTTTGATTTCAGCAGGGACATCGCGCGCTCCCGATTCGCCTGCTGGCTGCGCTCCGTTGAAGCATGGACCGAAAGATTGGTCGGTATATGCACGATGCGAACCGCAGTTTCGCGTTTGTTCACGTTCTGACCGCCCGCGCCGCCCGAGCGCGCAAACTGAATGTCCAAATCTTCGCTCTTCAGTTCAACGCCCACACCGTCGGGCAATTCGGGCAACACCTCAAGAAGCGCAAAACTGGTCTGACGCTTGCTGTTGGCGTTAAAGGGTGAAATACGAACCAACCGGTGTACTCCCGCTTCGTGTTTCAGGCGACCGTATGCGCCCTTTCCCTTCACTTCAAACGTAACGGAACGGAACCCGCCGTGGTCATTTTCATTTTCGTCTATAAAACTGACCTGCCAGCCTTTCTTTGCCGCGTATCCCTGATACATACGGAAAAGAATGCCTGCAAAATCTTCGGCATCATCCCCGCCTGCGCCCGCCAAGATTGAAAGCGTCGCGTTCCCCCGGTCGTACGCGGCGGCGCCTTCCGCCGCCGCTTCCAAATCTTTCATTTCTTTAATCAACCGCTGAGCGGCGGCGGGGTCATTCCAAAAGTCGGACTTCTCCATCGCGGACTGAATTTCCGCGATTCGCGCCTTTGCTTCTTCAGATTTCATGACTTCTCAGTCTAGCACCGAGGTATTTACGGTTCTATCTTGCGGTATTCGGGCGCCTCCGCGCACAGAACGCATGCGGCATTTTCCGTGCGCGCTCCCTCACGGGCGGTTTTTGCGACCCATTCGGACAGCGCCACAGTATCGGCAACCCTGTCGGTTGATTTCAAAACCACCACCGCAACCCGGCGCGGCTCTTCGTTCACGGACAGCGACACAACGGCCGCCATGGTTTCCCCCGCCGCATTCGTCTGCCCCGCTTTCCCGCCCGAGAACGGGCTTCTGAAGACCGGATCATTTACATTCTTCACACGGAATACGGCGCCCGACTTTGCGGAAATTTCTTTTTCTGAATTTTTCGTCATTGAGAGCACGAATGATTTTCTGTCCGCAAGATAGCGCAGAAGTCTGAACAGATCGTCGGGAGTGGATATGTTTTCGGCGGAAACGCCGCTCGGATCCGCAAACGCGGTCGCCTGCATACCGAACGCTTTTGCCGTCACATTCATCCACTCCACAAAACGAACCGACCCGTAGTATTCGGCTATCCTGTCCGCCACTGTGTTGTTTGACTCCAGAAGAAGCGGGAACAAAAGGTCGCCGACCAGAAAACGCTCTGTTGTGGTTGCATTCCCGCTCGCAGCTTTGAGTGCGACATTCTCAACCGGTATGGACTGCTCAAAACTGATGAGTTCGTTCGCCACCAGGGCCGTCATGAGTTTCGTAACCGATGCAATAGGTCTTTGTTCCCCTGCATTCTTTTCGGCATACACGTCGCCGGTATCAAGGTCCGCAACCAAATACGCTTCCGCCGCGAGAGGCGGAAAGGGTACCGCGCCGAGCGCGAGCGCCGAAACCGAATCGTGTTCTTTTGTATCGTGTACGAATACTCCCGTTCCGATGTCGGAGAATCTGAACACTTTCTCCGCATCTTCCGTCGTGAGTTTTATACATCCGCCCGAAAACGAAGCCGACACCGGCGTACCGTCGGGGTAGTACGTCCAGCCGTGGATGAAGTAATTTCCGTAAAACTGCATAGAAAACGGCATGTAGACTTTTCCGATGGTAGAGTAGTGCGTTTCTTCTTTTGTTTTTACGGAATAGAAACCGCTCGGTGTTTCCCACGACGTTCCGGGCTTTCCTTTACTCTGTATGGGGAGCTCCTGAGTCACCTGTCCGTTCTCGTATAGAAATAATTTCATCGCCGTAAGGTCCGCGACGATGAATTTTCCTTCCTGCGGCACCGCCTGCGAAATCTGCAGGGCATCAATGACGCGCCGCGATGGAACGATGCCCGCGGCAAGGCTCTGACTCAGACGCTCCGCAGGAGGCGGAATAACGACCGTCGCCTGCGCTTCCGCTTCAGGGTCGGCAAACGCGTACAGAATCCCCAGATGCAGAGAGACCCCGAAGACGGCGACGAGAAACGTGAGACCGACAACAAACAACATGCCACGCCAGTCAAAATAATGACTCATGCGGGTATTATGACATTCTTATTTGAGCCGGAGAGGAGACTTGAACTCCTGACCCATTGCTTACGATGCAATTGCTCTACCAACTGAGCTACTCCGGCATGTAAGAAAATAACATGTTTCCTGTCATGAAGCCATTCCTCGAGCCTCCGATGCGCGTTTACTCGGCGTTCTCTTTTTTCGACCCTTCCCTCTGTTGGATCCGGCGTAGGTGGGGCTAAGTGCATCACAATTCGGGCAAATTAAACGTAAATTTTTCTCGGTATTATTCCTCCAGTTTCCGTCAATATGATCAGCTACAAGCGGAACAAGACCGGTCTTTTTATTTATTTTCGACCAGCCGCACAACGAACATCTATTACCGTACTTCCCTCTCAGATAAGCTTTTACCGGTTTTGAAACCAGACCGATACTATTCAATCCGGTTATTTCACCTTTTTTCCATTTTTTAATAATAACCTTTCGTTGAAAAGAGACCTGGCACGCGTTACTGCAATACTTATAAAAAGCACGCTCAGGCTCCTCGCCGCACCACAAACACGGCATTCTGAGCTTTTTCGGGTTCACTACTGACAGTATAACGTGAACATACGACCTAAGAAATAATTATCTTAGGTCGTATGATGCGCGTGTAAAATTTCCCTACGGAAGCGGTGTCGGGAAGTAATCAATGACCGGCGCAAGTGTGTCAACCTGCACGGTGAAGGAAGAACCGCTATAGGCGCCTGTGAAGCTTTTAACCGGAAGCCCGGTAAGCGACTGAAGTTTCGCGGCAAGGTTGGTGTAATTTGAATCGCCCTGCTGGTACGCATAGAAGTATGTTGATCCCGGATTGTAGTACCAGCGATTTGCAACAGGCACCGCACCGCTTGTTGCGGCACACATCGTCTGGCCGGCCCAGTGATAGATTGTCTGATATCTGCTGTCAGCCCCGTCTCTGTCGTCATAGAACGCGCCGGAGGATGAGGAACCTCTCGCGGCATTCGCCGGGTCACTGTAGAAATAACGCTCAACCAGAGGCGAGGCGCCCGTGATGACCGTGGACTGCACGTTGTATCCCGAGAGAATGACTTTCTGAAGATTGACGCCGGCTGGAACATTAATGTTCCAGATAACCGGCTCATACGCGGAGAGAGACAGCGTAACCGGTGTTCCCGTTTTCTGATACTGCATGAGGTTTACGGTCACGGTACCGGGCTTTGAATAGCAGAAGTTATGCTGTGCGCCCTGTGCTTCATACACACCGACGGCGTGAAGTACTCCCGCCGACACTGAAGAACCTACCGCAACCCGCAGAGTTCTCTCTGTCATGGGAGAGCCGTCTTTGGCACCGGAACTGCAACGAATCGTATATGTTCCGGACATCGGCGGCGTGTACGTGACCGACCCGCTCGGACTGCCGATAGAGCCTCCCGTCAGATGAATCTGTTGGTTTGCATCCGTAAGGACCCATATAGCGCAGAAACCTCCGTAGTACGACACGTCGCTACTTGAAACGTTTGAGCTCCAGGTAAATGTCACCGGCTGCCCGGAAGCAACGGATGTAGCGGAAGCGGCAAATGAGTAGATTGAGACAGGATTGGTTTGCGTGGGAATACTTCCCGCAAATGTGAAGGGCACATCACTTTTATCATCAACGTACCCCGTTCCGTCAGTCTTCAGACCGGTTACATATATTTTCCATATCGCGCCGGCGTTGTCCCCTTCGCCCAATCCGACCAGTGCCGCCGAAGGAATCCAGGTGAAAAGAACCGAGCTGAGATCTTTGGCTGAAGGCGGAACGTTTTTATTTATCCAGTACTTCCACTGGTCGTTCTTGTAGAGCGCGAGAGAGGCGGAGCTGATGCCGCTTGAAGTGAACCGGATGTCCATGGGTTGAGACGGGTCAAACTGCTCACCGCCGTTCGGCGACTGCACCTGGAGAGAAGCCTGCGCCGAAGAAGAGCCGACCATGGTGACACCGACGCTGTCCCCGCGCGTGGTTCCGTCAGCTTTCGTGCAGGTAATGTAAATCGCCGTAGAAGAACCGGGAACCTGTGCCCAGGCATATCCGTTGAACGCCGTCGTGAGTGCGCTGTTGGTAAGTGAAATTCCGGTCGCGCCTCCTATGGTAGACCGAACGCCGTGTAAGGTGCAGCTCGTAAATGTCGTTCCTGTCGTGAAGGTAACCGAAACCGGCTGATTGTCATACAGCGTCACCTGGCTGTCGGAGCCGTTCACTTTTATATCTATCGCTCTCGGAAGAAGCGTAAACGGGCGGTCGCTTTTGTCCGTCGCGCCGGTTACCCGGTTTACGGCCTTTACGTAGTACTGCCCCGCCTGCGCGTAATTGGAATAGTTGCCGAGATTGAAGTAGGTGTGGAGGGAAGCTTTCCCCGTGTCCATCACTTTCCCGTCAACCTGAAAGCCGTTTAAATCCACAAGATACACATCAACATCGCGCGCGGGGTTGATGTCGGGATTATATCCGTACGGTGCCCATGTAATGCTGTTCAACTGCCCTATCTCCCACTGCTCCCCGCCGTTCGGTGATGTGACCGTAATTCCCGCGGAGGTGGTCGGCAGGGTTTGACTCGTAACGGGGATAACGAGTCTGCAGGTCGCCTGATTCCCCGACGCGTCAAAGACTTTCATCAGAAGGTACGGATTTCCAAGGACATTCGCGCTGAACGCCGCACTCCCCGAAACGGCGAGTTTGTCTCCGCCAAGGAAAAAGTTGTCTTTCTCGGTATCCCTATACCACGTCGCGTACGCGCCGTTTGAAACCCATTTCACCGTAATGGTCTCACCGAGAACGTACGACGATTTGTCCGATGCAAGAGAGCAATAAAGTTTGGACGTTGACGGTTCTCGTGCCCACACTTTGAAATTCAGTTTTGCTACCGTATCGGAGCCGCTTCGCGTGTTGAGAAGAACCGCCATTCCGTAATCCCCCGGTGGGATATGGTACGTCTGGAACTTGTGAGTAACGTCAACGAAGAAACTGTCGCCGGGCTTCAGAGTGAACGTCTTAGACGTGGCGCTTTCCGCGGAAATACAGTTCTGAATGGAAGCGAGGTCAAATATAATCCTGCCGCCGTTGCCGCGATCGGAAAATCTGTAGCTGTACCAGCAGTTATTCGGGAACGTGACAGTCTGTGTCAGGAGTGAATTATTTTTTACCAGCAGCATAAACGGACCGATTTCCATTCCTTCAATGAAAGAGGGTTCCGCGGAAGTGCTGCCGCCTTTCAAAACCAGAGAGTAGCTGAGGCCGTTTGCGTCTGTTCCGCCTGTGCCGACCGCAGTTCCGGTTGTGCCGGCTCCGGGGAGCGGACTCGTGCCTGTAGGATTTGTATTCGGAGTAGTCGGCGTCGTTCCGGTTGTGCCGGTCTGCCCCTTACCGCACCATTCGGCTATTTTTGCTCTTGTCAGCGAGCCGACAATACCGAAGGAAGGCAGTCCCTTCTCCTGCTGAAACTTCACGACATAACTCTGCGTTAAGCGTCCGAAAAAGCCCGTCGCGATGTCCTCCTCATTCAGATTGAAGTAATCCGAGAGAAAGAGCTGAAGCTCGGTTACCTGCCCGCCCGTCGTTGCGTCGCGCGCGCCGCGCTGCATGGTGGAGATAAGTCTCGGACAATAAACCCCTGACGTTGATGTTCCATCTGTGCCGTAGTCGTCAGTCGGACCCGTTGTCGCGCCTAAAACCGCGCCCTGGAAGTCGTGTATCGCTGAGTCGTCCGCACCAAACGAGCGCAGGAGCATCGTAAGCGCGTTCTGTTGGTCATCGGTCAGCGCGTCTACGGTAAGAGGAGCAACTATTGCCCCCAAAGCACCGAACGCAAGGAGCGCGAGAAGTAATGCTTTCTTCATGTAATGAAATATAGAGTGGATTTTATAAGTACCCCCAAAATACCACAAAACACCCCCTTGTCGGGGGTGTTTGATTTTGGAGCCGAGACCCGGAATTGAACCGGGGACCCCGTCCTTCGATTGCACCTCCCCTTCTTGAGTTATTCGGGAGGACTAGACTGTATCTTCATCCGTTTCCGGATGCCCTTGTCAGTCGTTCGGCCGATCTCCATTGACGACGGAATTCGGCACGGTCTTAACCTCTGCAGGCCTTTAACCGTTATTCGGGATTCACGGGAGCGTTGCCGCTCGAGTGGGCGAAAATTTCACCATGGACGTGCTCTACCAACTGAGCTATCTCGGCGAGTGAGGAAGAAAATAAGGAGCTTGCTCACTTATTTTTTCCGAGCGAGC
>CAYHUW010000041.1:0-6862 GCA_964359685.1 uncultured Candidatus Saccharibacteria bacterium
GGTGCCGTTTCCTAAGAGGAGTGTGTTTGCCTGGAGGTTCGCCCATCCTGTGCCGCCGTTAGCTATGGGGAGGATGCCTGATACCTGAGCTGCAAGATCAAGAAGACCGCTGATGGTGGCGAGAGTGGAGGTGGCTGCGTTATATACGTTCCCCAGAGCGTCTATTGCAAGTCCTCCGAGAGAGCGGTTGGTGAGGTTAAGAGCCCCGAAGAATGCGTTTGTTGACGACGCATACGTTGAAGAGAAGTTGGTCGTGCTGGCGTTTGTTGCCGTGACCTTCTGCTGCACGTTCAGGTTCGTTGAAATGTCCGCATCCCCCACCACTTCAAGTTTGGCCAAGGTGGAGGTTGACGAGGCTCCGATGAGAACAGAGTTGGTCGTGGTTGAAACACGGATACCGGATGCGTTGAAGTACGTCCAGTTCAGCTCCGCTCCCGCTGCTCCTCCCGCGTCCGAACCGCAGAAGAACTTTCCCGTCGTTGCGTTATAGAGAACCGTGCCGCCTTCAGCGGAACAGTCGGAGAAACCGTCCTGGAAGAAACCGTTTGAAACTCTGAGAGCCGTGGTTGATGCAAAACCGTTCACCTGGAGACCGATGGCGTACACACCGCCCGCGAATGTTGAGGTGGCGGTGGTCTCTCCGCGGATGGTTGTTGTTGCGGTTCTGCCGACGGAAACGTAGTCAAGAAAATCGGAAGCTGTTGACGACGCGAACGCGAAAGAAAGAGCGCCCGTCGCCGAGATTGAAACTAAATTCGTACCCGCGCTGTTTTGCACTCTGAAAATATCCGCCACCTGACCCGCAACAGCCCGCAGGGTCGCGATGACCGAGTTCGTGGATGTTGCGGAGAGCGTCAATACGGAATTCGCAATCGGCGTCGTCGTTCCGATTGCGGACTGTCCCGCGCCCGCTACACTTCCCGCGGTCAATGCAAATCCGGTAGCAACGACGCGCTGACGCGGAGTCAGATTTTCAAAATACGAAACGCCGGCACACGAACCCGCGGTCGTCGTTGCGGCCTCAACGTTCACATACACCGAGTCGGTATCGCGGAAGTTGTAATCCAGGACGTCGCCTCCTGCAGAGGTATCGCCGATGTTCGCGTTGAATACTCCCTCGGTTACCGGCAGCGTCATCTTGGACGGCGTGCCGGAGGGCCACAGTTGCGAATCGGGTGCGCCGACGGTGGCGTCGTTATACAGAGAAAATCGGAAACAGTAATTCGTACCGCCCGTGCCGCCAAGGAGGTTGCCGCTTGCATCCAAAAGCCTTCCTTGGAAGTTAATGATAGAGGGCACGCCCGCAGCCGCGAGAGCCGGAGCTACAGGAACAAACGGAATCAGGACCTCGGCGGTTATCAAGAGGGCCGCAAGAGCGATTTTCGGGAGAGGTTTCAGGTTATGTGAGGTAAACTTCACGCGAAAAAGCCCCGGGCGTTCACTTCCCCCGTTGCTTCACAAAATTGTAACACTATAAGGCAGTGCGCCTGTCTATAATTATGTGCTTTGTGGGATATTTTTCGTATTCCTGATACAATCCCTCGCATGTCCATACAGGCACGAACCACCTGCAGAGTTTCCGGTGAACCATTGGTGCCTTTGTTCACTCTCGGCAGCCTTTTTGTCTCTGATTTCATCCCTCCGAACGAGATACAGAAGAGTGACGACGCGAAAGTTGAACTGAAAATGATGCTCGCGCCAAAATCAGGCCTGGTGCAGCTTGCACACACCGCTCCGTCGGACGAAATGTACCGCCGCTACTGGTACAGAAGCGGTACAAACGCGACGATGAAAAAAGAGCTGCAGGCAATCGCGGAACGAGCGCGGGAACTTGCTCGTCCCGGAGCGGATGACGTATGGGTTGATATCGGCTGCAACGACGGCACCCTCTTGTCGTTCGTTCCGAAAGAAGTGACGCGAGTCGGCTTTGATCCCGCAAACAATACCTTCATGGAAGCGGAATCGCGGAAACACGCGGACGAAATAGTTGTTGATTATTTCACATTTGATAACTACAAAAAAACCGACGCCGGGTCGGCAGGCAAACGCGCGAAAGTGGTGACGTCAATCGCAATGTTCTACGACTTGGAAGACCCGAACACATTTGTTGACGACGTGAAAAACGTTTTGGACGACGAGGGTCTTTGGATAATTCAGATGAGTTACCTGCCCTTGATGTTGGAGCAACTGGCATTTGATAACATCTGTCACGAACACCTGGAATATTACTCTCTCTCCTCTCTAAAATATTTGCTGGACAGGCACGACATGCACATCGTGGACTGCGAGATGAACGACGTGAACGGCGGGAGTTACAGAATCTACATCAGAAAAGGAACCGCGACCCCGCAAAAGTTCGCGACTGCCCCCTATCGCGACGTCGCAAACATGAGAGTCGCTCAGATGCTTGAATACGAAAAAACACTGAATCTGACAGACCCGAAAACCTACGAAAACTTCTTCAAAAAGATAGAAAAGCTCCGTCTTGAGACGGTCGCATTTATTAAAGCCGAGAAAGAAAAAGGAAAGAAAATCTGGGGCTACGGCGCCTCAACCAAAGGCAACACCCTTTTGCAGTGGTACGGACTGGATAAAAATCTGATTGATGCGATTGCGGAACGCGCGGAAATCAAGTACAACCACCGCACCGTGGGGACCGATATTCCTATTCTTCCTGAAGCCGATATGCGAAAAGCGAAACCCGATTACCTTCTCATTCTCCCGTGGCACTTTATCTACGAATTCCAGCAGCGCGAACAGGAATACCTGAAAAACGGCGGGAAGTTCATCCTCCCCTGTCCGCGGTTTGAGGTTATCGGTACTTAAACCTCCTTAGGTTCGTTCTGTCTCCGCTCGGACCATCATGCGCACTAATTCCGAAAACGTCACCTCAGGCTTCCAGCCGAGCGCAGTTTTCGCTTTTGTGATATTCCCCTGCCTCAGATGAGTTTCAACGGGACGGAAAAAAGCGGGATTGATTTCCACAACGACTCTTCCAGATACACTCCTCCCCTTTTCGCTTGCTCCGCTTCCTTCCCATTGAATCCGCATGCCAAGCGCGTCCGCCGCCGTTTCTGTGAACTCTCGAACAGAGTGCGAAGTACCGGATGCGAATACGTACGTGTCGGCGGTGTCGGCCTGAAACGAAAGCCACATTCCTCTGACCACATCACCCGCGTAACTCCAGTCTCGCTTCGCGTCCAGATTACCAAGCATGAGAACTTCGTCCGCGCCTTTTGAAATACGGGCTAAAGTGCCGGTAATTTTTCTTGTGACAAATGTTTCCGGGCGGCGCGGCGATTCATGATTAAAAAGGATACCCGAAACCGCAAATATTCCGTGCTTTGCGCGGTACTCTTCAACTGCGCGGTGTGCTTTGAGTTTCGCCTCTCCGTACGGATTCACGGGCAGAAAAGGCGTAGTCTCGCTCTGGGGGGATTCCGTCACGTTGCCGTACATTTCGGCGGAAGACGCCTGGAAAAATTTAGTCTTGGGAGAACATTCATTAATTGCGAGAAGCATACGAATTGGCGCTCCCGCGGTCACTCTTTCTATTTCTGGAATGTCTTTCAGGGGTTTTGCAACGGTTGCGATAGAGGCGAGATTGTATATCTCATCAAACTTTTTTGAAACCAACTCGTTAACGAACGCGGCATCGCCGATATCGCCCTGAATCACATTTAGGCTCTTCAGAATATGTGCAATATTCGCGGCCCCGTCTTCGCCGCGGGTAACACCCGTCACGGCGTACCCTTTCTTTAACAAAAGTTCCGCGAGGTAGGAGCCGTCTTGACCGGTGATACCCGTGATGAGGGCGGTCTTAGTCATCTTCGACGTGATGATCTTCACGCCCTGCAATAAGCTTCATATCGGAAGCGACCATCATCTTCACGAGGTCTTTAAACGTCACCTTTGGCTGCCATGCAAGCTTCGAGCGTGCTTTTGTGGAATCACCTTGCAAAGAATCAACGTCATGAGGACGGAAATAGCGTTCATCTATCTTAACAATTACTTTGCCGTTCTCATCAACACCTTTCTCGTCAAGCCCTTTGCCTTGCCAGGTTATCTTCATACCAAGCTCATTACCTACCGCTTCAACGAACTCACGCACGGAATACGACTCGCCGGTTGCAATAACATAGTCGTCCGGTACTTCCTGCTGTAGCATGAGCCACATTGCTTCCACATAATCACCTGCAAAACCCCAATCACGCTTCGCCTCCAGATTTCCGAGCCGAACCGCATCCTGCAGGCCGAGTTTTAACTTTACGAAGGAATGCGTCACTTTCCTTGTGACAAAATGCTTCCCGCGGCGCGGCGATTCATGATTAAACAAAAAACCTGATACTGCGTAGAAACCTTTCTTCCTGTACTCCAACACGCGGTTGTGACCGTTCAATTTGGCCTCCGCATAAGGCGACACAGGCTGAAACGGAGAAATTTCCGACTGCGGAGGATTGGTTGAACCGAACATTTCCGATGTTGACGCCTGATAGAAGCGCGCCTTTGGATTTACGCGGAACGTTTCTGAAAGCATCCGCCCGACGCCTTTGTCGTTTATGTCAAAGGTTTCATCCGGACAGACGAAAGACACGCCCACGTGAGACTGTGCCGCAAGATTGTAGACCTCGTCCGGCACCACTTTTTCAAGAGCATTCTTAATGGTCGGTAGATCACGCAAATTGCCGTAAATCAAATTTAATTTTCCGGTTTCGTACAGGTGCTCAATGCGAGCAAACGGATCGGTAGAGGTGCGACGCATAAAGCCATAGACCTCGTATCCTTTTCCGATAAGAAATTCAGCGAGGTAGGAACCGTCCTGGCCGGTAATCCCTGTAATAAGGGCTTTCCGACTGCGCTCGTTCGGTAATGATGAATTAGACATATTTCCTCATTACCCTCACTCGCTTGTCGGTAATGCCCGTAATGAACGCTTTTTTAGCCATGGTTACGATTTGGGTAGTATACCCAAACACTAACCCGACTCAAAGCCGCCAAGTAACGGCCCGCGGGAGCGGTACGTATTAACCTGCGGTTTTTTGAGGTCGCATTAAACTGTTTGACGACGCGCAAATCAAAAACCTAGTTTTTCTTTTTATAATGGATACTATAGTCGGAAACTGTCTTTTTCCAGGAAAAACGGGTGAAAAATTCTTTGGAGTGCCCGCCTAATGTTTTTGCGTTCTCAAGCGCCTTTCCAAGCTTCTCACTGATATCGGCTGAGTCTCCTTGTTTTGTTAGGTAACCGTTATAGCCGTCTTCCAAAGCCTCTTCTATACCGCAGCCGGCCGAACCCACGACCGGAATGCCGAATTGTTCTGCTTCAAGAAATACGAGTCCGAAACCTTCAAAATGGTTTCCTTCATTATTTGAATTCATGACAAACACATCAGCGATAGAATAGAAAAACGAGAGCGCAGTATCGTCCTTTGCATTCGAAATAATGCGGATATTGTTCTCCAATTTTTTCTCCGCGATTAGTGCTTGTATCTCATTGATGTAATTCGTATCGTCGTCAGAACCGACAATAAGGTAGGTAATATTCGGGTATTTTTCTTTAAGGACGGCTACTGCGCGCGCTGTGTCCAATTGTCCTTTCCGATGTTTTATCTGGCCAACGGTCAAGACTACCGGCGACGCACGTTTCGGAATGTTGAACTCTTCGTAATACGGCGACTGTCCTTCTTCGGACATGACGGGAAGCACGGATGTACCCCAGAAAACGGTTACGACATTGTCGAGTTGTATTTTCTCCAGAAGCCGTTTTTTAGTGTAGTTCCCGATGCTGAAAATAGTTCGCGCCGCGCGACACGCGGGTGAGAGGAGAAAACGCTTCACCATGCTATCAAAAGGTGCGATGGTATACGTGCCGACTGCAGTAATAAAAAGTTTCTTATCGGTGCCCAAAACCGCAAAATACCCGTAGACCGCAAACGGCCAAAAATCGTAAGCGTGTACGATGTCGCAGTCTTGGGCAAGACTGCGTACTGTGAGAATGTTCCGAATAAATCCTCCGAAATTCGGTTTCTCCAGTATTGCCTTTTCTTTTCCGGTTTTTTCCTTAGGGTCGGCTGTGACGATGGTATAGTCAATGCCCTGCTTTTCATATTCAGTGACAACCGATGCCGCGTAGCGCCCCCAACCGGATTTCGGCTTTAGCGTTTGAGCAATAGCGAGTACTTTCATACTTGATCCTGTAAAATCTAACACATTCTTCAAAAAAGAGGGGGTACTTCAAATCGGGATATTTGTTACAATAGTAATGACACACACTTGCATATGTTCAAGAAATGGCTCATCAAACTCGTCCATTCAAAGCCGACAATGTACAGCAGTTCTGTGCTGTTGAACATACTCGGATGGCACTGGATTCGAATTATGGGATTTTATCTCTACCGCGTACTCCGGTTTCCGCAACCGACCCCCGCAAAGTACGCTCACTACTTAAAAGAACTGAAGGAAGAGGGTGTGGTCGTTATTCCGAATTTTTTCTCTCAGGAGGACTTTGATCTGATTGTCCGGGAATTTGACCGTCTCATGCCGCAATTTACGAGTGACCCTTCGGAAATCGGTCTGCCGCACGTGGAGCGTATGAGTGTTTTTGACAATCGCGTATCGGGGAGAGTGCAGGATTTGATAGGAAAGAATGAACTCATTAAAAGTATTGCGCGAAAATTTCTAAACCGCGAATACCACTTCCCTCTGCAGGCTCAACTGACGCGCATTTGGTGTACCGACGAAGAAGTGTCGCTCCCTAAAAACGGCGGCACGAACAATCTGCACTTTGACGCCCCTCTGCGGGTCATGAAAGCGTTTTATTACGTCAGCGATACTACTGTTGCCAATGCCCCGTTTACCTATT
>CAYHUW010000042.1:0-6484 GCA_964359685.1 uncultured Candidatus Saccharibacteria bacterium
TCCCGCTTGAAAGGAGTTACCGAACCTGAAGAAAAGCGGAAAATAATCGGCCACTCGTTTGTTGAGGTATTTGAAAAGGCGCTTTCGGAAGAATTGCAAAAATACCCCGTGAAATATCTGGCACAGGGAACTATTTACCCCGACCGTATAGAGTCCGCCGCGGTAGGGAAGCATGCGGACAAGATAAAGAGTCATCACAACCTCACACTGCCAGACACCATGAAGCTCGGCGTTATTGAACCGCTTCGTGACTTGTATAAAGACGAAGTACGCCGCGTGGGCGAAGGCCTGGGTATTCCCCACGATATGGTGTGGCGCCATCCGTTCCCGGGTCCGGGGCTTGGTATTCGTATCGTAGGCGAAGTAACGGAAGACCGTCTGAAAATTCTTCGCGAAGCCGATGCGATTTACCAGGAAGAACTGAAATCAGCAGGAGAGTACGAGAAAATCTGGCAGGCATTTGCCGCGCTTCTTCCGATTAAGACCGTCGGTGTGATGGGGGATGCAAGAACGTACGAGTACGCAATCGCGCTTCGCGCTGTTGATTCCGTGGACGGGATGACGGCCGACTGGCACAAAATCCCGACCGAACTTCTGGAGAAGATTTCAAGCCGAATCGTGAACGAAGTTCGTGGCGTGAACCGTGTTTTCTTTGATATTACTCAGAAACCGCCCGCGACGATTGAGTACGAGTAAACTTAGTGTCCGCCGTAATACGGCTTTGTGATTTCAAGGTCCTCTTCACCCCGCAGAAGCTCCATCCCGCTTAGTCGGGGATTGGGACCCCAGCCGATTCTGAGCCACCCTGCGTATCCTTCCCTCCTCTCCGGATTCTGAACACCGCTTTTGTTCTGCTCCCTGAATACTTTGCATGCTATTGTCTTTTCTTCTTCGGATAAGTCCGGACTGGCGAGTATCTCTTGCTCGGAATTGAAGATCCACACGGAAGCGTTCTCTCTGGCTACGCTTTGCACCGCACTTTGAAGTATATTTTGCGCTCTTGAGTATTTTCCGAAACCGCCTCCGACCCGCAGCGTCTCTTCCCATCGCTCGGCGTCCGCAGCGGAGAGAACTCTGTTCGGCCGGAAATTTTTTCTTTCTCTCATAATATTTCTGAATTACCTCTGTATACGTCGCGCAGTCTTTGACCGGGCTTCAATTCAAATCCTTCTCTGCGGATCATTTCGGGGCTTACCGGCGGGCGAAAGAATCGCGGACTCTGAAACCTGTCGTTTCTGTCGTCCATCTCAAATAATTTCTCCGCCAGCTCCATTTTTTGTTTGAATTTCATGTTTTTGTTTAAAAAAATTAAAAAACCGCCTTGCGGGGCGGTTGGGACAGACATTTTTATTGTGCGTTGCTATCTTTTTTGCAAACGCGAAATGACCGTACCGTAACCGCCCCGTCCATGGTTCAACCAATGGGCTACGCGAGTAACGGTTGTGGTGGATGCGCCTAAATCGCCGGCAATTGAAAGATATGATTCATCTTTAGAAACGCGCTCTGCAATTGCCAAACGCTCACTCAGTGCTTCAAGTTCGGAAACGGTGCACAAATCGCGCAAAAATGCCGCGCACTCCTCGCGGTTTTTCAGAGAAAGCAGGGCATCATACAGGCGGTCCATGCGCTTCTGGTTTAATTCCGAATCGGCCTTTGCTTTGCGGTTGTTTTTCATACTGTTGATGTTTATTTGTAAAGCGTACCGCATAGTGCGGGGTATGTCAACATGGTATCATGTTAACACGATAATACAGTGAGCGCGTGTAGATGTCAAGTTTCGGCGGCACTGCGGCACCGCGCTAGCGTGCGCATCTCACGAAAGAAAGGCGGGGTATACTCGTCTACACATACGGCCCATGACAGCGAACGCTGAAGAAGAATTCCTGGCGGCATACAATACGCACTCGGATGCGCTTTTTCGGCATGCCTTTTTCCGTCTCCCGGATCGTGAACGGGCCTACGACTTAACACAGGATACATTCATTAAAGCCTGGGACTACGTACGCGGAGGCGGGGATGTCCGGAGTCCGAAATCGTTTCTGTTCAGAATTCTGAACAATCTCATCATTGACGAGTACCGACGCTCAAAGACCGAATCACTGGACAAAAAGTTGGAAGACAACCCCGCGGCGACCGAAGCCATGTTTGCGGAGGGGAGTGTGTGGGAGGTGGAAGAGGGAATGGATGAGAAAGATTTGCTCGGGAAAGTGAAGGATGCGATTACGGAGCTTTCCGAGGAATACCGCACGGTCGTCACCTTGAGGTATGTGGAAGGCTTTTCGCCGAAAGAAATTGCCCGCATGATCGGCTCCACAGAGAACGCGGTTTCAGTCAGGATTCACCGGGGGGTAGCCAAGCTTAAATCACAACTAGCGCCATCATGAAAAAAATAAATCTTACAGAATACATACGGAAAAGTGCGGCACAGGTGGCGCTTTCTGAATCCGAACGCGAGCGCATGAAACGCGTACTTTCCGAGTACATGGCAATGAAGCCGATGCGAAACGCCCCGCTTGAGCGCCGCGCGCCGCTCTCGTATATGTTTTTGTCCGTGTATTCTTTTTCAAAGAGGTCGGTCGCCGCAGTATTGATTGCGGGCATTCTGTTCTCGGGAGCGGGCGTCAGTTTTGCCGCCGAGAGCGCACTCCCCGGGGATGCGCTCTACCCTATCAAAGTGGATGTGAATGAGCCTGTTGTGGCCGCGTTTTCCGTTTCGTCCGAATCCAAAACTTTGTGGAACGCCGAGCGCGCCGAGCGCAGGCTTGAAGAGGCGGCAAAACTTGCTTTTGATAATAAACTCACCGCGTCCGTAGAGGATGAACTGCTTGCGCGCTTTGAGGCACACGCGGAGGAGGCCGTGTCCGACGTAGAGCGCCTGGAAGAAGAAGATTCGTCCGCCGCGATTGATATCGCATCGCGTTTTGAAGACAGGCTTCTCGCGCACGAGGTCGTGCTTGAGGACGTCCGCAATACCGAAAATGTCCGCCAGTTGAAAGACCGCGTTGAACTCAAAACGGCGCGTCTGGCGAAAATCGGCAAACGAGGCCGCCTCCTCGCGGATGTTTCCGCGGCGGTTGCTACTGCCGCTGCGCCCGCTCCGGAAGTTTCACTCATGATGTCGTCTGAAGCCGCGCTCCCCGGCCAAAGCGGCGAACCCGCCGGTGCGAGGACTGCAGCGAAGGGTGTCTCTCCCGACAGCAGCTCCGGGGATACTGAGGGCATTTCGGAGTCGGTTCGCAGCGAAACGGTCGTGCGTCTTGCCCGTACCGCCGAGAAAGAGCTTGAAAATATGGAAAAACTTCTTGAACGAATGAAAAATAAAATCAGTCCCGAAGTGCTGGCGCGCATCAGCGAGGATGTTGCCGGCGCTCGCTCGCTTGTCACGGAAGCACAGAGAACAGCCCGGGAAGGTGACTTCGGTTCGGCGTTTAACTTCTACAGAAGTTCGCTGAATATTTCCGCAAAGCTTTCGGTGTTTATGAAGGCTTTCCAAAAATCCCGCATACAGGAAATACCGGAAAGTTCCCGTGAACCGCGTTCCTTTGAGGATGAAAAAAGAAACGATTCAAATGACAACGAGGTAAAATCCGAAGAACATGATTCGGAAGACCGCGAAGGCTCTTCCGATTAGCCGTTTTCTACCGCGGTTTTCAGCAGTTCTATAAGTGCGGGTTCTTCCGTTTCCCGGAACGTGGCTGCTTTTTGCGCAAGGTCTCCCGAAAGATACTCGCTGAAACTCTCGTTCGCTTCGCTCTCAAAATCTCTGAAGAGATACGACGTGGTGATGGCGCGCAGATCGCGCGAGGAGGTGTCGGTGGCCTGCGTTGAGGTGACGACAATACCCATGAGTTCTCCCCGCATATTTGTCGCGGCGCCCCCCGAAGCGCCGGACTGCGCGACGACCGAACCGCCGATTGAAAACAGATCCAGTGTGCTATCAACAAATGTCATCAGCTCGCGTACTTTTGTAAATGCGGAAGTTTGATAGAGACCGCGCTGGAGTGTAATACCGTCCAAAAAACCGGCAGGGTATCCGACGACCAGGATATCGTCGTCAAGCGCGGGGAGATCGGTTGAAATGGGGAGGTAGGGCAGTGAGGCGGGCAGAATATTCTGATTGTTTATGACGCCGGTTATACGCACCAGTGCGTAATCGTGTTCGCCGGTACCTAACGGATTTTCCTCTTTAATCTTTCCCGCATTTTTTTGTATCCAGCTCGGCGGCAAAAACAAAAGTTCGGCGGTGTACATCGGCACGGCGGGGGCGCCGGTACGGATAACGCAGCTTAAGGTTCCCGGCGCCGGATAGTCGCGAAGCAGAAAATATTGCGCCACGTGCGCGTTCGTGAGTATCACTCCGCGCGGATCAATAACCACACCGCTCGCGGTGATGGCCTCAAACGGTCCGCCGAAAAGCGACGTGCAGAAAATATTAACCACGGATTTTCTGACAGTCTCGTTGAGCGCGGAGGGTGAAAGCGGAACGCCCGTTGCCGCGGGCTCAGGTACGGGAGGCGGTACTTCGGCAATCGATACAGCCGCGGCGGGGGCGGGAGGCGGCACGGGGGCAGCCGCAGGTACCGAAGTTTTTCCCGGCTCCGCTTTTACTGTCGTTTTTGAAGTTTTTGATTCGGGCTCCGGTGCGGATTCCGTTTTGGTTTCGGTGATAATTGCGGGCGGGCGTTCCGAGGGGGCGGTCGCTTCGTGAGTATTGAGACCGAACACACTGAAGAGTGCTACAAAAAAACCGACGATTGCGACGAGGATGCTTTGAAGCAGTGCGGGCATTGCTTCAGGATACCGCCTCGCATCTTCTTTCAAAAGTGCACGTCATTTGGTAAAGTTCACAGAACCTAGTATTGCTCGGAGCGGGCTTGCCCGCCGAAGCCGAGACAAAGCGAGGCGAAGGCGGGATTAGTTTAATGGCAGAACATCAGTTTTCCAAACTGATGGCAAGGGTTCGATTCCCTTATCCCGCACTTATCATAAAAACACCCCGCTTTTGCGGGTTGTTTTTATGTATGATGACGCGGGATAGCGAATGAACTTCTTCATTCGCGTAAGGGAATCGAAGGTGGTTGAGCATATGAACGAGCGACAGCGACGTGAATGCGAAACCCGTACTGGTCCTGTAAGGACCGATTCCCGTTCGACGAGCGCTTAGCCGATTCCCCCCATCTCACACTTACATAAAAACACCCGCCAGAGGCGGGTGTTTGGGGAGACGGGTTTATTTAACCGCGTCTTTGAGAGCCTTTGCCGCGCGGAACTTGGGAACGCGCATAGAAGGAACTTTAATAGATTCACCCGTTCTCGGGTTTCTGCCGGTTCTCGCCGGGCGCATCTTTGTAGAAAAGATACCCAATCCCGCGATAGATACTTCGTCGCCTTTCTTCAAAGCGCCGGTAATCGTATCAATAAGCATCTCCACAACGGATTCCGCCTGTGTTTTTGTGCCGCCGAGGAGCGAGTGCACTTTGTCTCCGAGGTCTGCTTTGTTCATATGTCTTATGTAAATTGTTAATGGCTTAAGTAATGCCGTGCTAAACAGTATATAGAGAGCCGTATATTGCGCAATAGTCGGCAAAAACCTTGACTCTCAGCGCAAACGTCGTAATATCATCCTCATGGCATACGCAAAAGAAGGATGGAAAGCTGACCCAAATGGGCTTCGGCGTTGGATAAACGCCCTAGGAATAGAGAAGGGGGATGCAGTGGTGCTCCCTCAGATTCATATCGAGTGGTCTGCTGGAGAGGTGGGCAACCTTTTCAGTCAAAATCCCGAAGATGTCGATGCGATTTATAGAGGTGTGGGAAATAAAGACGGTTCTATTCTTTACGAGAGTGCCGAGCACCCCGGGGAAATCCAACGCGAGGGTATGAGTACGTTCTATGGATGGCGTCAATTTGAGACAATCAGGCCGCGCAATAAGCGCCGACAATAGTGTTACCTGCTCATTAACAAAAACACCCGCCTGAGGCGGGTGTTTTTTCTTTATCTTGCGAATTCAACCGCTCTGCTTTCCCTGATGACGTTAATCTTCACTTCACCCGGGTATTTCATCTCGTTTTCAACTCGCATGGCAATGTTTCGAGCTAACTCCCGTGCCGCCATGTCTGAAATCTCGTCGGGCTTCACGAAGATGCGCACTTCACGGCCTGCCTGAATGGCGTACGCTTTTTCAACGCCCGCGAAAGAGGTCGCGATGTTCTCAAGTTCGGTCAGTCGTTTGATGTAGTTTTCTACTGAGTCCCTGCGTGCGCCGGGGCGACCGCCTGAAATAGCATCCGCAACCTGCACAATGTAGGACTCCACCGTTTCGTATGGGTACTCCTCGTGGTGTGCCTGCATTGCCTGAATAATGCGCTTATCTACACCAAACTTTTCCAGAATTCTCCGCCCGATTTCAACGTGCGTACCCTGGACCGCGTGGTCAACGGCTTTTCCGATGTCATGGAAGAGAGCGCCCGCCTTCGCCTCTTT
>CAYHUW010000043.1:0-6392 GCA_964359685.1 uncultured Candidatus Saccharibacteria bacterium
CCGTTCACATTTCTTGCGGCGCGTCCGATGGTCTGAATCAGCGAAGTCTCCGAGCGTAAAAAACCCTCTTTATCGGCATCCAATATGCCGACAAGTTCCACTTCGGGCAAATCCAGCCCTTCGCGCAGAAGGTTGACGCCCACAATGCAGTCAAACTCCCCCTTTCTGAACTGCGTAAGAATCGTGATGCGGTCTATCGTTTTTACATCAGAGTGCAGGTACTCGGCTTTTATTTTCTTTGCTTTGAGAAACTCCGCTAAATCTTCCGCCATTTTCTTCGTTAAGGTCGTTACCAGCACACGCCCGCCCCTATCCACAGTTTTTTCGGTCTCTTCTATAAAATCTTTTACCTGACCTGCGTACGACGCTGTGCCGGTGACGGGCTTCACCACGATTTCAGGATCTATAAGCCCCGTGGGACGAATCACCTGTTCCGCTATCCGGACTGAACGGTCAAGCTCGTAGCGGGCGGGCGTTGCGGACGTGTAAATAGTTGAACCGACGCGCTCCACAAATTCATCAAACGTAAGCGGGCGGTTGTCGGCCGCCGACGGCAGGCGAAATCCGTGTTCAATCAAAGTTCGTTTGCGCGACTGATCGCCCGCGTACATACCCCCGAGCTGCGGCACGGTTACATGCGATTCGTCAATAACCGTCAGAAAATCCGGCTTTCCGTCCGCGGTACGCGGAAAATACGATAGCAGGGTATACGCGGGTTCTCCCGGGGAACGGGCGTCAAAATGCATGGAGTAGTTCTCAATGCCGTTGCAGTACCCGATTTCGCGAATGAGCGCAATATCGTATTTTGTGCGCCGCTTCAGGCGCTCGGCTTCCAAAAGTTTTCCTTCGTCATTCAAGACTTTCAGACGTGCCGTGAGTTCCGCTTCTATATCTTTGAGCGCGCGGTCGCGGTCGGACTCGGGAGTCACATAGTGTTTTGCGGGAAACAGGAAGAATTCCTGCGGTTCATCAATCATCGCGCGCGATACCGCATTCAGTCGTGCGATATGCGCTATTTTCCCGTTCTCGGGGTGAATACGGTACACCACCGTTTCATTGACCGGCATGACCTCAACGTTCGGTCCTACCGCGCGGAACTCGCCGGGCGAGAGATCAGCATTCGTCCGTTCAAACTGGAGTCCGACCATAAACCGCACGAACTCGGAACGCTCAAACGCATCCCCGACGGCAATTTTTCTGTGGATTTTCTTATACTCGTCGGGAGAACCCAGCCCGTAAATCGCGGAGACCGAGGCGACGATAATCACATCATTTCTTGTCAGAAGCGCCTGCGTGGTGGCATGCCGCAGACGGTCAATCTCGGCGTTTATCTGCGCCTCCTTCTCTATATAGGTGTCGGAGTGCGGCACATATGCTTCGGGCTGGTAGTAGTCATAGTACGAGACGAAATAATGAACGGCGTTTTCGGGGAAAAACTCGCGATACTCCTGCGTCAATTGCGCCGCCAGCGTTTTGTTGTGCGCAATCACCAGGGTCGGTTTCTGCACATTTTTTATGACGTTCGCAACAGTAAACGTTTTCCCGGAGCCCGTGACCCCGAGAAGCGTCTGATGACGCTCACCTTTTAAAACACCCTCCGTAAGCGCGGCAATAGCCTGCGGCTGGTCTCCTGCGTGTTCGTATTCGGAATGGAGTTTGAACGTATTCACCGTCGGGCAGTATACCCCGTCCTAACTTTTTTTAGAACGAATCTTCTCTATGAGTTCCGTGGCCGAAAAAATCTTCTTCGGAATCCAGTGTCCGTACGCACCTACCTCCTGCATTGCGGTATATTCAGCCCACGTTTCCGGCGGTCCGTAATCGGGACCGCCGACGTGGACCGTGGGTTTTATTGAACGCACAAATTTTTCTGCCACGGTACTGTAATACGGCGCATCAACAATGACGACGTAGTCCACGCAGATCATCGCCGCCAATAGCGCGGCGCGCATACCTTCCGCAAGGTACGGCCTGTCATTCCCTTTTCCCTCCTTCACGGCGGCGTCCGAATTGATACCGACAAAGAGCACATCACCCTGACGCTTAGCCTCTTCCAGAAGATCCAAGTGTCCGCTGTGGATGACGTCAAACGTGCCGTATGCCGTTACGACCTTTTTTCCCTGCTTCTTAAGCTCATCCGCACGAAACGCCGCTTCCTCAAGAGTAAGGATTTTTTCTATCCGCCAGTTTTTTGTTTCAATATCCATCCCGTTAGAGGTAGAACACGCTCACAGAGCGTGTTCGTCCGCCGTTAGTGTTATTAAAACTGCGACCAACTTATTTAAATATACAGAATGAAGCGCCATATTCACATTGTACGACCTCTAACGGGATCCATGGAATATAGAATACCCGATTACGATGCGATGACGGATTGAATAAACGCGAGCGTCTCTTTCGGATCCGCAACCTGTTTCGTTTCAATAACTCCGAGCACCGTTTCATCATTGCCCCCGGGATACAAAGCGTCACCCGCGTAGACGCATTCTTCTTTCTGCCACCCTTTCTCCGTTATAAGTTTCGTGACATTTCGTCCTTTATGCATTCCTTTCTTTATATAATCAAAACACGTCGTGCCGCCAATCACAACCTGCATATGGTCCGACACAAACGGAAACTTGGCCAAAAGCTCCTGACGGAACTTCCCTCCGGGATCAAACGCGGCTTTTTTTGCTCTGTCCGCATGATGTCCCAATAAGCTGTAGGCAATTTGCGAGCCGCGATCCTCTATCAGATCTTTTTCATCAACAACTTCCCAGGTTTTCGGTATCAGACGGATGTGCGCGTGCACTTCGTCTTTTTCTTCCTGCGTCAAAAGCTCCCGCCACATGTCCTTTTTTTCTATGCCGTCATAGGCATGGTTGCCGTTTTGCCCGAGGTAAATACACGGCATGTCATTGGTCTGAAACCGGGCCTGATTCACGTCCGCACCAGAGACGATAACAACGTCGCGGCCCGACGCGAGAAGCGCCTTCATAGTTTCGGCCATGGCGGGTTCAATCAGAGAGCGGGAGGGCGTTACCGTGCCGTCCAAATCAAAAAAAAGATGCTTGTACGATTGGGGGTTCTGCATGACCTACAAATACTTCTTACCTTTCAGTTTATCAGGCAAATATGATTCCGTATCGTACATTTCATACCCTTTTCCGTACCCCTCATCCTTCATCAGCTTCGTGGGCGCATTCCGCACCTTAAGGGGTATCGGCAGGTTGCCGTGGTCCTTTGCGTCCGCTTGCGCCGCACGGAACGCATCGTAGGCCGAACGGTCCTTCTTGGACTGCGCGAGATACGCCACACCGTGCGCGAGGTTAATGCCCGCTTCCGGTATGCCGACGGAACGTACCGCATCAAAGACCGCGTTTGCGACCACGAGTGCCGTCGGCTGTGCAAGACCTATATCTTCGGAGGCAAACACCACCATGCGTCTGGAGATAAACACGGGGTCTTCCCCGCCTTCAAGCATTCTCGCCATGTAGTACATCGCCGCGTCAGGCTGCCCCGCGCGCATGCTTTTGATGAAGGCGGAAATCGTATCGTAGTGTTCCTCACCTTTTTTATCATAGCGAAGAGTATGTTCCTGCAGTGATTCCGCCAGAGTTTCCTTGGTCACCTCGCCGTAGAGTTTTTCGGCGTTCTCAATAATCGTAATCGCGGAGCGCGCATCGCCGTTTGCGTATGAAACAATCCAGTCTTCCGCGTCTGTTTCCAGTTTCACGCCCGTTCTCGCGAGTATCTTCCGCATCTCTTCTCCGGAAATCGGTTTTAGTACAAAAACCCGGCAGCGCGACAAAAGCGCGGGAATAACTTCAAAACTCGGATTCTCCGTTGTCGCGCCTATCAATGTTATTTCTCCTTTCTCAACAAACGGAAGAAGAAAATCCTGCTGGGCTTTGTTAAACCGATGAATCTCGTCCAAGAAAAGAACTTTTCGTTTTCCGTTCGTATCAGTATCCGCAACCGCCTGAATATCTTTTTTCCCCGCGGCGACCGCCGAGAGTTCAAAAAACTCCGCGCGCAGGCTCTCGGCGTATATTCTCGCCAGCGTCGTTTTGCCGACGCCGGGCGGACCCCAGAGAATAAAAGAAAAAATGTGTCCGTTTTCTATTGCAACGCGAAGCGGTCCTGTCCGGAGTCCTGTCGAAGGGTTTCCTTTTCCGACCAAATGTTCCTGCCCAATGAATTCGTCAAGGGTTTTCGGCCGAATGCGCACTGCGAGGGGTTCCATTTTCTAATGATACGTCCTCTTCAGCATCCGATACACGTGAAAATCCCAGGAGCTGCGAATTATGATGCCCTTCTTCAGCGGAAATGGTCCCAATCGGGACGACTGTTACATCCTCTTCGGGGTACCTCATCCACATAGTCTCGCTCCCCGGCGTTACCTGAAACCCTATTGTCACCCAGTATGGTTCCGCTTCATCCGTTTCTAAAAGAGGACCCCTGAGGAAGGGCCCCGCACTAGGACGGCGGTTATCATACAGAGCAACAATTTTCTTTGAACGTTGCTGATCGGAAGGACCGCCTTCAGACATGCATTCATTCTCACATTCAAATCAAAAAACTGCCTGTGGATATCTAAAGACAGCACTTTGACGAAAATTCAACAGGGAAAAACAGTTCTTCAAAACAGCCCGGGAAATTGTCAAAATACCTGCAGATTAATGGGTTCGGTCGGTTTCCGTAGAATCCGGTTCCGTCGAATCGTTCTCTTCCACTCCGCCGATTGCGGCGGTTCCTGACGCCAGGCGGGTATCCTCCGGCGCCACCGCAACTTCGTCAGGACTCGGAAAAACGGGAGAAAATGAATTATTTGCAAAAAACTCATTCCAGCTCACGGGACTCGTTCTGCCGTAACGGTCCGTTACCGTTTCATTTGAAGTTGTGAACTCGTCGGCATTCAGATACATGCCCGGTCTGAACGTACTCGGAAATGCGTCCGAAACCTCCAGCGAAGCGCCGTTATGGAAACCTCCGTTTTGAGCATTAAGCGAGTGAGGTGAGTGCATCGGGGCGCCGGCTGAATACGCGAGCATGAGAAGCGCGGCAAGAGGCGTGTGCACGACGGCGCTCCCGACGGCGTGTCCGACACTTTCCGCAGCCCGTATGCGGTCCTCTCTCGCGAGTTCACGCGCCAGATCGGCGGCGGGATCGCGTTTCTCAAACATTTCCTTAGAGAGCGGAATTCTGGGTGTTACAAAGTTTTCCGTAGTCACCGCACCGGTCTCGTGATCGGTTATATTTTTTTTACCGATGAGCCGCATATATGTTCTGCCGGCTTTGTCTATCTCAAATTCATTCAAAGTATATTCAGCATTGCCGTAGATGAGCGGCTTGTCGGGTTTCAGTCCCTTGTAGCCGAAAAAATTCATCCAGCGTTGCCGCGCGCTTCGCACCGGCTCAAGTAGATTTCCGACGGTAAGCTCTTTGAGCCCCGTTATAAACTGTTCTGCAGAGGTCATTTCATCAACAGCATTGAGCACATAGGACATCCGCTCGCGAATTGAATACATATATGTATATTATACCATTGATAGTTTTATAAGTCAATAAGCCCCGATTATACAAATAACGGCCTCAGCCGTCGGAGCATATCCTAGCACGTACTCTCTGTATCTTATGTGTGCCGGTAGGCCGATAAAAACTCCGAGCGGAACTCTTCAAATCCGCCCCTGAGAATCGCTCCGCGGATGTCTCTTAGAAGCTTCGTGAAAAAATACAGATTGTGCAAAGTTGCAATCTGCGCCGCCAGGATTTCTTTTGCGCGGAACAGGTGCGCGAGGTACGCTCTCGTAAACGTTTCCGATGCGTACCCGCCTGTTTCAATATCAAGCGGGGAAAAATCGCGGATATATTTTTCATTCAGAATATTTATTTTGCCCCGCGCCGTATACAAGGTCCCCGTCCTCCCCAATCGCGTGGGCAATACGCAGTCAAAAGAATCAATACCGTGTGCCACCCCTTCAAAAATATCATCCGGCTCCCCGATACCCAACAGATGCCTCGGCTTACCGGGAGGTAAAGGAGTAACGGCGGCACGAAGCGCGTCCCCTAAGTCCTCTTTTGAAAATGTGCCGCCGATGCCGAAGCCGTCAAACGCGAGCGCGCCGATGTCCCGGGCGCTTTGCTCGCGCAAATCGGAATACCTCCCGCCCTGCACGATGCCGAATATCGCCTGCCGCTTCCCCGCGTCTATGTTTTGACGGTGGGCGGTAATAGAGCGTTTCGCCCACTCATACGTTCTTCTCATAGCATCCGCCTGCTCTTCCCGCGGGTCATCGGGTTTCCTGAACTCGTCAAACGCGAAAAAAATATCCGCACCGAGTTTATGTTGTATTTCTATGGAGCGCTCCGGCGTAAACCGGAAGAGAGTTCCGTCAATGTGCGAGGTAAAC
>CAYHUW010000044.1:0-6269 GCA_964359685.1 uncultured Candidatus Saccharibacteria bacterium
TCACTCCCTCAATCATCCTCTGAAATACCGAATCGGAACTCTCCGGGTCGGGGTCAAGAAACACGAATGAGGAAAGCGCGGCCTGCCTGAATGTTGAGACATACGCATCTCCCGGCGATTCTCCCGGCTCTTCCCGCAATATAGACGGGGTGTGCATGCTGAGCTGTAAAGCGGCATCAACTTCGGGCGTTCTAAGCGCCTGAATGACGGCAACCGCGCCGTCCGGGTTTCGCGAGCCGCGCGGAATGGAAAGCGCGTACAGTCTCGCTTCAGTCGCGGCGGTACCTCCCCGCGTCACCGGAAGAGTCGCGACGTCAAAGTTTAGGTTCGGATTGGTCGCCCGGATACCGTAGAGCTCGCTCGCCCGCCCGATATACAGGGCGACTCTGCCGGAGACGAACGCGGTCCGCGAGTCCGGCTGGGAGCGGTTCCATGAATACGCCGCTTTTGCGGGATCCGCAAAGTCGGTATAAAAACGCACCGCTGAAGACGCGGTCGGAAGATTGTTGCTGCTCGCATCTTTAAGAACCGATACGTACCCGCGTTCCGTCTTTTCAATAATTATGTTGCCGAGCTGGCGAATCATGGAAACAAGGACTCCTTTTGCATGATTCACGTTGTCCCACGTTCCGAGCCCGATGGTGCTTTTTACCAGCGTACCGCCGTCGTCTGACTGCGAAAGCGTCCCCGCCTGAGTCGCGACCTCGTCCCAGTACTTCGGCGGCCGGGCTACCCCGCCTTCGGCAAACAGTGAGCGGTTCCAATACAAAACCAAAGGATCCAAGACGAACGGAACACCGTGAAGCCCGTCGTCCGCCAACAGCACTTCACCCGCTTCAAGATAGGTGTTTAAAAAATCTCTGCGACTCAGGGCGGAATACGGAATGGGAATTAACTTCTCTCCTTCAGATAGGAGACGTTCGGCGGGAAATATGATGAGATCAGGTCCGCGCCCCGCGGCGATTGCCGTGACGAGGCGCGGAATGAAATCCTCTTCCGGAAACACCCGGTAGGAAACATCGCTGAACACGTCGGTATCTTTCTGAATGATATCCAGCGCCGGCTGGACGGCTTCAGACGAAAGCGGGCCCCAGACGAGCACTTCCCCCACCTTGCTTGCGTTGCGTGAAGAATAGGTTGCGAAAATCAGCATCGCACCCACGCCCATCGCTATAAAGATCCCAGCAACAATTGTCGGAAAAAGTTTCATATTTTATGCGGGCGCAGCCTCGGCTATAAACGCGTAGTGGTGCGTACCCGCAGGGAGCATAGGACTTAACGAAAAGCCGAAGGAGCGAAACAGTCGCGCCGCATCCCCGGGGATAATAACCGCATCCGCGTGCGGCCCCATATTTTTGAATGAAGAAGCCCAGTCAACCACAAGCACTTTTCCTTTAGGTTCAATGACTCTGGCGAGCTCTTTCACGAACTGTTCACGGTTTTTCAGCTGATGGAGGGTGTTCGCCACGATGCCGACACTCAGGAGATTGTCGCGAATCGGTATGTGCGAATTCAAGTCCGCTGAAAGCGCGTGCAGACGCACGTTTCTTCTCTCCGCTTCGCGTGATAATGAATCAACGGCCGGCGCAAATGCTTCAAACGCATACAACCGCCCCTCATCATTCAAACGCTCTGCGGCTGCAAAGGTAAAGTGCCCCGCACCCGCACCGAAATCCCCCACGCGATCCCGTTTCGTAAACGGAAGATGCTCCAAAATAGATTTGGGGTTCAAGAACACCTCTTCATAATAACAAACGAACAGCTGAAAGGCGGGCAGTGTGGGGAGAAACGTCGGCTCTTATTCTTAAAACGCAGTAAAAAGACTCACCCGAAGCGCGGAGCGTTAAAACGCAGTGAACGCCGCGATTTTGTCTCCCTCGTATAATTTCATGACGCGCACTCCCTGGGTAACCCGCGAAAGTGTTGGCACCTGTTTCAGCTCGGTCCGTATCACCTGCCCCTTTTGAGACGCCACGATGATTTCCGTCATGCCTTCCGTTATCACGCGCCCCGCAATCACCTGGCCCGTCTTCGGTGTAACGTTTGCGGTCTTGATGCCGGAGCCCCCGCGTTTCTGTATCTTGTACTCTTTGACATTCGTGCGCTTGCCGTAGCCGAGATTCGTGACGACCAGAAAATCGCTCGCCTTCTCATCCCGCACCACATCCGCGCCGACAATCGTGTCTTTGCCGCCTATTTTCATCGCACGCACACCGCCCGCCGTTCTGCCCATTTCGCGGATATCGGACTCTTTGTAGCGGATTGCCTGGCCGAGTGCGGTTGCAAGCATCACGGTATCTCCCTTCATAACAGGCAGCGCTTCAATCAGACTGTCGCCTTTCTGGAGGTTCATCGCGATAATGCCGCTTTTCCGCACATCGGTAAACTGCTCCGCCTTCACTTTCTTCGCCACACCCTTTGCGGTCACGAGCATAAATGCCGTCGCCTCGGCTTTTGATTTCATATCTTTCGGCATCGCCACAATTGACGTCACGCGCTCCTCGGTTGAGAGCGGCAAAACGTTCATGATTGATTTACCTTTCGTCGCGCGCTTGCCTTCCGGAATATCAAACATGCGGGTCTGATACACCTTGCCCTTGTCCGTAAAGAAGAGGATATGATCGTGCGTGGATGCTTCCAAAAAGCGCGTAACGAAATCTTCTTCTTTGGTGTTCAAGTCCACGACACCCACCCCGCCGCGGTTCTGCTTCTTATATTCCGTAGGGTTCGTGCGCTTCACATACCCCGATGAGGTCAGCGTAAGCATCGCCGCTTCATTCGGGATCATGTCTTCCTCGGACATATTTTTTATTCCGCCTTTTACGATTCTCGTTCTCCTCTCGTCTCCGAATTTTTCCTTAATCGCGAGCAATTCCTTCTTCACGACCGCCATGACTTTTTTCGTCGTTGAAAGAATTTCCTCAAGCTCCTTAATGAGCGCCTGAACTTCCGAGAGTTCGTCCTCAATTTTCTTCCGCTCAAGACCCGCCAATTTTGACAGGCGCATCTCCAAAATCGCGGTCGCCTGCCGGTCGGAAAACTTAAACTGTTTCATCAGGGCGGCGTGCGCAAGAGGAACGTCTTTCGCGGCCTTAATGGTCTTGATGATCTGGTCAATGTGGTCAAGCGCCTTTGAAAGGCCGAGAAGTATGTGTTCGCGGTCTTTTGCCTTCGTTAAATCAAACGCGGTTCTCCTCTTCACTACTTCTTTCCGGTGTTCTATGAAGTGTGACAGAATGCCTGACAGCGAAAGTGTCTCGGGGACGCCGTCCACCAGCAAGACCATGTTGTAGTGGAAGGCCTCTTCAAGCTGCGTGTGTTTGTAGAGATAATTCAAAACCGCCTGCGGCTGGGCGTTGTTCTTGAGTTCAATCACAACGCGGATGTCTTTCGTTGACTCGTCCCTGATATCACGCACACCTTCCAGTTTTTTATCCCGCACCAAATCCGCAATCGCGACAATCAAATCGGATTTATTGACACGAAACGAAATGGAAGTAATGACGATGATGTTGTTGCCTTTTTTGTCCTCGGTGATTTCAGCAACGCCGCGCACCACGACCGGACCGCGACCGTTTGCATACGCGTGCGCGATGTCTTTTGCGTTATACGCCACGCCGCCCACCGGGAAATCGGGGCCCTGCACGAACTCCAGCAAATCTTCGGTTGACGCATCGGGATTGTCTATCAAATGTACGGTGGCATCCACAACCTCGTTCAAATTGTGCGGGGGGACGTTTGTCGCCATGCCGACCGCGATGCCCAACGTACCGTTTAAAAGAATATTCGGTACTCCCGCGGGCAGTACGTCGGGCTCTTTCTGTGTCCCGTCGTAGTTCGGGCGCCACTCCACCGTTTCTTTATCCAGATCCGCGAGCAAATCCGCGGAAAGTTTTGACATCTTGGCTTCGGTATAACGCATCGCGGCTGCGGAATCGCCGTCAATGGAACCGAAGTTTCCCTGCCCGACAATCAAGGGATACCGCATCGTAAAATCCTGCGCCATTTTGACCAGTGCGTCATACACCGCGGTGTCGCCGTGCGGGTGGAATTTTCCCAGGACATCTCCGACTACCGCCGCTGATTTTCTCGGCTTTGAGCTTGAAGTAAGACCCATGCGGTGCATGGTGTAGAGAATTCTGCGGTGCACAGGCTTTAGGCCGTCCCGGACGTCGGGAAGCGCGCGCGAGGTTATAACCGACATCGCATAGTCCAGATACGACTCGCGCATTTCTTCGGTAATGGAACGCGAAACGACGCGAAGGCCGACATCGGCCTTCACTGCATCCTGCGGTTCATCGTTTTTTGGTGCTTTCTTTTTAGCCATTCGGTCGGTTCAGTATAGCAACGCGCGGTCGGTTTCGCATCCCCTAATTAGGTACGGAAAATTCAGGCATTGTGGGAAACGGCGGCACCTCCGGCAGTGTAATGTTGATGGGTGTAGCCATGCTTTCCCCTTCCACTCCATCCTGAAGACGCAACGGTCCGAGAGTCACGACAAACAGAAACCACACCGCGGTAACACAGGCGGTAACAAAGATAGTAAAGAGAGCGACGAAGCGCCGTCGCTCGGCGATAGGCTTTTTTCTCATGGAAAGAAGCCAGTCAAAAAAGCTCATAGTTTACGAGAGAAATACGACGTCACCGTCCATCAGGTCTAGTTCTTTCTTTCTGACCGTAAATTTGTCCGTCGGTTTTACCCCTGTTTCGCCTTCGGCTTTCAGAAACGCCGCGAGATCTTTATCGGTACCGACGGCATACGGGATAATCGCGTTCGGCTCAATCCCCGTCACTAACTCATGCGCCGCCTTCGGATCAAGCGTACCGTCGCCGACGGGCACGAGTACAATGCCGATGTCATCCGCCTCGGCCCGCAGTTCCGGCGGCAATTTGGGCGAGGAAAGCGCACCGAGCGCCAGCACTTTGATTCCGTCCATTTCTATTATGTATGCGGTGTTCCCCACATCGGACAACACATCTCCGTAATCGGAGCGCGACTGAAAGCCTGTGACCCGCACATCCCCCACTTCGTACGCACCGGGGCCTGAAATCACAAACGGTTCTTTGTCTCCGTGCGTGGCGGTGTCGGCACCGTTCCAATCCGCGTCCGGAATAGAAATCAGAACAATATCGGAGCCGAATTTTGAAACCTTATGTTTTTTAGAGCGCTGCGACGGCGGATTGACCGCAACCGTGACCGGTCCCGCCGAAATCTTGAATCCGTATCCCCCTGCTTTCTGAATAACCATTCGGAGAGTATATCAGCTTGCCGCTCACATTGCCGCTCATACCCGCCGCTTCACCAATGTTCTATACTTAGTATAGCACATTTGCATACGCCCTCTCTGTCTGCTAGAGTTCCTGCACAAGGCCCATAGGGGCTTTTGTCACTTCGGGACGGTGTAACCCTTTGTACGGCAACGTACAAACACCCGCCCTGATTACTGATAATAAATGCCAAAAGCAAAAAAAGAAGTTGTTGTTCTGCCCGAGAACGAGGCGATGGAGAAGCTCCTGCAGGAGAGCGCCAATCCCCCCGTCGGAGGCGACACTATTGAAGGACCGGTGGTCTACATCGGCTCCGGAAAGGTGTACATAGATCTCGCGCCGTTCGGCACGGGCATCATTTACGGTCGCGAGTACCTTTCGGCACGCGACGTTTTGAGAAAGGTCGCGCTTGGAGACACCGTTTCCTCAAAAGTCATCGGCTCCTACAGTAAAGAAGGATATATAGAGCTTTCTCTTAAGGAAGCACGCCAGGCAATGATTTGGTCTGACGCCGAGAAGGCAATCGCCGGCGGCACGATATTTGAAATTCCCGTTAAGGATGCCAACAAAGGCGGTCTCATTATTCAGTGGCAGGGCATTCAGGGCTTCCTTCCCGCTTCACAGTTGAAACCCGAACACTATCCTCGCGTGAAAGAGGGCGACAAACAGCTGATTCTTGACGAATTGAAGAAATTCATCGGTCAAAACCTTTCGGTATCCATAATTACAGCCGACCCTCGCGAAGGAAAACTTATCTTCTCCGAACGCGGCGGGGCGAAAGAGAACAAAGGCGCCCTGGCGGACCGCTATGCTGTGGGTGATGAGGTTCTCGGTCTGGTCACCGGAATTGTTGACTTCGGAATCTTTGTGAAAGTTGAAGAAGGACTTGAAGGACTCGTGCATATTTCTGAAATTGACTGGGGTCTGGTTGAGGATCCGCGCCGCTTTGCGAAAGTAAACGAAACCATCAAGGTAAAAGTCATTGATATCAAAGACGGCAA
>CAYHUW010000045.1:0-6115 GCA_964359685.1 uncultured Candidatus Saccharibacteria bacterium
TGCGCGGTATCCCCATTCCTTCAGCGCGTAAATGCCGCGGCCTACCAGCACAAATCGGTCATCCTTGATGAGTTCGTTGTGAGTCGTCGCTTCGTGCGCACCTTTACCGAAAAGCTTCTCTATCGCTTTCGCGACTTCTCTGAAGTGCATAGGAGAGCCGTGGCGCTTCAGGGCGAGATACGCATGGTCACGGATATTTTTTACCTTGATGCCCGGCGCGGATACGCGACCCCATTCGCCCAGCGGATTTCTCATAAGACATGCGGAAAGCTCCAGCCAGCGGCGGACGGTGTCTTTTGATTTGTACTTCGTATTGACCCGCGACAGACAGGTCATCACGTGGTCAATCATTTTTTCCTCCGTGTAGACGTCGGTCGGCTTCACCGAGGTGTGTACCTGCTTCAGCGCGTCCTCAACGGATTTCGCGAGTTCATGGTCTACGTACCAACGAGCTTTAAAATCGTCGGTCTCCTTTGCCATGATGAACGGCTTCCCGACTACGAGGAGAAAATACAGGTGGTTTCTGGTTTCATCATCCTTGGCGAATTCAGCCAAAAGCGTCTGCTCGGGCAAAATGCCGCCCAACTCGCGGATGGCGTTTTCAAGCGCCTGGAAAGATGCGGCTTCTTTCTCCAGAGCGGGAGAATCCTGCAGTGCCTTTATAGCGTGATTTTCAATCTGTCGGACGCGTTCGCGGGTAATATTGTAGCGTTTGCCGATAGCATCAAGGGTCTCTCCGCGGTTCTTAGCGCCGAGGCCGTATCTTGAAACAATGACATCGCGGGAACGTTCGGGAAGCGCCTGTACGAGGCGGCGGCTGACTTGGCTGGGTTTAATGGCGAGTTTTGGCATATCTAGTGTTCTACCTTTATATCACAATTTTTATATAAGGTCAAACTCCTGTCAAGAGCCTGTGGATAGCCTCTTTGGAAGGCAACGTCAGGGAATGAAATTGATGATTCTGCCCGGGACGTAGACGATTTTCTTCGGGTTTTGCGGGATTTGAGGACCTAATTTTGCATCTTTTTTGAGCTCTGTTATGACGTCCGTTTCAGAAGCTGATCTCCCGACCGTAGAGGTACCGCGGGTCTTCCCCGCTATCTGCACCGCTATAGTAACGGTCTCCGCCTGAAGTTTTGAAGAGTCATACGAGGGCCAGGGTGCACGGTGAATTGATTCTGAATTACCGAGCTCATGCCACAGCTCTTCCGTCAGGTGCGGGGCAAACGGCGCCAGAAGTTTCAGAAAGTCCAGATATGCGGATTTTGGTATCGCGCCTTCCGCTTCAAACGCATTCAGACAGATCATCAGCTGGGAAATAGCCGTGTTCATTCCGAACGATTCAATATCGGAACCCACTTTTTTAATCGTCTGATGGAAAACGGTTTCGGCCTGCCCGAGAGAACTCCCGTTCGTTTTTTCAGACAAACGCCACACACGCTCCAAAAACCTCCGCGGCCCGATAATGCTTGCCGTATTCCACGGCTTCATCGCTTCAAGAGGACCCATGAACATTTCATAGATTCGGATAGTGTCCGCTCCGTAAAGCTCCACCACGTCATCGGGATTAATGACGTTACCTTTTGATTTGGACATCTTGCTTCCGTCTTCGGCAAGAATAATTCCTTGGTGGCGCAATTTTTGAAACGGTTCGGTAAACGGAATAATTCCGTGCCTGTGGAGTGCTTTGGTAAAAAATCGCGCGTAGAGCAGGTGGAGTACCGTGTGTTCCGCGCCGCCCATGTACAAGTCAACCGGCATCCATTTTTTTATCACTTCGGGAGACGCGAATGCCGTATTGTTTTTCGGGTCGGTAAATCTGAAAAAATACCAGGATGAACACACAAACGTATCCATAGTGTCTATCTCGGGCTTCCAGCCTTTTCCGAAAATGCGCTCCGTTCTCCCGGCGAGTTCTTTTGAAGTCCCCAAGGGTGCCGTTCCTTTCGGAAGATATTCCACGTCCGTCGGAAGAAGCCACGGCAGATGCTCTTCAGGTACGGGGTGCGCGTTACCTTCAGGGTCATACACGATCGGTATCGGCGCTCCCCAATAGCGCTGACGCGAAATCAGCCAGTCGCGGAGCCTGTAGGTGACTTTTCGGCGTGCAATTTTTTCTTTTTCCATCCAGTCAACCATTTCGGTAATCAATTCAGGCGAAATACTTCTCCCGGTAAACGGCCCCGAATCCTTCAGTACGCCGCTGTTGTCGTGCGCGTTTACAAACTCGTCTGTACCTCCGACTACCTGCCTCAGGGGAATGCCGTATTTTTTTGCAAATTCAACGTCGCGCGGGTCGTGCGCGGAACACCGTATAACACCCGTTCCGAAATCCATTAACGCAAAATTTGCAATCCATATCGGCATTTTTTCTCCCTTCCGGTAGGGATCCTCGGCGTACCGGCCCGTAAAGACACCCAGTTTTTCTTTTGCCTCACCGCGTTCCGCCGTAGTGGTCTTTGCAACCGCCTTTAGAAAATCACGCACTTCCGCTTCTTCTTTCTGACCCTGTATCAAACCTTCAACCAGAGGGTGCTCGGGCGCGATAACTATGTACGTGTCTGCAAACATCCAGGCAGGGTAGGCGCTGAAAGTCTCTACGGACAAATCAGTACCGACAACTTTGTGCGGAACCACAATTCCCTCTTTCCTCCCGATCCAGTTTCTTTGATTTATTTTCGTGGACTCGGGCCAGTCAACATCATCCAAACCCTTAATAAGGTCATCCGCAAACTCCGTAATTTTGAAAAACCACTGCGAAAGTTCTTTTTGTACAACAGGGGTGCCGCATCTGAAGCAGACCCCCTTTGTCCCGTCCTCGGCGACCGTCTGTTCGTTCGCGAGAACCGTCTGGTCTTTTGAACACCAGTTCACACGCGCCAGTTTTTTCTCGGCAAGACCGTTTTTGTAGAGAAACAGGAAAAACCACTGCGTGAATTTGTAATATTCGGGAGTATGCGTCCCGATTTCACGCGACCAATCATACGAAAGCCCGAGAGAGCGTATTTGTTTTCTGAAATTTTCTATTGACGAATCGGTGGATACTTTGGGGGAGGTGCCGGTTTTAATTGCGTAGTTTTCCGCAGGCAGTCCGAACGCGTCCCACCCCATCGGATGAAGGACTTCTTTCCCCTGCATTCTTTGATACCGGGTTATGACGTCGGTAGCCGTGTAGCCCTCTACGTGCCCGACGTGGAGACCGGAGCCGGAAGGGTACGGAAACATGTCCAAAATATAGTGCGGCTCGTTCGGAGAATCAGTCCGCGCCTCATACAGACCGGTTTTTGACCACTCATCCTGCCACTTCTTTTCTATCGCTTTATGGTCGTACTCTTTCGCCATTCGCGCATTATAAGGGAAAAACTTCTTTATGGCTTTGCGGAGTCAAAACAAATATTCACGACACTAAAACTCGGGCAAGCGCCCCGGAGCGGTGTCGTGAATATTTGTTTTGCGTAGTTCTTCTATTTTTTGAACGGAGGATAGCGTTCAGGATCAACAGTCCTGTCAAAGCACGTCTCACCGGCATCATGGGTCCAGTTTTCATTCATAGGGTCTATGGTTACCGGCCGCATGGGTGTTGATTCTTTGGACGTCATGTCGCGACTCGGAAGGTTGAAAGTCGCGCATAGTGTAAAGGATGCGCTGCTCGTGCGCTCGTACCGGTACGAAGCGCCTGTCTGTGTGTCCAGGGGCGGTACAAATCCGCTGATAGGATCATTTAATTCTTCCAGGGATTCCGGCAGGGTCTGCTTGGACTGCCAGAAACTTACCAACTGCCACTGAATATTCTGCAAGTCGGCGATTTTCTGTTCATCAAACCGTTCGTTGCGCGCCGCTTCGGGAGAACCGATGATAAAAAATGAAGCACCGACGGCGACCAGAACCAGGAGCGCTGCGGCAACGCCGATACTCGTGGAAAGACCCTGTTTTCGCTCCCACGTACCGCGGAGTTCCTCAAGAAAATACCAGAAAACTCCCGAGAGCACGGCAAGGACACTGAGCGCCTTGAGCGCAAACCGCGCGGAAAGGTCGCCCTGCAGATAGGTGTTGATGAGAATAATGATGTCTATCGCCATCACCAGGCCGGCAATAAAAACCGTAAGCATCACGAGCCAGCGTCTGACCCATAATTCTTTCTTTTCGGGATTGGAGCGGATGTCCTGATGCAAGATTCTCAAAAACCAGATGAAGAGCGGAAACATGACAATGAGCGAGGCAATTGCAAAGCGCATCGGATCCGAGTACGGGTCGCCGTACACTACCGCGGCGTCAGGGAGCCACACTTCAATGTAGGTATGAGACAGAAGGATCAGCGATACTGAAGACACGTAGAGTGCGATCATCGCGCCGAGCCACAGGAAAAAGTCCTTGGGGGTTGTTTTAGGCTTGGTGTTTTCCATTGCCTACAGTATATCAAAAAAAACGGTCTCAGTGCTTGGGTTTCGGAAGGTTGTATTGCGAAGCCGCAACGGAGGCACGGCAACTTTGGCAGTATCTGCTGGCTTCAAGATCACGCTCTCTCGTACAACCGGGCACAACGCACGGACCGAAACTTTCCATTATTCTTGATTCTTTTGTAAATTGCGGAGTATTCATATACCGGATACTAAAGAATTAAAGTCTCTCGGATGTCTCGCTGTGTATCTTGTCTTTCGGATGTCTTCCTGACGATTCCGAATACGCATACCAGTCGTTTGAACCGAGGGCAGCAAGCAACATACGTGGGTCATCATCATGCACCCGGTTGTCGCTTTGAGACCATACCTCTACTTGTGCGGGTTTTGAGCTGTCAAATTCCATATGTTCCTTATACCACTCTTAATCATCCCTGTCAACCTCTTATGTGCCATACTTAGTATAGCACATTCGGAAAGCGGCTAGATTTTAAACTCTATTACGTCACCGTCTTTGACGATATACTCTTTCCCCTCCGTTCTGACCCAGCCTTTCTCACGCGCTTTTGCCATGGATCCTGCCTCAACCAATTTATCGTATGCGACTACCTCGGCGCGGATGAATTTTTCCTTAAAATCCGTATGTATTGCCTGCCCCGCTTCCGGTGCAGATGAACCGACAGTAACGGTCCATGCGCGCGTTTCGTCTTCGCCGGTCGTGAAATACATCATGAGTCCGAGCAGTTGATACCCCGCGCGAATCAAATCATCAATGCCATCGTTGAAAACCCCGAACTCCCGACGCAGATTTTCCCGATCTTCGTCTGCCACGTCTCTCAGTTCGTTTTCTATTGCCGCATCAACGACAGCGTACGTAGCGCCCATGCTTTCAATAAACTGAATCAACTCCGTGTAGCGCGGGTCTTTCATTTCATCTAAGTTATGCCCGCCGGCTTTTTTGTTAAGAATGTACATTATCGGCTTCATAGTGAGAAGCTGAAGACCGCGCACCGCAAACTTTTCCTCATCCGAAAGTTTCGTATCCGAAGCAAGCTTTCCTTCAGAAAGTGTTTTGTCCAGCTTCTGCAGCGCCGCCTGTTCAAGAATTGCGGCCTTGTCTCCGCGTTTTACGTCGCGGTCAACGGAATTGAGGCGTTTTGCGACAATCTGCAGATCCGAAAGCACCAGCTCAAGATTGATGACCTCAATATCGGCAACGGGATGAATACGGCCCTCCACATGCAGGATGTCGGGGTCTTCAAAAATCCGGACTACCTGTGCAATAGCGTTCGTTTCGCGGATGTGCTGAAGAAACTGATTTCCCAGTCCCTGTCCTTCTGAGGCGCCCTTCACGAGGCCCGCGATATCAACAAATTCCACGATAGCGGGAATGGTCTTTTTGGAGTTGGAGATATCGGTGAGTACCTGAAGACGCGGGTCCGGCACGCTCACCACGCCGACTGAGGGATCAATAGTGGCAAAAGGATAATTCGCAATCAGAATATCTTTGCGGGTAAGCGCTTTAAAAAGCGTGGATTTACCCACGTTCGGCAGACCGACGATACCCAATGAAAGTCCCATAGTGTGCGTAGTGTATACGAGCAGAGCCTCAAGACAAATGTGCTATACTAAGTATAGCACTATTTGGCGGAGCGGCCCATGCGGCGGACCTCCGCAAGCCATCCCGCTTTTTTCGGCTCAGAAACCGTTTCGGAAGG
>CAYHUW010000046.1:0-5816 GCA_964359685.1 uncultured Candidatus Saccharibacteria bacterium
GGGACTGCCCATTCGGCCTGTTTCGCCGACCGAAAACGGCGGAAAGTTGTAGTGGTGCATAAAGCGTTTCTTTTCCTCGTTTTCTTCTATGGAGTCAACGATCTGAGTATCTTCGGGACCGCCCAAAGTGAGCGCTGAAAATACGTGTGTGCCTCCGCGATAGAAAATACCCGAACCGTGAAGAATCGGAGAAATTCCGCCCGCTTTTGCAAACAAGGGGCGTATTTCGTCCAGTTTTCTTCCGTCAACGCGTCTCTTGTTATCAATTGCGTGCTTATCCATCAGTTTTTCTATTTCGGTTTCAAGAAAATCATCCGCAGTTTTTATTTCTTCCGGCAGCACTTCTTTTATTTTTGCCATGAACCTGTCCTTGAATGCCTGGATGGATTCTTTGCCCGGAGTACCGGAGAATATCGCCGCTTCAAAATCGGGTTCAAATTCTTTGAACGTTTCCGCAATCTGGGGGTTTAAAGCCGGTGTAACAAATTCTTTTTTGGTCTTTCCGATTTCCGCGATCACTTTCTGCTGGAACGCCTGCACTTCCTGAATATGCTTCAAGGCCTCGGCGAATGCCGCCTCAAGCACTTTTTCAGATACTTCTTTTGAGCCGACTTCCACCATCGTGATTGTTCCGTCTTTGCCGCAGACCAGAAGGTCTAATTCCGCGTCTTCCGCATTTCGTTCACTGTACGTGGGATTTATTTGGAACGTATCCGAACCTTTTCTTTTGCCTATGCGAACCGCAGACACCGGTCCTTTCCACGGTATGTGCGACGTGCCCAAGGCAAGTGACGCGCCGATGACACCGAGTACGTCCGGATCGTCTTCGGAAATTGAAAGTACCGTTGCGACAACCTGCACATCCTTTCTCATTTTGTTGTTAAACAAAGGACGAATGGTGCGGTCAATGATTCGGCCCGAAAGGATTGCTCCGTCCGAAGGTCTGCCTTCACGGCGTATGAAACGCGAACCCAAAATTCTTCCCGCCGCGTAGAAGCGCTCCTCAAATTCAACGGAGAGCGGGAAATAATCCATTTCTTTGTCCTTGTATCCCATGACGGCGGTCACGAGGATTGCCGTGTCGCCGTAGCGCACGATGACCGAACCGCTTGCCTGTTCCGCGAGGTCGGTAAATTCTGCTGTTAACGTCTTCCCGCCGATTTGAGCGGAGAAAGATTTCTGTTGCATAGTGAATCTCTTACTTTTATTTGTGAGATTTCAGAATCTTGCCCCGTAGCGAACGGGTACATGTTCGCTGGTGCAGACTCAATTCTTGATGGTGGTTCTGTCCGTAGACCGACTCACAATCAAAAACTGAAGTTCTGCTACCGGGGTCAGGGCTCTTACAATCTCCTTGGTAACTATCTGACTGTAACAAAAAAACGGCTTCCGAGGAAGCCGTTTTGTTTTGGGGGTTTAATCCGCGCCGACCACTTTCGGCTCCCCTTCGGGCAAGTCCTTTTCTCCGCCTATTGCTTCCGCGGCGGCCGAGAAGAAGTTTTTGCCGATAAGGAATTTCTTCGGGTCAACCGACATATCTATAAAATCGTCCGCCGCCTCTTTGAGGCGCGCGGAAGCGGATTTGCCGAACGCGATAACTTCAACCTGTATGCCGTGGCTGTTCTTGAGGTACTCCACCAGCGGTACAAAGTCTCCGTCGCCGGTTGCAAGAATGACCGCGTCCAGGCGCGGAGCGAGCTTTACCGCGTCAACCGCCATTCCGACGTCCCAGTCGGCTTTTTTAGCGCCGCCGTAAAAAATCTGAAGATCTTTTGTCTTCGTTTCAATCCCGATTTTCGTCAGTGCGTCAAAGAACGCTTTTTCGTCCCCTGATTCCGTCGTGACTACATACGCCATTGCGCGAATCAGAATTCTGCCCGCAACGGATTCCTTTAAGACGCCCGCGAAGTTAACGCGTGCGCGGTATAGGTTTTTTGCACTATGGTAAAGATTTTGCGTGTCGATGAATACCGCCACACGCTGGGCGCTGTGTTTTACTACTGCCATAAATATTTTTGCCCGCTCGTCATATAGACGGCCGACCGTATTAAAAATTGCTAACTGCTTTTAAAGAACCCTTACCCAGTATACTCCCGCTCTATCCTGCGCGCCGCGCCCCGTCCCTGCTCGCGCTGTCTCTTTTGTTCGCGAGGATGGAAATAGCTTCCCTCGCATCTGCATTGGCCTGGGCTTGTCGCGACGCACGATACCGACGAGCGCCATCGTGGCTGTCGGGGCTTTTTATGCAGAGCGCTGAGATTGCTTTATGAGTAAGGAGTCTTTCTTCTGCTCGTGCGCCCATAGGATTATTCGAATATTTTAAAAATAAGTAAGCTAAGTATAAAAGCTTTTACGCGTAATACAAAATAATAAGAGCCCGCCGTCATGGCCCTTCGTTTTTCGGGGGGGGGCTACTTCTTGAGGCCCAAAGACTTGATGACCTTGTTGTATTCCTTCTTGTCGGACTTTTCCAGGTACTTCAAATGTGACCGGCGGTTCGCCACCATCTGCAAAAGACCCCTTCTGGAGTGCTTATCCTTAGTGTGCTTCCTCAAATGGGTAGTCAATTCCCCGATTTGCTTCGTCAAAAGAGCAACCTGTACTGACGCCGAGCCCGTATCTGAGTCGTGCTTCTGTACGGTCTTCATCGCCCGTGTTTTCTGCGTCTTAGTGAGCATTTAATCACTATATCAGAAAAAACCTTTATTTGCAACACTTCCGAGCCCTCCCCGCCCCTGCTGTGCCATACTTAGTATAGCACATTTTCTGGGTAAAAATTATTGTGCGAAGTAGATGTATACTGACCGAATGGCATCTTTGAAAGAGCTAAAGCAGGAATTTCTGGAATATATAGAAATAACGAAGGGTCGGAGCATAAAAACCGTTGAAAATTACGACCACTACCTCACCCGCTTCCTACAATTTGCGAAAACCGACTCCCCCGCCGGCATTACTGATGCTTTGATTCGTGAATTTCGCCTGTGGTTGAACCGCCAGCCAGCCCGTCCGGCAGGCGGGCCGGTCGCCGGAGGTACGCTGAAACGGAAAACACAGAACTTCTATCTCATAGCGCTCCGCGCGTTCCTTAAATATCTTGCGAAGCGGGATATTAAAACCCTGCAGCCTGAAAAAATAGAGCTCGCGAAGGTCGCCGAGCGTTCTCTGGATCTTATTACCGTTGCTGAGCTTGAACGCCTGATGAATGCGCCGTCTGATGCCTTGAAAAAAGAGGATGACCCGGATAAGCAGCGAAAGCTCCTCCGGGACCGAGCCATGCTGGAGCTATTATTTTCTACGGGGCTTCGCGTGTCTGAATTATGCGCCCTGAATAGCGATATAGATTTAACCCGCGACGAGCTTTCCGTGCGCGGAAAGGGAGAGAAGGTGCGCGTGGTGTTTCTGTCGGAGCGTGCGAAGAAGGCGGTCAGGGAATATTTGAAAGCGCGTAACGATATGGAAGAGGCGCTGTTCGTTGAAGGCCGTTCGGCAAAGACGCTTCACAGAATCGGCCCGCGCGACGTGCAGCTTAAATTAAAGGCATACGCCGCGCGGGCCGGAATTACTTCCAAAGTCACCCCGCACGTTTTGCGGCACGTTTTCGCCACTGATTTACTGGAAAACGGCGCCGATTTGCGTTCAGTACAGGCGCTTCTAGGTCACGCGAACATCCAAACCACCCAGGTCTATACGCACGTTACCGACAAACACCTCCGCGACATTCACCACGCATTTCACGGGAAGCGCCGTAAGCAATAGAATGAAAAACATGAAACTCGTCTCGTGGAACGTAAACGGAATACGTGCAGTCAATAACAAAGGACTTTTTGTGCCGTTTGTGAAGAAATACGACCCCGACATTATTTGTCTTCAGGAGACGAAGGCAGAGCGCGGGCAGGCAGAGATAGATCTCCCCCAGTATGAAGAGTATTGGAATTCTTCATCCACAAAAAAAGGGTATTCGGGGACGGCCATTTTTACGAAGGAAAAACCGCAATCAGTTATTTTGGATATACCCGAAGAGGTCGTCTTTAAGTTCGGGGGCCTCGCTGACACATACGGCGACCCCAATAGAGAGGGGCGCGTACTCAGTATGGAGTTTGCCGATTTTTACCTCGTGAACGTCTATACTCCGAACTCAAAGCCTGATTTAAGCCGTCTGCCCCTACGCGCAGAGAAGTGGGACCCCGCGTTTCTTGAGCATGTGAAACGGCTGGAAAAGCACAAACCGGTCGTTTTCTGCGGGGATTTGAACGTGGCACACAAAGAGCAGGATTTAGCCAATCCCAAGGCAAACGAGGGGGAACACGGGTTTACCAAGGAGGAACGGGAGGGGCTGGATAAGGTAGTCAAGGCGGGGTACGTAGACACATTCCGTCATTTCACGCCGACAGGAAACGGCCACTATTCATGGTGGACGCATTTCGCCAATGCCCGGGCGAGAAATGTTGGATGGCGTATTGACTACTTTTTTGCATCCGACGTCTTGAAAAAGAAAATTAAAAAAGCAGAAATTCTTCCGGCAGTTATGGGGTCTGACCATTGCCCGGTAACCCTCGAGCTCTCAATTTAAAGGACAATAATCCACAGCCGTCGTATTGAATGTCCTTTAGTGGTGTATTCTTATTGAGGACAGTTCCTTCTGGCAGACCGTTCGCCAAGTTATACGCGTTTTCAAAACATTCAAATTGATAAGACGGCGTTATAACAAGAATCTGCCGGCGAAGAGCTCGCTTTAGGGGATTTCCCTAAAGCGGGCTTTTTCATTTTTTAAAGGACACGTTAATCAACCTTGTGTTTAGACTTTATCTTAGAAATCTCCTCTGTTTCAGCCTCTTCCTGGGCCTCTTTCCCCGCCTCCCCCATGTCCTTTAAGGCGGCGTTTTCCATTCCGGAAAGTATCCCCGCTTTCTCCAAAAGATATTCGCGGGTGTTCTTCCCCGGGTCTTCAAGGACTTCTTCTAGAAGCGCGTGAAGTATCCAGCCTATTCTCGGACTCGGCTGTTCCCCCACCTCTTTCATCAAATCATTTCCGTCTATCGCAAGCATCCCGACCGATATGGGGTCCCTCATTGCCTGGTCAACCATAGCCATATATTTCCGAAGCCGGAACGGCTGCTCTTTCGGCCTTCCCGTGCCTATGCGGTCGCAGATTCTTAGGTTCAGGAGGTCCTGAATATTCTCTACTCCGACGTTTGTGATTACTCGCCGTACAGCGGAGAGTGTTACCTGGTCCGGGTCTGAGAAAAACATGTGCCAGCGGACGAGTTTCGCCGCTTTTTCTATTGTTTCTTTGGGGAATCTGAGCGTCTCAAGTGCTTTTTTAGCAACACGTGCCCCCACGACCTCGTGCCCGTGGAATGTCCAGTCTTTTTTCTCATCAGACCATTTCCGTACGTCTGGTTTTGCAATGTCGTGGAAAAGCGCGGCCAGCCTGATGTCAGTCGCCCACCCTTTATCCGCAGCATGCTGCATAGAGCGAAGATTATGCTCAAAAACGTCGTACGAGTGCGCCTGGTTTTGTTCAATCCCTATCCCCCGCTCCAGGTCAGGCACGATGTAGGGCAGCAGGCCGAGCTTGAGGGCGATGGAGAGTGCCGCCATAGGTTCTTTCGTTTCCAGAATTCGTACCAGCTCGTCGCGGATTCTTTCTTTGGAAATTTTCTCCAGATTTTTTGCGGTTTCGTGTATCGCAACCGCGGTCTCGCTCTCAATGGCGAAACCTAATTCGGCAGACAGGCGTATGGCGCGCATCATTCGCAGGGCGTCCTCTTCAAATCTTCGTTTCGGCTCTCCCACGGCTCTAATGAGGCGTTTTT
>CAYHUW010000047.1:0-5759 GCA_964359685.1 uncultured Candidatus Saccharibacteria bacterium
GACTATCTGTTTGTTGGCGTCGTGGAGCGTATTAAACAGGTGGAAAAACTCTTCCTGGATAGTTCCCTTTTTTGAGAAAAACTGTATGTCGTCCACAACCAAAACGTCATACGCGCGGTATTTTTCTTTGAATTGGGGGATAGACCGGTTGTTGACCGCGTTCATGAACTCAAAACCGAACCGCTCGGCGGTAAGATAGAACACCTTCTTAGACGGGTATGCTTTTTTTACGTGGTTTCCTACGGCCTGCATCAGGTGTGTTTTCCCGCGGCCCGTTTCTCCGTAAATAAACAGCGGGTTGTAGGCAATCCCCGGATTTTTTACGACCACCTGCGCGGCGGTGTAGGCGAGCTCGTTAAACGGGCCGACCACGAAAGCCTCAAATGTGTACCGGGGGTTGAGGTTGTCGGAGCGGTTGATGAAGTAATCCGACAGGGGCAGTTCTGACTCGGATCGTGACTCAACAACGACCTTCTCGGGGACTTTTCTCTGGTTTTCTTTGGAAACGATGTACTCGGCTCCGCGGAGTGTGTCCACAAATCCGCGCAGAGTCTTCAAAACCAGCTTTCCGAAGCGTTCCGAAATCCACTCTTTAGACAACTGGTTAGGGACTCCCACAAAAACGACTCCGTCTTCTATCCGCACGATGTGGGTTTCCCCGAACCACATCTTGAAGCTCGCGGGGGAAATGGAAAGTTCAATATTCGTTAACGTATTTTCCCACAGCTGCTTCGTATCCAACTCCATAATGAAGTCCATTATCCTCCCTGGAAGCAATAAGGCAAACTTGCGGAAAACCCGCGTACATGGTACTAACATGTGGATTACCTGTGCATAGTAAAAAACCATGAAAAGAACCTACCAGCCCAAAAAACGAAAAAGAAAAACGACACACGGCTTTTTAGTGAGGACAAAATCGGCAACCGGGAAGAAAGTTCTTCAGAGGCGCCGTCGAAAAGGCAGGAAAAAACTCTCCGTTTAATCATGCTCCCCCGGCGGGAACGCATAATGCGCGCAGGATTCCCTAAAGGACGCGGGGGGTCAACTCCCTTTTCCTTTGGGACAGTGCGGGTGTTCCCTTCCGAAACTTTCCGCGGGTCGGTTGTCATTTCCAAAAAAACCATACGGAGCGCGGTGAAACGACACAAAGGCAAAAGAAAAGGATACCAGGCACTCAAGGCCCTCCGGGGGTTGGGGGCGGTCTCCGCGTATGTCTTTTATCCGAACCAAAACGTACTTTCGGAAAGTGTCTCCGGGATGATTCTCGCGTTTAAGAAAAGATTCCGCTAGGTTTGCAGGGCGGCAGCCCGCGTAAGAGGCACGCTCGGTTGGGGCAACAGGAGCAAGGCCGAAAGACATACCTCGGCGAATAACGGAGTCCCTGCTACAATGCCCCGATGGCAAATTTGTTCCACACGATTGTGTACGAGCCCATTTACAACGCGCTCGCTTTTTTCATTAATCTCATCCCCGGGGGGGACATAGGCCTGGCGATTATTGCGGTCACGGTCTTAGTCCGTCTCACTCTGTTCCCTATTTCCTGGACTGCGATAAAAACGCAGATGACGATGCGTAAAATTGACCCTCTTCTGAAGGAAATGAGGGAAAAGTACAAGGACAACAAAGAAGAGCTCGCAAAAAAGATGATGGAGCTTTTCAAGCAGCAGAAAATAAACCCTTTCGCGAGTTTCTTTCTTATTCTTATTCAGCTTCCGGTCGTGATAGGTCTCTACCTTGTGCTGCAGAACGAGAGCAAGGGCATTTCTTTCGACCCGGCGCTTCTCTATTCGTTCATTCCCGTTCCGACCGAAACCACGCTGCAGTTTCTCGGCCTCCTGGATCTTTCCGAAAAGAGCATTCTCCTCGCTCTTGTGGTTGCCGCAAGCCAGTTTCTTTTCGCAAAACTCATGATGCCCGCCGCCGCCCCCAAAAAGACGGGCGCTGAGCCGTCTTTTTCTGAAGACCTGCAAAGGAGCATGAGTTTGCAGATGCAGTACGTGTTTCCGGTGTTACTCGGCATCGTTGCCTACGCGACATCGGCCTCTATTGCACTTTACTTCGTCGTGAGCAATACTTTCTCAATCGGGCAGGAACTTTTTGCCCGCAGAATGCACAATGAACAAAGAAACGATTCTACAAACGCTTAAAGACCTGACTCAGAAGATGGGGATAGCCGTTGACGGCATTGAAACGACGGACGTCGCCGGCCACACGCTCTTCACCATTCTTACCAAGGATTCGGGGGCTTTGATCGGCACCCGCGGGGATACCCTGTCCGCTCTGAACCTTCTAATGAAGAGAGTGTACGAGGAGAAAAAGGGAGACGATACGTTTCGTTTTGTGGTTGACGTCAACGGATACCACATGAAGCACATTAAAGCGCTTGAAAATCAGGCCAACATGCTTGCGGAGCGCGCCCGCACATTTAAATACGATATAGAAATGAGCCCTATGAGCGGGTATGACCGTATGATCATCCACGCGGCGCTCCAGGAATCACCGAATGTGTACACGGAATCCGTCGGCGAAGGGAAAATGCGCCATATTGTTGTCCGGTATTCCGAAACAGGCGCACGTCCCGAACCCGCTGCCGTTCCGCAGGAGTAGCGGTCGGCTAGCGCGTCAGATCCAACGACCAGAACGACAGGTCGTTTTTGTTTTTAAACAGAAAGTATTTTCCGTCAGGACTGACCTGCGGGTCAATGATGTCTATCGGTCTGCCGGCTTCATTTTCCAAATTACGCACAAATGTTGCCGTCTCTTGCACGGGGTTTACTATCCACACACCGTCGTTGAACGATTGCAGCCCCATGAACCATGCCTCAACCGAGGCGCCGGCGACGGACCGCGGGACTCCGCAGGCAAGAAGCGGAGTCTTACCCGGAAACCAGGCGCATTTTTCGGCGAAGGTCGCTACCGGCGAATTCCCCGCCGCCATGCCGTCCGGTGTGAAAACAGAGAGACGAACGCCACCGCCGTCCGCGGAACTTACGGCAAGATATGCACCGTCGTTGCGCGCAACCGCCATAAGACCCCGGATGTTTCCGATAATTTTTCTCAATTCTCCGTTTTCAAGAATCGCGTACAAAAAGCCGGCGTCGTCCGAAGGGGCTGTCTCTACAAATACATTTTTCCCCGCAGGTACGACATGCCACGAACGGAGCGGGGAGGAAAATATAACCGCCCGCTGTTCCGTATCATAGTTTGATGTTGAAATAGTGGTATTTGCGGCTGTCCCAGCGGTTAAAATCAGTTGGTTTCTTGCGGGGACAGCAGCAACCGAGGAGAAAGCAGATAAGGTCTTCCCGCTGACCGTTTGGTCAACGGTACTTGTTGAAAACGATATCAGAACGTTACGAATAGTATTGCCGTCCGTGCTCTGGAAAATAACGTTGTTTTCAGAAAGCCAGGTCGCACGCTCTATACCGGGGAACGTTGTGTTCGTGAGCCGGGTTGTCCCAAGACTGTCAAACGACGTCCGGGAAATGTGTCCTGTATCGCGCTCAACGTAGCTGATGCTGCTGGTTGAGGAAACGTGGAACCCCGCAACCGGTTCGCGGCTTATTTCGCGCAACACCGGCACGGGGCCCAAAGGCTGTTCTTCTTCCTGCCCCCCGCTCCCCGTGTTTGGACGCGCTGCTCCCTGCCCGAACGGGAACAATGAAGAAAATAAATTATCGGTCCCCGCCGCATTGTTTGCGGACGGTTCTTTGAAAAAATTTGAAAAAGCAATAACCCCCGCAACGATAAGCGCGAGACCGCCGAGTATAACTATGAATATGAACGCGCCTTTGTTTATTTTCATAATCACTGCGCCCCCCCGCAGATAGAGACGGTGTTTGCTTGTTGCCCGGAGCACGACGTCTGTGCGCCCGTTAGTCTGTTACATGTTAAGAATTGTTCCCGCGTCGGGGTAGCCACTGAACAGCAGTACGTCGTCGGCGCGGTCGCGGTCGCGCCGCTCTGTTCGCATTGTGAACCAGGCGAAACCACGCGCCAGCCCGAACCCTGAGCAGCAGGAGACGGGCAGTTGTTAGTGCACAGATACCCCAAGCTGCCGGTTTGGCATCCCTCACTACTTGAGCGTTCGGTGTATCGGTTACCTTCAAAACAGACAGGACTTGGACCGCAGGCGTGGCCGTTGGGCACCAGGCAAGAAGAACCCACAGGCATTTCTCGCCCCCATTCCTGACTCTGGTTACCGTTTCCGTTCGCGTTCTGGCTGCTGTTTGCAGTAGTGTTATCGCGTCCGCGCGAGCATTCCCCCGCGCCTGTTTCGGTTTCTGTCTGCATGAAGAGAGTAATTTCCAGAATGCACGGGTTTATAACCTGCAGGATGAGTGTTACCGACATCAACAGCAGCAGACCGGTGACCGCGCCCTGGATGCGCTCCATACCGTTTTTCTTCGTTACTCCGGCGGAAGCGGTCATGTATTCAAAGCCGCCGTAGATAATTACCAACACCGCGAGAATAGCGGAGAGCGAAATGACGAGCTTGAAAAGGTTATTGATATATGCCGCGTAGGTCATCTCGGTCGTAACATCCGGCAAGGGGACGATAGGTTTAAATTCCGCGTTTGCTTGGCGAGGCGCCCCTTGGGTTTCAGGTGTGGACACTCCTAGTTCTAGGCCGTTGGGCGTTAACCCTCTGCCGGGGGTTACCGTTGTTGCGGACGTAGTAAACGGTGTGAGTGTCGCAAGGAAGACGGCCACCGCGATAAAAATTATGATTTTTTTCATGAAACTTCAGAAAGCCAGGTCAAACCCCGCAGAAGCCCGTTCAAAAATACTCCCCGGCTTTTCTATCGTAACACTGACGGGGTATTGCCCCTCGCCACCGCCCGTTTTTCTAAAGACCGCCACCGAAGGGTCGGATTCGGAAACCTCAAAAACTTCATTGTTGAGTTCCCATACGTAAGTCAAATTCTTCGGATTCAGAACGAAAAAAGGAACCGCCTTGAAGGCAATTTCTGAACCCGTAAGTCGTGTCAGCGCTGGCGTTGCCTTGGTAAACCAAGTCCCCGAGAGGGGTTTATCCTCATATAGAACGACGAGAGGGGTACGTGTCGGGACAGACACTGATGTTCGCGCTCCCAATGCCCCGTCCGGCGTTGTAACCGTTACGGCCACCGCGGTCGCGTACTTAAAGCGCGTGGGAGCGATACGAAGAACCGACTCTCCATATCCCGAAGACTCAGGCAATTTGTTCCCGTCCACTTCCCAGTTAAAAACCAGATTACTTTTCGGGACACGCTCGCCGTTGGCAAATACATATGGCACCGCCTCCACAACAAGAGAGCTTCCCCCCGTCGGGTACGCTTTCCCCCGATAAAACGGAGGGGTGTAGGTATTCCCTTCCCACAGAAGATCCACCGAAGCCGGTCGGATAATATAAAGCGCTCGTCCCTCCACTCCGGTGTCGGTGTCGGTGAGAGTAACGGTGACGGATTGAGCCGAACCTTCCCCCCCGGTGTTTATCGTAACGCGGTCAATATCCAGCCCGCGCGCTATCTCCGTCCCATCAACGACCCACGCGTACAGCACGACCCCCTTCGGTACGTTTGCATACGCACGCAGGGTAACCGGTGTACGAGGGGCCTGGTACGAGGGAGAAGCACTGATAACGGGAGTGATTGACGGCGTCGGCACTACCGCGCCGAAGACCGTTATGGGGGAGAGAAACCCAACTAACACAAAAAAAACCCCCTAACCCAACCTGGGTGAGGTTATATCCCAACCGGGGGCGGGTTGGGCAATTT
>CAYHUW010000048.1:0-5659 GCA_964359685.1 uncultured Candidatus Saccharibacteria bacterium
TTTCATGATAGAGGGACGTGATTTTGTCCGAAAGTTCTTTGCACGGATCCGACGTCAGCGCGCGCGAAGAACAGGCATAATATTCTTTTTCCAATTCCTGATTCTTCGCCCAGTAGGCGTCCGCGATTTCATTTTTTCGCGCAGCGAGCGAATCTGCCGCCGCTTGCTTTCTTGTTTCAAGCTCGGTCGCAACCGCAAGACGCGTTGCCGCAATGTCCTGACACGCGGTATTCCGCACATCAATGCCTGCATCACGCGATCCTCCGCCGAATGCGACCATAAGGCCGGCACCGACAACTAATACCCCGATGGCACCGAGAACAAATTTGTTCGCAAGTATGCCTTTCATAAAAATGTAGGTTATTTAATAGTTCTTCCTACACTTTAGACCCGAATCGGCTATTGTGCAAAACAATAGAATAACCCGCCGCCGCCCGTCGCTTTAAGGTCTTCCATGCTGCACCCGCGTGTTTCGTGCGAAGAATTCCACGATTTCATCGGTGCTGAATCATTAATACCGATGCGGTCATGATGCCCCACGTACGCCGAGCCTTCGTCGCTTGAAGTCCAGTTGTGGCAGGTCGTGTCTATCGGACCGGCAGCATAGAGGCCGTTCGCATCGGCGCCCGTCAGCATATCGTGCATATTTACCTCATCGCCGCGACCGGATACGACCTCACCTTTTTCGGTAAGCGCGGTTTCTTTATTCAGATTATTCTCCCCGTGAAGCTGAGGCCCGTTTTCCGCAATCAGCACTCCTTTCGCGTTATACCAGGGTCCGTAGCCGATTCTTTCGCGTGCGTTCACAACGGGATTATCCGCGGTCGCGCCCGCACTCAAATATGCGCGCCATGTTTTTCCCGTTACCCCCGCCGCTTCGGCAAGCTGCCCGCAGTATGCATCAGCACCCATGAGCCCGCCCAAATCACCGCCCTTACCCGGATTCGCACTCGTAACAAAGAATGACATCTGCTGACTAACGCCCGTCGCTGTCGCCTCTTCGGTTGAAGCAGGCACATCGGGAGTTTTTGTTGAAATAAAATAATACGCGCCTCCGCCGATAAGTATGACGGCAAGAACGGCGACAATAATGATATTTTTCATGCTCATAAAATTATACACCTCTGTCGCCTGAAGCATTTCGCAGCATGGGATTACCTTTGCCGTCATTCACGAGTCCGCATTGCTCGGCAATTTCATCCCGCCACTCGTTATGGTGTAGAAGTGCTTCTCTCATGAAAAGAATCACCTTCTCCCGCTCAATCTCGGGAGTGTAATTTAAAACCATATCCCATGCCGCTTTCCTGTGTGTCCCGTTCGCGCCCTCAAACTCATGATGAACCCACGTGAGCATCAGGTCGTCCGATTCTGCGCCATAAACGTGAAGCGCATGCTCTGCCGGGGTTTTTGCCCGTGTATGAAGGTTACGATTCTTAAATTTCTTCGGCAGATCCTTTTTATCCGCAAAAACCTCCCAATCATGTTTCCCCTCAAGAAAAATGGTCCCGACCGCAAGCGCCACCGGCAAACCGGACTCATGTGTGGCACGGAACAAAAATTTCCGAAATGCCTCCGCCTTGGGCAAAAGCGGCGCGGCATCAAAATCATCAAAGTCAGACGTATCAAAACCGAGCCCCTTTGGTATCAGTTTAAAAAGTTCCGGGTGGGCGGTGTCTTCCGGAACATACGATATGACTCCGCGCTCTTTCAAATTCTCAAGTATTTTTCGGGCACCCGCCCCGTAGCGCTCTTCGGCAATGTTTTCCTCAAGTTCCGCGCGTATCTCGGGAACGGAACACTGCTTCAGTGCCCCTTCCAAATAATCGGGAAAATTTTTGACGAACACGCCATACTGGGATCTGAACTGATGCACCATATCTCCTTTGCGCACCATCCCCGCGTAAGCCGGTAGCGACCAGTGCGAATCCTTCTCGTCCATGACGTTGAGGTTGGCGTTGCGGAACCGAAGATAACTCATCGGTTTACGGCGCGTCCCTTCTTCGGGTCGGACAAACGGCAGCTTGAGGCCGAGCCCTTCAATTCGTCCCCAATTTTTGCCGTCGTGTCCCATTCAAGACCGATTCTAACATTTTCCGGAAAATATAAAAAACCCAAAAACATTCCAACATTCTCCTACATCACTCCACTATTCATATGCCACCATGTTACCATGGTGGCATATTTTACTTATAACTATAACTTCTGGCGGTGCGGGCACCCCGCCCAACAACAGGGACGGCGCATGCCGCCTTTCATTTTTGAAAGCGCTTTCTCAATACGGATTCCGCGGGTCTCTTTTTTCTTTCCCGATATCACCCAACAAATCCACTCGTTTCGTGCGAGCGGAGTGATGTCTTTCCATAGGCTCGCCACCTTCGGGACGGATGAGAGCGCCTTCTTCAAATCAGTGGGTAGCTGATGCATTAGATGATTTTAACTCAAGAATGCTAAACATAACGGGCGGGAAATAGGTTCAAATATGTGGTATTTTTCGTACTGCATTGGGGAGTCGTCTAATGGTAGGACAGAGGCCTTTGAAGCCTTTAATTGGGGTTCGAATCCCTGCTCCCCAGCCAAGGTAGAGTGCGAAAGTGGCGTTTCTGGCCCGCGTTTTGGTAAGATGCTTCCATGAGCAACATCATCACCATGACGTTTGTAAGCATGGATGGCGTCATGCAGGCGCCGGGCGGCTCGAAGGAAGATACTGCAGAAGGTTTTAAGTACGGTGGCTGGCAATTCGGCCGAAACTATGACGATCCGGTTACAAATGCGCTGCTGCAGGAGTTTTTTACGACGCCGTTCGAACTGCTTCTTGGGAAGCTTACTTACGAAATTTTCGCTGCGTACTGGCCGAATCATCCGGAAATCGAATTGGTAGCTACTCCGTTTAACGCGACGAAAAAGTATGTTGTCTCCGATGTTCCGATGGAACTTCTATGGAATAACTCCGAACTTATCATTGGTGACGATGTCGTGGAGAAAATCAAGAAACTAAAAGAAATGGACGGTCCCGATTTGTGGGTGTGGGGGAGCGGCAAGCTTATCCAGACTCTGCTCATGAACGATCTCGTCGATCGTATGCACGTGTGGATACATCCGGTAACGATAGGTACTGGAAAGAAGCTATTCGCTGAAGGCACGCAGCCGCGTAACTTCACAATGACTGACGCGAAAGTTACCAAAACGGGCGTCGTCGTCGCCACCTACGAGCCAGCCGGTGCTCTTACGACCGGCGAAGCGCCTGCGTAGGAAAAAACACTACTGGCTCAGGAAAGTTCCAACTTCGTACCAGACGGGCAGCAAACTTAGGGTAAGGTCGCTATTCGATTGGAGTGAGATTTAAAGATCATGCATCCACGACACGCAAAAAATCTGAGACTTCTTAAAGAAGACTTAAAAAGAAAGAACACAACACGAGATAGATTTAAGAAAGCTCGCGTACGGTCAATCACTTCAGCCCAGAAAATTCTTTTTGAGGCGCTTAAACCGCTGGCAAAAGAATTCGCGTTTAAGGTTGCAAAAGAAAGAGAAATATACACTAAGGAGGGTGTACGATTCGCTGATCTTTTTATAAAGAAATACGGTCTCATCGTTGAAGTTGACGGAGGGTATCACTTAACCCCCGAACAGGTTAGGAAGGACAAAAAACGCGATGAAGAGATATGGGAAAAGAAAATGATAATTACCTTGCGGATTAAGAACGAAGAGGTGATGGGTAATATAGAAGATACTCTAAAGACGATAAGATCGGTAGTGACGAAGTTGTCTACACTACCCAACCACAAATCTCCAGGCAAGGGAGTGAAGAAGCTTCGGAATACGCTTGCTCGAAAGAAAATCTATAATGAGCTATGCCCCCAAGTCGCGTCGGTTCGTTAGGGTAAAATTCAAAGAACGGAGCAAGCAGGGCTTGGTCGACCACGGTTTGAACTCAAGTCGGTCAGCAAGACATCGGTCTTTCGCGCGTCTATACTGGATGAATATGCGTGCGGCCTTGGCTATTCTCATTTTGGCGCTTTCCCCCTTTGCGTCAGTAAACGCCGAAACACGCTCTATTCTCTTCCCTGTTGACGGCGAATACAGCTTCAGAAATGATTTTTCAGAACCAAGAGACGGCGGCGCGCGCCAGCACTTGGGTATAGACATCATCGCAAGCAAAATGACCCCGCTTGTCGCTGTCACAGACGGTACCATTGCATTTATCGCCATTCCTCAGGCGTCATGGGGCTACGCCATTACGCTTGAAGACGCGAACGGATACACCTACCGCTACCTCCACATCAACAACGACACACCGGGAACCGACGACGGAGCAGGCGGCACGCAATACGCGTACGCGCCGGGCCTCTACCGCGGCACGAAGGTGGTGCAGGGGCAATTACTCGGTTGGGTCGGAGATTCGGGAAATGCTGAATCGGTAACCTCACACTTGCACTTTGAGATGCGCGGGCCTGACCGTGTGGCATTCAACCCGTATGACAGTCTGTACGCCGCATCAGGCGGTATCACCTCGGGAAAATTTGCAGGTCTGACCACCACCGCAGGACCGGAGGCAACGCCGGAGGAAGAAGCGAAATTCATTGCCACGCGCCAACTGCAGGAAGGACTGGTGGATGCGCAGGTCGGCGAACTGCACACAAGACTCAAAACGCTGAAATACTACGCAGGTGAAATAACGGAAAAGTACGACTCGGTAACCCGTGAGGCAGTGCGCAAATTCCAGGTTACTGAAGGTCTGAACGCAACCGGCATTGCGGATGCTCTGACGCAGAAACGCCTGGAAGAGCGCACAAAAGCCGTTCAGCCCGTCCCGACCGCAACAGCGACAAAAACAAGCTCGGAAATGGCGCAAGGCTCTTCAGGAGATGCGGTGAAAGCCGTGCAGATTCAGCTGATTGCGCTCGGATATCTGAAATCAACTGCAACGGGCTATTTCGGTCCCCTGACGCATGAGGCGGTTCTTGCCTTCCAGAAAGCAAACGGCATAGACCCGATAGGCATCGTAGGCCCGAAAACGAAAGCCGCGCTTGCTGCAGCAAGCGCAACAGGCACGCCGACTACCGCTACCTCCGTCTCTTCATTTACATTCACAAAGCGCCTTGAGGCCGGCGTAACTGACACTGAGGTAAAAGAACTTCAGAAATTACTTTTTACGCTCGGATACTTCAAAGAAGAAGCGACCGGCTATTTCGGCAACATTACAAAAGCGGCAGTCATCGCATTTCAGAAAGCCGAAGGCATAGAACCCCTGGGATTCGTCGGCCCCGCCACCCGCGCGGCTCTCAATTCTAAATAAAGTTCTAAATAAAGTGCGCCCTTCATCCCTTTTCAAGCAATCACAGCATGTTACCATGGTAACATGCTGTGATATAGACATTTAGGATGCGAAGTCTTTTGGTTCTGAAGAATTTAATTATGAAGGATTCAGTTATGAAGGATTTACCGGGCTTGCCAATTCTATAACCGCCAATTCCAAAGGCAGTTCGGGAATCGGAGAGCGCGAAGTTTCAATGGACGCGAGAATCACTTTTCTCAGTGTCTCGGAATTAATTTTTGAAGCGGTGGATTTCGCCAGTTCCTCAAGGAACGCCCGGTCGGTATCCGGTAAATCTTCAATCAGTTCCTTGCCAAACGCGGGCGCGTAGCGAAGCAACAGCAA
>CAYHUW010000049.1:0-1218 GCA_964359685.1 uncultured Candidatus Saccharibacteria bacterium
TCGGGCGCTCTTACCGTCGGCAGTGCCGTTGATGAAGCGTCAGACGAGCTCGGGGCTTTGCTTGGGGTAGAATGACGGGAGAGTAAGTATCAGTTTAATAAAAATCCATGAAGATGTTGAAAAGATTACTCGCCTTCAGTATCCCGTCCCTGCTTCTCGTTGTTCCGCTTTCGGTCAGTGCCGAACGGCTCTTAAATCCTCTCGGGGAAGGGACCACGATTTCCGTGCTGCTTCAGCGCATTCTGGAGCTTGCCATTCAAATCGGCACCCCCGTTCTTGTTGTCTACCTCGTCTATATCGGATTTCAGTTCGTCCAGGCCGAGGGCAATCCCGAGAAACTTTCAAAAGTGCGTTCCAGCTTCTTCTGGGCTTTGATCGGGGGTGTGATACTTCTCGGCGCACAGGCCTTGGCGACCGCCATTCAACTTACCGTAAATCAGCTCGACCCGGCGAATTAGGGACAGGCTAATGCCCAAAAGGGCTATCCACACGCGCTGTCCTGCTTCACGCGCCGACGGCAAAAAGCGGTATAATCAAGGGCATACTAGGGTCTATTTTACGTAATTAATTACTTTATCTTTCATATGAGAAGTTTCTTTAAAACAGCGACGATAGGAGGTCTTTTCGCGCTTCCGTTCATGGCGTTCGCCGTTTCCACAAAATTAGAGGACGTTTTTACGAAATTCGGGGAGTTAATCAGTATTCTTACTCCGGTCGTGGTTGCGCTTGCTCTCCTCGCGTTCTTCTGGGGCTTGGCGATGTACGTGCTGCACTTTACGGGGGATGATAAGGACAAGAAGAAGGGCCGCGAGATGATGGTGTATGGCCTCGTGGTTCTCTTTGTCATGATTTCCGTGTGGGGAATTGTGAACATCCTTCAGAACACATTCGGACTTCAGGGTAGTGACACCATAAAGAGAGCGAACGACATACCGAGCGTGCAAGTTCCCCGGTAACACATTGACCGACGGGGATACGGGCGTGGCGTAAAAACCGCACCGTTCCTCGGTGCGCCGTTTTGCGCCCCTATGACGCTTACTCAAGTAATCAATAATGCGACGATAGTGGTCGTCTTTGCGACGCCGACTGCTATTGTGCTGTTCGCGTTCCTGTGGAATTTGGCGATGCTCATTTTCCAGTCGGGCGACGCCGAAAAGGTAAAGCAGGCGCGGGCGCGCATATTTTGGGCGATTGTCGGCATGTTCGTCGTGTTTTCTC
>CAYHUW010000049.1:1228-5516 GCA_964359685.1 uncultured Candidatus Saccharibacteria bacterium
TTGCCGGAATCGTGGCAATTCTCCAGACTACTCTTTTCGGTTCGGAACAGAACAATCAGCAGAGGTTCATCCCTCCGCCGGATTCGCGGTCTACCGGTTCTAACCAGCCTCGTACCGCAGAGCCTATTCGTTCGGGAACGCCGATACCGAATCCGAACGGTTGTGAGCGGCTTTCTACCGGCGAATTAGTATGTGATTCATAAGAAGTTTGGCGTAGCCAAAAATGATATACTAAAAATATGAAAAAAGTTTTATCGGGAGTTACTCTTGCGCTCTTTGCCACCGTACTCGCTGTACCAACTCCGGTTTTCGCCGCCAATTCGACGCTCATCAATGTCTTTTGCAAATTGGGAGGTTTGATACTTCTGATTACTCCGATGGTTGTTGCGCTCGCGCTTTTTGCGTTCTTCTGGGGCTTGACGATGTACATGTTCAGTTTGAGCGGCTCGGGCGGTTCCGCCGCACATTCAGGCGGCTACGGAATGCCCTCAACCCCCGAGAACAAGAACGCAGGGAGGACTATCATGCTCTACGGCATCATCACGCTATTTGTCATGATTTCAATCTGGGGAATTGTAAATATCCTGCAGAACACCTTTGATGTCGGCGGGGGTTCCATTACTCCGCCGTCAATCACCGGAGCAGCAATGCAGCCGCTTACGGTCCCGCGTTGTCCGTCAAACTAAAACTCATAATGAGCACTCTGCGCAAGATTGTACTCGTTGCCGTCGCGGCTTTTTCTCCGGTGGTCGCATTTGCCGCCCCGCCGAATGACGCTCTGACGCAATTCATCGGGAAAGTAACCGAACTTATACTTCAGCCGATAGTGTATCTTTTGTTCGCGCTTGCAATGTACTACTTCGTGATCGGCATTTTCACGTTCGTGATGAAATCGGACGACCCGAAGGCCCGTGCGACGGGGCGTCAGCACATGATTTGGGGAGTCCTCGGCTTTTTCATCATGGTTTCCGTCATAACCATCCTTCAAATCACCACGCGTACGATTTTCCCTGAAGCCGACGTTAATGCTCCCTTCTCCGGCGGCAATTTGCCGCCGCGATAATCCGCCGACCTGCTGTGCATTTTTGTGGGCAGGAGAGGACTCTCCGCTTACAGCGGCAGTACGGGTTTCGCATTCGCGTCGCTTGCGCTCGCTCATATGCTCAACCACCTTCTCGTCCTCACGCAAGGCAAGCAGTTGCCTTGCTTCCGGTGGGCGGGAGAGGACTCGAACCTCCAAACCTTGCGGTGCTTGGTCCTAAGCCAAGTGCGTCTACCAATTTCGCCACCCGCCCGAAACGTACACAGTATCAGGAATTTTCTTATTAGTCCGCCCTGTGAAGCAGGGCGTTGGTCGTCACAGCTCTCACCCTCACCTCCGTTCGGGTTCGGCCGCCGACCCCGACTCGTCTGTTTTCTGAAACAGAAAACATGCCTCCGTCCCGGACTTGCAAACAAAAACAGTGCGCAGGCACTGTTTCTTGTTTCAAGTCCGCCCTGTAGGATTCGAACCTACGACCATCTCCTTAAGAGGGAGTTGCTCTACCAACTGAGCTAAGGGCGGGATTTGTGTATAGTAACTAATTTTGCGCTTGAGGCAATCTTTTTTATGTTGCTTCAGGGTACAATATCCGCTCATGAGTTGGTTTTTTGAAGTACGAGACCGGCAATCGGCAAAGAACGGTCTTATACGAGTGCGTAGGGAATTCGGCTCCTGGAACGTGTCTGTTTCAAACTGCGGCCAGACGAGCCCGTATCTGAATCAGATGAGGGACGAAGCGTTTAAAAGACTCTCGGTATACGCGGGGAATCAGCGCATCAATTCCGTCTTAATGCTGGGATTGGGTGCAGGAGGGGAAATAGCGAAAATCAGCAGAGAGTATCCGGGCTCTTCGCTTACCGTCGTTGAATATGATGAGGCAATGATTGCGATTGCGAAAGAACTGAAACTGTATGCGCCTGCTCCGTTCCCGAACGTGGTGTGCGAAGACGCGGCACTCGCAGTACCGAAACTTCCGGGTACATACGATCTCATCATTGTGGACCTTTTTAAAGGACCTACGCCGTCGCCTTTGTCGGAGGATCCCGCGTTTCTGAAAGCGCTGCATGAAAAACTTTCAGACACCGGTTTCATGCTGGTCAACGTGTACCACGAAGAGAAAATATTCGCGCATATCGCGCGCCGGTTTCTGCTTCTTGATTCATGGAAATTTGAATGGAATCATATCGGGCTTTTTACGAAGAATGCCGTTCCTCAGGCGCTCTCTGACGGATACATGCCGGTGCGGGAGTGGCCCGATTTTGATCCGCTTCTCACTATGTCTGACCTGCACGGCTCCTACCTCCAACCGGAGAAAAAGACGGGGATATATTGGCGGTTCGGACCGTTTTCTTTTGAAAAATATTTCGGAGATACTGAGCCCGTCATAACCCCGCTCCCTAAAGACAAAGCGCGTCTTGCGCGGGTGATTATGTGGCAGAGGAGGACGAGCGCAAAAAAACCCGGGAAGTGGATGTCATTCGGAAAACAGATTTCTCAGAAAATCGGATTTTTACGGCTCGGTGCCGACTATAAAAAAACATGGTCGGGGACGGCGCTGCGCTATCTGCGGAAATGGGAAAAAGAATTCCTTAATTCCGTGTACACAATAGAAGAGGTGTCCTACGACCGATTTGCGAAACTGTATCTGAAAAGCACTATCCCGATTTCTCTGCGGCGGCCTACGTTGTGGGAGATACGCATGCGCATGAAAAATCCGAAGAGTGCCGTGACGTTTATGGTTGTCCGCCGCGCACGGGACGGCCGCGATGTTGCGGGTATGGCGTGGATGAAATCGTCGTTACTACCCGTCTCGTACTACATGGCGGGCTGCATAACAAAAGAGTCGGGGAACGATCCGGTGATGACCGGGCTTTTTGATCACTGGTTCCGGTGGTGCATGTTGCACGGCGTGCATTTTGCCGATTTCGGAGGGTTTTGGTGGAAAGGAGGGGATAGTTCCTGGAAAGGCCTCTCCCGTTTCAAAGGTAAATTCGGACCGTTGTACTTTTTTTACCCCGCTATTCTGTATCGTTTTGAGTTCGGCAGCGGAGGAAGTCAAAATTCATAAATTCTGAGTGTGTACGGGCGGGAAGTATTTTTTTCAACCACTATTGAAGCGGGTTCTTGTGCCGCAAACTTGAAATCGCATGACAGCACTTTTGATCCCGAAGCGAGCTCTCGCTTCAGTTTCGGGTACAGTTTTTCCATGACGTCGGGTAAGAGGTAGGTAAACACATGGGTAGCGTTTGTGAGCGGCACGGCGTGGATATCACCGAAAACAATCTTCACGTTTTTCTTTTTTGAAAACGCACTTCTTGAAATCGCAATAAGATACGGAAGAGGCGCTTTTTCAATACCGATGAATGTCGCGTCTGAATGCTTTGCGAGCTCATACAAGACGCGCCCGTCGCCGCATCCCAAATCGTAGAGAACCGAGTCTTTGTTGAGTGCAAGCAGGTCCGGAAGCCGTTTCAGCGCGTGGGTCGGCAGCGGTACGTACGGAACGCCGGTCCACGTCCAACCCATAAGAGCGAGGAGGAACGTAACAGGGATAATAACCGAGACAACAATAAGAATGATGAGGAGCGCGATGAGGAGTAACTCCAATATCATCCGCGCATTATAACGGGTGTGCCCGGGGTGGGGATCGAACCCACATGGTATTGCTACCGACAGATCTTAAGTCTGTTGCGTCTGCCAATTCCGCCACCCGGGCGAGCTTTATTTCTACCATAATATAGGAACTCTCAAAAAATTAATGTATGCTTTGCCAGGCGGCCTGGTCGTCAAGTGGTAAGACAAGGGACTGCAAATCCCTTATACGGGGGTTCGATTCCCCCCCAGGCCTCAGTTTGTAAGATTCATATCGGGGTCGGGGAGGAAACGCATTTTCGGTATGAAATGCAGTTTCACTGTTTTCTTGAGAAAGATAAGAAATTCCTTTTCCTGACGGCTCAGGAAATCCATGACCGCGTGCAGATCTTTATTCGGAAAAACCGAAATAAAAATCTGAACGTTTTTTTCGTCAAGAAATCCGACTCGGGTAACTGTCACGAGCGAGCGGCGGTTTGACTCGCGGTTTATGAATTCCGCGGCCGCGGTGTGTATTGCGGAGAGCAGGCGATCATCTTTTACGTGCCCGGTGAGCGAGTTTTTGGCGGGCATCGGGTCATGGCGCATCCCGTTCGTGCCGTCCGTATTTTTGTACTTCATACTTTTAGATTTTCAATTGAATCGGTTAACGAG
>CAYHUW010000050.1:0-3408 GCA_964359685.1 uncultured Candidatus Saccharibacteria bacterium
ACCTTCCACAATTTCCTTATCAATGCCGAAACTTTGCGATTCTTCAACGGTAACGACGCCGTTCTGTCCGACTTCGTTTATTACCTCGGCAATCGTCTCGCCTATTTCAGCAGACTCGGCCGAAATCGTGGCTACCTGCTTTATGTCTTTTGCTCCCGCAACCGGCTTTGCCATCGCTTTGAGCGCCTTGACGGTTGCTTCTGCAGCCGCTTCCATACCTGAGCGAATACCCATGGCATTCAGGCCCATGGCCGTGTGTTTCATGCCTTCGTCAACCAGTGCCTGGAAGAGAACGACCGAGGTCGTCGTGCCGTCGCCCGCCAAATCATTCGTTTTATTTGCGACTTCCTTCACAATCTCCGCGCCCATGTTCTGGAACTTATCTTTAAGAGAAATATCTTTTGCGATAGTCACACCGTCGTTCGTCATGTGCGGACCGCCGTATCCCTTATCTATGATGACGTTTCGCCCGCGGGGACCCAAGGTAACCTTGACCGCACGTGCGGCAATATCAATGCCGGCCTTGATTGCCGTTCGTGCATCCGCTTCAAAAAGAATTTTCTTTGCCATACTTATTTGTTGATTACCGCCACTATATTTGTCTCACTGATAACGTAATACTCAACTCCCTGAATTTTGACGGTGTCGTAGCCGTACTTTGAAAACAGCACGCGATCGCCGACCTTGACTGAAACCGGAATGCGAGCGTCACCGTCCTCGTTCCACTTGCCGGGGCCCACAGCAACCACCGTGCCCTGCTCGGGCTTTTCCTGCGCGGAATCCGGAATAATAATTCCGCTCGCGGTTGTCGTGCCGATTTCTTCCGCCGACAGCGGCTTCAAAACTACCCGATCGTGCAGGGGCTCTACGGGACTTTTTGAAGGCGCTTTCTTTGCGGCCGTTTTTGCTTTCTTTGCTTTTGCCATAGGAAAAATTAGTTACTGGTACTACCTTTGTAAGAACACAGGAGAATCCTGTGAAGTTTCAGAATTATAGTAGATACGGAAGCGGAGTCAAACCTATTCCCCGCGGGGGGTTTTATCCTCCTTCAATTTGTTCCAGAAAGTCCCGACGCGGAGGCCGAGCGAGGAAACGCGGGGGTGTATGCGCTCTTCGTAGACAATCGTGGCGAGAGCCTTCGGCACATGATACAGAGTGCCGAGAACCCAGCGTGCCGCGCCCTTAAGTCCGCCTCCTTCCTGCTTTGACATGTAGGTCATAGTACTCAGTAATTACGCTACTTAAAAGAAACCCTGCCGAGCTTGGGTATACCGTCTTTCTCTCTTCGTTGCCAACGTTGAATGGCCCGACCGCGCAAAGCTTCAATTTTTTCTCCCGCAATCCGGATATGGTCTTTGTGATATTCTTCCTGCGCTTCTAAACCGCTTTGAAAAAGCCTCGGCACCACAAACCGCTCGGGACATCCCCAGGCAAGCTGCTGTTCGTCATGTCTCCGAAGGGCCTCCAGTTTTGCGATTTTCGTCAGTTCGCGATTATGGTCTTTCGGTTTCGGTTTCCGGTTATATTTTCTCGTGGGGCGCTCCATGAAGCAGAGGAGGTAGGCGATTTCAAGCGCGAAGGGGGGCGTGAACTTAAGCAGCGACTCCCGCGTCGGCAATAACGCACGCAGCGCTTTGAGCGTTTCCGGACGTACCTCCTGTATGTTTTCCATTCGTATAGACATGTGTGTTGATTGAACGAAAAAACAAAATCCCCGTTCGGGGAAATCGTATATGCACATTATACCAAATTGAAAGAAAATGTCAAATACGCACTTGCCCGCTTCCGCCCATATGCTATTCTCTATCCAAAGACACTTTATGGCGCTCATTGCATCCCTTCTTCCGGGAATCCAGGTAGTGATTTCCGTACTCCTTATAGGAGCAATACTCCTCCAGCAACGGGGAGCGGGCATGGGCGGCGCATTCGGTGACAGTTCACAAGGCACATACTACAAACGCCGCGGAGCGGAGCTCTTCCTCTTCCGGGCCTCCATTGTGCTTTCAGTACTGTTCGCAGCGACCGCGCTTCTCCAGCTTCTGGTGAGCTAGCCCGGTGTCTTTCTAAAAACCGAACACATGGAATTTTTCCGCGCATTCATGCGCGCGCTCTCGAAGCGCAGATCGTTCCCGTTCCTTGAAACGGTACGCGTCCAAACCGCGTTCTTCACGCCTGTGGATTGGCTGGTGGTTGCTGTGCTCGGGCTCATTATGAGCCTTTCCGCGGCGACCATGCTCGCGGGGGTTTCGCTTGCCATGACGGACGAGGTACCGACGCGCGGCGGCTCATACTCCGAAGGCATCATAGGGTCGCCGCGCTTCGTAAATCCCATACTTGCGGTTTCCGAGACCGACCGCGACGCCACGGCCCTGGTGTTTTCGGGTCTGATGCGAATGAGTCCGGACGGAACCCTGGTTCCCGATTTGGCTGAACGGTATTCTATCTCCGAAGACCAGCGCACCTACACTTTTGTATTAAAAGAGGACGCGAAGTTCCACGACGGCTCCGAGCTCACGGCGGAAGACGTGGTGTTCACGGTCCGCGCGGCGCAGAATCCCGATATCAAGAGCCCGCGCCGCGCGGACTGGGAAGGAGTGAGCGTTGTTTCCTCCGACACGCGTACCGTTGTCTTTACCCTGGGCGAGCCGTATGCGCTTTTTCTGGAAAACACCACGCTCGGTATCCTGCCCAAAAAACTCTGGGAAAAAATCACCAGCGAAGAGTTCCCTTTTACAACACTGAATACAAACCCGGTCGGTTCAGGCCCTTATGATATGGTCTCGGTCCGGGAAAACAGCTCGGGCATTCCGGTGGAATTCCTGCTTCGTGCGTTTTATGACGGCGTGCGCGTTCCCTACATAGAAAACTTCACGCTCCGCTTTTACGCAAACGACGAAGACCTTGAGAACGCACTGAACAAAGGCGAAGTGAAAGCGGCAAGCTCCATAAACCCGAAATCCGTCACCAAAGACCTCGCGGCGCATGAAGCTATATTCGGCAGAATATTCGGCGTGTTTCTGAATCAGAATCAGAATCAGATTTTCGCGGACACTGCCGTTCGCGAGGCTCTGCACGCAGCGCTTGACAAAAATCAGATTATTGATACTGTATTGGGAGGTTACGGGTCGGCAATAGAAAGCCCCCTTCCTCCACTCACACGTAGTGCCGCCCCAAGCGAAGTCGCGGCCGATCGCATAGAGAAAGCGCGTGAAATCCTGCGTGAGGACGGCTGGAAAGAGGGAGACGGCGGCGTGTTTGAAAAAACAACCGTCGTGAAAAAGAAAAAAGAAACCGTACGTCTCGCGTTTTCTCTGACGACATCAAACAACCCCGAGCTGAAACAGGCCGCGGAGTTGGTCGCCGAACAATGGAAAACGCTCGGCGCCGAAGTTCAGCTCAAGTTCTTTT
>CAYHUW010000050.1:3418-5415 GCA_964359685.1 uncultured Candidatus Saccharibacteria bacterium
TTCTTTGAACAAAACGATCTGACGATAGAGGTTATCCGCCCCCGGAAATACGACGCGCTCCTTTTCGGAGAAGTGGTCGGCAGAAATCCCGATCTCTTCGCTTTCTGGCACTCCTCGCAGAAAAACGACCCCGGGTTAAACATCGCGCTCTACGCAAATTCCGATGTGGATAAAAACCTGGAAAAAGCACGCACGGAGCACGATGCGAAGGAACGAAGAGCCAGGCTCGAGGAGGCCGCCGAAGAAATACAAAAGGAGTACGGCGCCATCTTTCTCTACGCGCCTCACTTCGTCTATCTCGCGCCGAAAGATGTTTCCGGCATTCTGTTCGGAACAGTCGCGGTTCCTTCGGACAGGTTTGACGCCGTTCACGAATGGTATCTCTCAACGGAACGCGTCTGGCCGATATTCACGTATGACATTAAAAATTTATTCAAATAATCAATTACTTAGCATTTTGCATTTACTGATATGAACACAACTGACAGACAACCCCCCGCTCCTTCCGAGCGCCCGCGGCGTTCGCGCCCCTTTACGGCAACAGGAAGACCGGGAGGTAAACGGCCGTTTCGTGGCCCCTCACGGGGCCCCGCCCGCGGACCCTCGCGGGGAGGCGGCCGAAGCAACGCTCCGCACGGAGCGGGCGGACACGGCCCCCGAAGGGGCGGCCCGCATTCGCGGGTTCCGCAACGCGCCGAACACCGGCATATTCGCGACGCATCATCGGAAACCGTTACGCTTCCGCCGGTAGGGCCGGACACCGTACGCATCGTCCCTTTGGGCGGCGTAGAGGAAGTCGGCCGCAACATGACCATCGTTGAAACCGACGCGGGCATCATTGTTGTTGACGCAGGATTCCAATTCGTGTCCGAAGAATCGGCACCGGGCGTTGACTATATTCTGCCGAACGTCCGCTACCTTGAAGACAACAAAGACAGAATCCTTGCCCTTTTTATTACGCACGGCCACTTGGACCACATCGGCGGCATTCCGTACGTTATTGACCACATGGGCAACCCACCGATTTACACGCAGTACCTGACTTCTCTGATGATAAAGAAGCGCCAGGAGGAATTCGCACATCTCCCCGCTCTTGATCTGAAAGTAGTGGAACCGGGCGGCAGCGTCATGGTGGGTCACGCGGGAGGACCGCAGATGACGGTAAAAACCTTCCCCGTAACTCACTCTATTCCGGATTCAATGGGTATTTCCATCGTTACAAAGCACGGCAACATCGTTATTTCCGGCGACCTGAAACTGGAACACGTAGACACCGTAGCAACCGAAAAAGAACAGAAAAACTGGGGCAATCTGGGAAAAGATAAAAATATCCTCTTCATTGCGGACTCTACGAACGCGGAAAAGGACGGTTTCTCCATTCCCGAATCCCGCGTCTACGAAACAATTGAAGGCATCATTAAAAATGTGAAAGGCCGCCTCATTATCGGCACATTCGCGTCGCAGTTTGAGCGCATGGTGCACATCATACGCATGGCGGAAAAATACGGAAAGAAAATCGTGACGGAAGGACGCTCTATCAAGACAAACATTGAAATAGCGCAGAGGGCGAATATATTCACGCCGCAGCCGGGAACGTTCATCAATCCGCAGGACGTCGGTGATTACCCTGCGGACAAAATCGTGGTTATCGCAACAGGCGCGCAGGGCGAAGAGTCCGCGGCTCTGATGCGTATCGCGACCAAGAAACATAAATTCATCACGTTTAATGAGCGCGATACTATCGTGCTTTCCTCTTCGGTTATTCCCGGAAACGAAATCTCCGTACAGAAACTGAAGGACAACCTTCTGCGCTACGGTCTTACCCTGATGCACTACCGCTCTTCCGACGTGCACTCAACGGGCCACGGCAACACGGGCGAACTGATCTGGATGCGCCAGCAGGTCAATCCGAATTTCTTCATGCCCGCCTACGGCTACCACTCAATGCTCCGCTACCACGCGACCGCGCAGATAAACTCGGGCTTTCCCAAGGAACG
>CAYHUW010000051.1:0-5383 GCA_964359685.1 uncultured Candidatus Saccharibacteria bacterium
CGCGGGTATCTCCTCTTTGGCAAAGGCGTTTTTAAATGCCGCGGATATTTCAACGGGAGTCGCGCCGTTCGTCGTGTAACTTGAAATGGTGGCGATATTTTTCTGATCTTCGCGGCGTATCACCGCATTTGATTTTTCTATAGTCGGAGAAACAATTGAACCCAAAAGAACCGTACCGCGCGGGGTTTTTATAGAGAGATTCAACAGCGCGTCAATATTCGCTTTTGAAGCGTCGGCGGGGTCTCTCCAGTCGGTATTCAGGTTTGAAACGACCAGGACGTCAATGTCTTCCGCGTCTTTTTTAATCGTAGTCGCTACGGCTCCCGAAACGGCGGTGCGCAAGGTTCCTGCGACTTGGGCGGGAGAAAGGCCTACTTGCGAAGCTTTTGCACGGTCTATGGTGAGCGCAAACTGCGTTCCGTCGTCCTTAATTGATGTTGTTACTTCCACGGTTCCCGGCAGCTTGTTTAAGACGCGCTCGCCGAGGTCAACCGCACGCTCCAAGTCGTTCAGATTTTCTCCTGAAAACGTAATCAAAACGGGAGCGCCCGTCGGCGGTCCTCCCTGCGGTTCAAACGCACGGACGTCAAACTCATGGAAAATCCCCGTCTTCTTTCTGTACTCGTCGGTTATCTGTGTTGAGGTCTCTTTTCTCTTTTCTTTCGGAAGAAGTTTGACGGTTATATTCGCGTACTTCGGACCGCTGGACTGATTTTGACTGAAGGCGGAGGAGCCGCCGACCGTAGTGACGAACGAGTCAATGCGCGCGTCCTCGTACAGGATTTCCTCAACCGCACGGACCGCAAGGTCCGTTTCTTCGAGCGGAGTTCCTTGTTTGGTTTCAATCTCAAGAAAGACGTACTCCGCGTCGTCCTGCGGAAAAAAGAGAACTTTTACCATACCGCTTGCGGGAAGCGCAATCGCCAGAATAAACGCCGCGGTAATTCCCCACATGAACCGGACCTGAAACTTCCTGTCCTTCAAAACGCCCGTAAGAAAAGCGCGATACCACACCTGGGCACGGGTGTTCCACTCTTCCTGCATCGCTTCAAATTTTCCTTCTGTTTTTTTACTGAGCTTGAGCGCGATCAAAGGCACGAGTCCGAGCGCCACGAAGATTGACGCGATGAGGACGGTAATGATGGTAAAGGGGATAGACTTGATGTACTGACCGACGACGCCGGAAATGAAAAACAGCGGGAAAAACATCGCAACCGTGGTCATCGTTCCCGCGGTCAGCGGACGGGCGTATTCACGGATCGCTTCTTTTGCCGCCGTCACTGCGTCGCCGAATTTTTTAAATCGCGTATGAATCGCTTCCGTCACGACGATTCCCGAGTCCACCAGAATGCCGATCGCCAGAATAAGCGCAAAGAGTGATACGAAGTTGATGGTGTTCCCGGAGAAGTACAGACCGATAAACGCAATGACGAATGAAAGAGGGATGGAGAGGCCCGCCACTACCGATTCGCGCCAGCCGATAGTCAGCACCAGGCAGAGCATAACCAGAACAACCGACATAAATCCCACTTCCGTGAGTTCTACCAGACTGTCCTGCACTTCCTCGCCGAGGTCAATGGAAATGTTTGTCGTGATTCCCGCGAGTGTAGTTTTTTGGAGCTCATCCAGTTTCAGTTTCGCCGCTTTTGCGGTCGCAAAAATGTTCCCGCCCGCTTTTTTATACACCGCAAGAGTGACCGCGGGCTCCGACGGCGCGCCCTCGGTTGATGTTCGCGAAATAGTGCGCGCTCTCTCTACTCCGTCTACGATGTCCGCGACGTCGCGCAGGTAGACGGGATTCCCGCCGACGTTGCCGACGGTTGTCTGAATCAGATCTTTCGGGTCTTCCAAATCTCCCTTGAATGCGACGGCATATTCAACGGCATCCACCGTTATGTTTCCGACGGGCAGGGAACTGTTCGCAAAACTGAGTGCCGTTACGACGTCGGAGAGGGAAATACCGAACGCTTCAAGAGCTTCTTTACGGACGACAACCGTGACTTCACGCTCGCGATTGCCGGAGATTTCAACGCGTCCGACGCCGGAGACCAACTCCAGCTCGTCCTGCACTTCTTTCGCCAGACGCGTAAATTCCGCGGGCGGAAGACCTCCCGAAAGCGATACGATGAAAATGGGCTGGTCGTTTGCCGTAATGCGTATAACGACGGGCTCGTCCGCATCACGCGGCAATTTCGGCTTCGCTTTATCCACCGCATCTTTGACATCCTGAATTGATTTATCCACGTCGGCGGACGCTTCAAATTCGGCGCTCACTATAGAAACACCTTCGCGGGACGAGGATGTTATTTTTTTCAGATTCTCTACGTTTCCGACTTCTTTTTCAATTTCTTTGGTAATCAACTTCGCCGTATCTACCGCGGAAGCGCCCCGCAGGGTCGTCTGAATAAGCGCGACGGGGACCACCACGTCGGGCGCGTTTTCTTTCGGAATAGCAAGAGCCGCGACAACACCCGCGGAAACCAGGGCGATAATAACGAGCGCGGTAAATTGGCGTCGCTCAATAAAGAAAGTCCAGAAAGAGTTCATCCCGTTAGAGGTAGGAAACGCCTCCGGCGTTTCCGTACAAGTTATAACTAAGTAATACTTCGACCGATTTCATGATGGCACGAGGGTAAGTCTTATAATCACACTGTAGACCTCTAACGGGATTCATATATTCAGGGTTATATACCCTTGATGAGCACTTCCTGTCCGTCTTTCAGTCCGCGCGCGTCAGACACAATAATATTGTTCAGTGAAAGTCCGCTTGTGATTTCAACTTTTCCGCCCGAGAGAAGCCCGAGAGTGACCGGAATGGAGGTCAAAGTTGCAGTTCCTTTTTCCGCATTTTCTTCGGTAGCGATGAACACGACGGAGCCGTCGGGGGTAATTTTCACGGAAGAAATAGGAACGTATATTGTTTGATCGTTTTGTCTTCGCATCGGTGAAAGTTCAATAGTGGCGGACTGCCCCGCGACAAAGCGGTTTGCTCCCGAATCGGTGCGGAGTATGGAAATACGTACTTCCGCTTTTCTGGTATTCGGGTCAAGGGCGGGGGCAACGCGCGAAATTCTGCCGTCTGCGATTCCTGAAATACGCGCGCTTCCTCCGGGCGCTATGCGGGGCAAATCCCGCTCCGAAAGAAATGCCACAGCCTCCAGACCGCTGACGTTCACGATGCGGACCGCAGGGACTCCCGCGGCGGCAAAGTTTCCCGTTTCAAGAGATACAGAATTGATAGTTCCGGAAATCGGAGCGCGCAGAATAGTTTTTTCCAGAACGGCTTTCGCGGCCGAAAGCGAGGCTTGCGCGAGCGCAATGTCGGCGCTTTCGCCGGTTCTTCCCTGGGTCAGATTTTCCTTCGCGCTTTGGAGAGCACCGGAGGCCGTTGCGAGACCGGCTTCAAGCGCCGTAACGGAAGAGAGAGCGGCGTTCGCGTTTGATTCGTATCCGTCAATCTGCGCCGTCGTGAATGAACCGCTCGCGATGCCTCCGGAGAGAGCAGTGACGAGATTCGTCAGGAGTCCGCGCACTGTGCGCACCTCGGTCTCCAACGTCTGCAGTTCGGAAATTAATTCCGTATCCGAAAGCGTTCGGGTCCGCGTCTCGGCCTGGCGTACCAGGATTGTTTCCACAATCGTACGTTCCGACTCCAGTGTGTATTTCAGCTGGGAATTGGTAACCGGTATGGCAAATGTTTTTCCGCTTCCGGAATTGTAGAAAGATTCGTCGGCTTTTCGCACAACCGCGTCGTTGATCGCGGCGTATGCGTTTTGGCGGGCGGTTTCCGCGCCCGCAGTCGCGGAACCTACGGAAATACCGGAAAGGGTAGAGACGCTTTTAGCGCGGTCAAGCGCGGCTTCGGCCTGCGCGACCGCTGCCTTCTGAGATGAATTTTCAATTTCCGCGATAATAGCGCCGGCGTTTACGTAATCACCGATCTTCCGGTATACGCCGACCACGCGGCCGCTTGAGTCCGGCGCGACGTCCGCTTCGGATACCGAGCGGATTTCGCCGATGACGGTAATCGGTTCTCCCGAGGAAACATCCGCAACGGAAGAAAGTTCAACCTGACGCAGATTATCCGCGTCTTCCGTTTTCTGAGTCTGACCGAGGAAATAGCCCGCGCCCCCGATGGCGGCAATGAGAACAATAACCGCGGGGATTGATATTTTTTTATTCGCAAGCGCCCATATCCAAAGTTCCCGTACGGCTTTCAGGAGAAAGCCGAAACTTCCACGAAGAAAAACGAGAGCACGATTCAAGTGTTCCTGCATACGTTATTGTTGAGCTTTTTTAAGTGCGGTTTTAACGGACGACAGTTTTTTTGAAAGATGGTTCGCAAAACGCTCCATATGGGCGAGTTTTGAGAATGCCACCATATCGCACCCGATTCTGAAGACCAGAAGCTTATCGCCCTCCTTGAGGTTCATCGCTTTTCTGGCTTCCGCCGGGATGACGGCCTGACCTTTAGCGCCGACTGTTGTTGCGCCCAAAAATTCGTTTCCGTCCGTATTCGCTTTTAACATGCACCGAGCGTACCATACCGTTCGGATATCGTACAAGTATGAAATGTATGACTTGCACATTGGGGAAGATACGCCCGAAAACCCCTAATTTCTGTTAGCATGAAGGCACGATGCTGAATTTCTTTATGAAACAGATGCTTGCAAAGCAGATGGCGAACATGCCTGCAGAGCAGAAACAGAAAGTACTGAAAGCGTTTGATGAAAATCCCGATTTCTTTAAAAAACTCATGGATGATATTTCCGACCGTCTGAAAAGAGGCGAGCCTCAGCAGGCCGCTATTATGGGCGTTATGACCTCGCATAAAGCCGAACTTGAGAAGATGCTGAAACCCTGATTTCTATGGCGCACCACAAAAAAATCTACATCCTGATGGGGAATCCGGACATGGAGACTCTTTCAAAGAAAGTTGCGGATGCATACGAAGCAGGCGCATTAGAGGCGGGACACGAAGTCAGAAGGCAAAACCTCCCCGAAATGCAATTTGACCCCATTCTCCATAAGGGGTACCGCGTGATTCAGGAACTTGAGCCCGATTTAAAAACTTTTCAGGAAAACGTAAAGTGGTGCGAACATTTCGTTGTTGTATATCCGAACTGGTGGTGCACCACGCCCGCTCTTTTGAAAGGTCTGTTTGACCGCGCCTGGCTTCCGGGATTCGCGTTTAATTTCCACAAAGGCGATTGGTGGTGGACGTCCCGTCTCAGAGGGAGGAGCGCGCGCATTTTCCTTCTCGCAAACACGAGTCCGTGGATTCAGTGGTTTCTCTTCGGCGAGTTTACGAACGAACTCCAGCGGGCGACCCTCGGTTTCGCGGGGTTCATGCCGGTTAACGTGAAAATTTTCTTTCCTTCCG
>CAYHUW010000052.1:0-3702 GCA_964359685.1 uncultured Candidatus Saccharibacteria bacterium
AAACACCCGAATCTGATCCCTGATATTACCGAGCGCCTCAAGTCCAGGTTTATAGCGGGGATGGCGGTTGCAATAAACGAACCTGACCACGAGTCCCGAATGGCAATTATCAAAACGAAGGCGGAATCTATGAATTTGAGTCTTTCGGACGCAACAATAGAGAATCTCTCTCTTGCGGTCCCGGGGAACATCCGCGAGATAGAGGGAATGCTCAACAACATTCTCTGTCAAATGCAGCTCAAGGGTACGCTTACCGAGGAGCAGATACGCGATCTCATAAAAACAACCACCAGACCGAAAAGAACGGTGTCCGTGAAGCACGTTATAGGGAAAATCGCCGAGTTTTACAACATAGACGAGGCAAACATGTACGCCAAAACCAGGCGGCGCGAGATTGTAAAACCCCGTCAGATCATCATGTATATCCTCCGCGAGGACTTCCACCTCTCATACCCCGCCATCGGATCCGTTTTTGGGGGGAGAGACCACACGACCGTTATCCACGCGTGTGAAAAGGTCCGCACCGACATCGCGGCAGACGAGGAGCTCCGCATACAGGTGGAAGAAATCCGCAGCATGTTGAAATAGGTATGGAAAAAGTGAAGAAAAAGCCGTGTATATCTCTGTTCTCGTCAGTGGATAAGAAAACGAAAACCGTTTCCGCTGAAAAAACCGCCGATACCCGCTGAAAAAAGAACGGTTGTCCCCAGGAAAAAATATTTAGGACGTAGAAATCACCAATAAACAAAAGACCAAAAAGAAATCCACACCATCAACACCCCATAATCATAAAAATCTTTCTTACTATATATGAAAATAGAACTACTAAAAGAAAATCTGGAAAAAGTTGTCGGGGTTGTTTCCAGAGTGAGCAACAAAAATCTTTCTCTCCCGGTTTTGGGGTGTGTGGTGTTTTCAGCCGAGGCCGGTGGTGTGGTTTTGAGAGCCACCAACCTTGATGTGAGTGCGGAAGTATCACTGAAGGCGAAAGTGCTGGAGCCGGGCGTGGTTGCCGTTCACTCTCATACACTTTCCCAGACTGTTTCCGCACTTACTGATCAGCGTCTGACGATACGGACGGCAGGGAATATGGTTATTTTAGAAGGTGAGAGGGGGACAACATCCATAACGACCGTGGACTCGACTGAGTTCCCAACCATCCCGTCTGTTAAAAGCGGTACCGGCGTTTCAGTACGTCTTCAGGCACGGGAGCTGGTTTCCGCTCTTCGGGCGGTTGCTTTTGCCGCCTCCGCGTCCAGCGTGAAGCCGGAGTTGGCATCAGTGTCTATCTCTTTTGACGGAGGGCAGCTAATCGCCGCTGCAACCGACTCGTTCCGTCTGGCTGAGGTGCGGATTCCTTTGTCCGGAAAACAGAACGTCCAGGGGGTGCTGCTCCCGGCAAGAAACATTCCTGATATCATGCGCGCGCTTGAGGGAGCGGGAGAGGTTGAGGTGCGCGTCGGCGAAAATCAATGTTCTTTTTTTTCTGATTCCGGTTTTCTCACGTCAAGAATCATTGACGGGGCATTCCCCGACTATAAAGCGATTATTCCGAAAGACTCTGTCGCGAAGGCAACCTGTCTGAAAGACGACGCAATAAGTATTTTTAAGAAAGTTTCTATTTTTACCGACTCTTTCAACCACGTGCACCTTTCCTTTAAGCCGTCTGATAAGGTTTTTACCGTACGCGCAGTGAATGCCCTCGTCGGCGAAACAGTGGACCATATCCCCGCCACGATTGAAGGTGAGGACATTGATATTAATTTCAATGCGCGGTACATCACCGACGCGCTTCCGGTTATCGGGGGCGACAGCGTGGCTTTCTCCACGGCAGGACACGGGAAACCGATGATCATCACTGACGTGCCCCACAAAGGCTTCACATATCTTGTGATGCCGATGAATCGTTAACAATGAAACAGGCGGGTTCTTTTTTAGGACGATTCCAAAAACTGACACCACCGGATGATGCTGTGCGGCGTGCGGTTGCCGAAGCGATACGGAACGTCGCAGGAGTGCCCATAACGCGCGAAAAGGTGCGTGTGGTGCGCGGAGTGGCCTTTGTTGCCTGCTCGTCGGTTGCGAGAAATGCGATACGCGTCGCACGCGGCAAAATTTTTGAAGAACTGGGGAAAATCCTCCCGAAGGCGCGCCAGCAGGTCCGCGAAATCAGGTAAGTGTTTTGCGGGGGGGCGGCCGCATCCCGGTGTCAGTTCAGGATAACCGCGCCGTCCGTATATCCGTTTTTAGCCGCCCACTCACGGACTGCCCACTCCCAGCGCGGGAACTGCGGGTCAGTGCTCAGATTTTGCGGAGAGATTCCCCGCGGATCGTCCTTTGACACCCAATACAGAATGGAGTGTACGTTTACCGTTATTTTATTTTTTGTTGCGCCGGCGAATCCGAAAGGTACGGGTTGTCCCGTGTATGCGTCCACTTTCGTTACTTGGTCTCCCTGCCAGATACCCCGCAGGATGGGCTTGTCGCTCTCGGTAGCCAGACTCCGCGCCTCAGGGAACGGGGTGCCGGGATATTTGGTGAATGCGTACTCCATAAATTCGTGCCACAAGGGGGCGACGATGAACCCCGCGATTTTTTTCTCCATCGGGGAGTTGTTGTTGTTCCCCGCCCACGCTCCGGCTGCGATGTCGGGAGTGTAGCCGAGAATCCACGCGTCCCGGTAATCGTTCGTGGTTCCGGTTTTTGCCGCCACGTGGCGCCCCGGGAAGTAAAGCGGCGACGCGGAGCCCAATTCCGGCGCGCGCGCGACGTTGTCGGACAAAATATCGGAAATGGAGAGTGCCACATTCTGATCCAGAATCTGTTGCGGGGCTGTCGGGTATTCCTTCACGACGTTTCCGGAGCGGTCTTCTATTTTTATTATGGCGCGCGGAGGGTTTCTTACCCCCTCGTTTGCGAATACGCTGTACGCGGAGGTCATATCCAGAAGGGTGACTTCGCCGCCGCCCAAAACCAGCGTCAGACCGTATCGGTCCGGCTCATTGAGAGTGGAAATGCCCATAAGTTTTGCGAGTCGCAGGGCGTCCCGTATGCCGACAAGGTATAGGGCCTCCACGGCCGGGACGTTTATAGATTGTGCGAGAGCGTTTCTAATTGTCATCGGACCCCGGAACTTGTCGTCGTAATTCCCGGGCGAGTAGCACGGGGGCTCGCTCCTGAGATCGGTTACCGGGCACTCCGTTGAAAACTGAATCGGGACGTCAAACAGTACTGTATCCGGCGTGTATCCCTTGAGAAACGCCGCCGCGTACACGAACGGTTTGAAGCTCGAGCCCGGCTGGCGGTTTGCGAGCGCGATGTTAAATGCACCGTCAATGTCGTTATTGAAATAATCGCGTGAGCCCGCCATCGTCAGAATGTCGCCGGTTTTGGGCTCTACCGCCACAATTGCGGCGTTTGTGGCCTTGAAGTTTTTTTCGTTCTCCTCGCCGTACTTTTTAACGATCTCCTCCGCCTTTGCTTCAAGGTCCGCGTCCAGTGTCGTTATAATTCTCCACCCGGACTCTTCAAGAGTCCGGCGGCCGTATTCCTTTTCCAGCTGCTCGCGGACATAGAAAACGAAATGCGGCGCGCGGATGCCCGAAACGGCCTGCGGCGCGAAAGAAACCTCCTTGTTTTTTGCATCCTCGTACTCGGCTTCGGTAATTTTTCCGAGTTCATACATCCGCGACAGCACGATAT
>CAYHUW010000052.1:3712-5380 GCA_964359685.1 uncultured Candidatus Saccharibacteria bacterium
GTCTTTGTGATTCCCGTACGGGGAGTAGTAGGTCGGAGCCTGGGGCAGGGCCGCGAGGTACGCCGCCTCCGCCAAGGTCACGTCAGCCGCGTGTTTCCCGAAAAATTTCTGACTTGCCTCCTCAACGCCGTATGTAGAACCGCCATACGGACTCTCGTTCAGATACAATTCTAAAATTTTATCTTTTGACAGCACCTGCTCCAGTTTGAGCGAGAGCACCCACTCCTTTATTTTTCTGGTGACGGTTTGGTCGGTTGTAAGGATGGAGTTTTTTACCACCTGCTGGGTGATGGTTGATCCGCCCTGGGTGTATCCTCCGGGTATAAGATTTGCAAGAACGGCGCGGATAATGGACGAAACGCGGATGCCGTTGTGCCGGTAAAAATCGGCGTCCTCTATGGAGAGGGTGGCATCAACTATCGCGGGGGCAACTTCCGAGAGCGGAACGAGGGTGCGGGTTACGTCCTGACTCAGATCATCCAGAAGAATTGTGCCCGTCCTGTCGTATATTTTTGTAGACTGCTCAACCTTACGCTCCGAGAGTGATGCGACGTCGGGGATTTTAAGCGTCGCCGCCCATATAAGTACCGCCCCGACAAGCACCAATGCAAGGGATACGCCGATTAAGAAGATTTCGCGGCGCCCTTTCAGCGCTTTTCTGATCATGCCCATATGTTACATTACCTTCATGTTCGGGAAGTCTTTGCCCCCTGTTTCTACCGACGAGTTGAAGATAGAGGAACTTACCGCGCGCGGCGTGGAGGAAATTATCCCGTCCGCGGATTCCCTCAAAAAACTCCTCCGCTCCGGGAAGCGTTTGCGGGTGAAACTCGGTATTGATCCCACGAGCCCGCATCTTCACCTGGGGCGCTCCGTCCCGCTTCTGAAGTTACGCGACTTCCAGAATCTGGGGCACAGAATTGTTTTTATCATAGGAGACGCGACCGGGGTTGTGGGTGACACCTCGGACAAAGACGCGGAACGACCGATGCTCTCTGAAGCGCAAGTTACGGAAAATCTCGCCACGTATGTGGCGCAGGTTTCTAAAATCCTTGATAAAAATCTTTTAGAGGTACGCAGAAATTCCGAGTGGCTTTTGAAACTTACTTACCGCGATATCGGGGAGCACGCCGACCGGTTTTCGGTCTCGGATTTTATCGCCCGCGACAATATCAAAAAACGCCTGGACTCCGGGAAGCGGGTTTCGTTGCGCGAAGTTTTGTACCCGCTGATGCAGGGGTACGATTCCGTCGCGGTAGCGGCCGACGTGGAGTTGGGCGGTACCGATCAGCGGTTTAACCTTTTGGCGGGGAGAGCACTTCAGGAAAAATACAAACAAGCACCGCAACATATCGTGATGACCGAATTAATTTCGGGTACTGACGGAAGGAAAATGAGTTCCAGTTGGGCGAATACCGTAAATCTCTCGGAAAATCCACGCGATATGTTCGGGAAAGTAATGTCCGTGCCGGACGGGCTCGTGAAGACGTATTTCACGCATGTAACGCGCGTTCCGATGGCGGACGTGGACTCACATATGGCACAGCACCCGAAAGAAGCAAAAATGGCGCTCGCGGAAGAGATAACGCGCATGTACCACGGTGCGGATGCCGCGAAGAAAGCGCGCGCGGACTTTGATGCGGCTTTTTCAAAAGGCGGCATTCCGGA
>CAYHUW010000053.1:0-5351 GCA_964359685.1 uncultured Candidatus Saccharibacteria bacterium
GGCGCCCACCGATCCGTGCCTCAGTTGTGCACGCGGGAGGTAGATTTTCTTTCTCGTACCCGACTCCCGCGGGGCGCCGCGCTCGCGCGAGAAGCCGCGCACGCCGATGACGCGGCCGCGCTTGCCTCCCTCCATGCGGAGCGAAGTGTCTTTCACGTCCTTGGCTTTCTCGCCGAAGATAGAACGCAGGAGGCGCTCTTCGGGAGTCAGCTGTGTTTCGCCTTTCGGGGTTACTTTACCCACCAAAATATCGCCGGGGCGGACTTCCGCGCCGATTCTGATGACTCCCTCTTCATCCAGGTTTCTGAGTTTCGTTTCTGAAACGTTCGGTATGTCGGGAGTGGTGACCTCGGGACCGAGCTTCGTATCGCGGACGGCCACATCAAATTCCTCTATGTGAACCGTTGAGAACTTGTTGTTCTGCACCAATCTCTCGGAAATAATGATTGCGTCTTCGTAGTTTGCCCCGCTCCATGACATAAATGCCACCCGTACGTTCTGACCCAGGGCCAGCTGTCCGTTTGCGGTTGAGGAAGTGTCGGCCAAAAGATCTCCGCGCTTTACTTTCTTTCCGAGTGTGACCGACGGACGGTGATTGAATGCCGAAAATTCGTTCGTCATTGAAAGCGGAACCAGTGTGTACTCATGCTTCTTGCCCTTATCGTCCGTAACGACAATTTTCTTTGAATCAACCGACGTAACGGTCCCCGCTTCCTTTGCGTACAAGAGGCGTCCCGTGTCCCTGGCTGCCATTTCTTCAATGCCGGTCGCGACAATCGGAGCTTCGGGAACGACGCACGGCGTCGCCTGCTTCTGCATGTTTGAACCCATCAAGGCTCGGTTTGCGTCATCGTTTTCAACGAACGGAATCATGGAAGTCGCAATGGAGAACATCTGGTTTGTGGCAATGTCCATGTACTTCACCTCATTCGGCTCCACCAAGACCGGCTCGCCCTTGAGGCGGCATTCAACATATGAGTCAAGAAGTTTTCCGTCGGCGTTGATTTTGACCGCTGCATGCGCAATCGGATGCTGTTCTTCTTCAAAGGCGTTCAGGTACACAATGTCGTCCGTCACTTTTCCGTTTACGACTTTTGCGTACGGCGTTTCAATCAATCCGAAATCGTTAATGCGGGCGTACGTCGCGAGGCGCAATATAAGACCGATGTTCTGACCTTCAGGAGTCTGAATCGGACACAGGCGGCCGTAGTGGCTGGTGTGCACGTCGCGGACTTCAAAGCCCGCGCGCTCGCGCGTCAAACCGCCGGGACCAAGGGCTGAAACGGTGCGGAGGTTTTCAAGCTCGTCCAGAATGTTCTGCTGAGCCGCAAGCTGCGAGAGCTGGTTTGCGGTAAAGAATTCTTTAATTGCAGCCGCCAGAGGGCGCGGGTTCACAAGCGCCGTCGGAAGCTGGGTTTCAATATCAATAGTAGACATCTTGTCCTGGATGTTTCTCTTCATGCGGGAAAGACCGACGCGGACGCGCGCTTCAAGAAGCTCTCCTACCTGGCGGACGCGGCGGAAACCGAGGTGGTCAATGTCGTCGCCCTCAGCACCCGGAGTGTTGTTGAGCTCAATAATATGAGAAACAATGAGAACGATATCGTCCAGTGAAAGCGTGCGTTCCTCCAGGTCTTTCTTGTCCATGGAGCGGTTAAAGCGCTGATTGAAGCGGTGGCGGCCCGGATGTGAGAGGTCGTAGCGCTCAGGCGAGAAAATACCTTTGACGTATTCGCGTGCGGTGTCAGGCGTTGCCAAATCGCCGTCTCTCAAGCGGCGGTAAATCTCTATATATGCCTGTTCAATGGTCTTTGCGGAATCCTTTTCCAAAGATGCTTGTATTGCGGCTTTGCCTCCCGGGATTCGTTCAAACAGGGTAAGCATGTCGCGGTCAAACGAAGCGCCGAGGATTCTGAGGAGTGTCGTTACCGGAAACTTCCTCTTGCGGTCAATTTTGACGTAGATGGCACCGTCTGACTCGGAATCAATTTCAATCCATGCGCCGCGGGCAGGAATCACTTTCGCGCCGAAGCAGATTTTATTGCGTGACTCTCCTGCTGCAAAAAACACGCCGAAGGAGCGTGCGAGCTGGGGAACAATGACGCGTTCAACACCGTTAATGATGAACGTGCCGTGCTCGGTCATTATCGGGAAGTCGGCAAGGAAAATAGTCTGCTCTTTTTTCGTACCTGCCGTTTTGTTCGTGAGGCGAATCTGCGCCTTCAGCGGCGCATCATAGGTCAGTTTGTTTTCTTTTGCCCCGTATTCATCTACCTTCGGCTCTCCGATCTCGAAAGAAACGAACTCCAGTTCAAATTTCTTTTTCGAATAATCGACGATAGGTGAAAACTCTTTGAAGAGGACTTTGAGTCCGTCCGCAATAAATGCGCGGAAACTGGCAACCTGCGGTGCTACCAAATCCGGCATCGCAACCATAGGCTCGCGGTACTTGGAGAAACGCTTCTGAGGGAGTGGCTTTTGCATGGCTATTAATTAACGGCTCGTAACTAATAAGAACGCTGACAAAAAAACAGACAACAAAACGCACAAAAAGCGCGTCTCGCTTTCTCGGACTTAGGTATTTAAATGTGGACCGCCACCTGCCCCTCAAAACACAATCAAAAGTGGTACTTCGGAGTATACCCTACGGCCCCGAATGCGGTCAAGGCTACTTTCTTTTGCTTTTGGGGGTCATTGTGGCGGCAACCTTTCTTCGTATTTCTATAAGAACTGCCTCTGCAAGACCCTCCAAATCCCGCTCTTTAAATTCTTTTCGCAATGCGAAGCCGTAGATGTGGTTGGTAATTTCCAAAAGTGCAACCGTTCTGTCTTCGGGCTTAAGAACTCCTCGGACCCATTCATCCCTCCAACCGCCGTCGCGGGATATTTCATATATGCCGAAATCAACTACCGCTCTCCGTGCCTTTTCCCTTTCAGACATGGGTTCTTGAGCTCCGGGAAGACGGAATCGACGAAGATTCGCTACAATACTTTCAATACTCATTATTCTGACAGTACCTTATTGAAATATTTTTCGCAAATTTTTTGTAGATTCTATAACCCGCGTGGATTGTCGTCCCCCCAATCATCAAAATCTTCCCGATCCCGTTTTTTTTCTGTTCTCTCTCCGACTCCGTACGCGCGCATCTCAAGACCGTTCGACACCATTCGCACAGTGGCATATCCGTCCAAATCGCGAATAGTAACCTCCGCCCCCTGTTTGATGCGCATCTGCGCTAAAACCATGTCCTGCATTCCGTTGGAAATGGCATACCCGTCACTGAATCCGAGCGCGAGCCCCCTTTCAGCCGCCAACGTTTCAATGTGTCCCGCGCCTCCAACTGCAGGACCTAAAACAAGTACGCCGCCCGACTTGGGCAATGCATCCTCTTCATCGTTACGACCCATACTCGCGAATTTACTTGATTGAAAAATAACCAATCCCTCTATATCAGCGTTGTAGCCTCTATTTGAAATAACGGGGAGGGTCACGTCAAAGACACCCAATCCTCTGCCTTCAAATAAGGGCTCTTCTGCGGGGAATTCAACGTGTACTCGTTCAGAAAAATTCTCCGGCAAGAACCTTGCCTGAACAACGTTCAACTCTTCGTGCCTATAGCCAATATTTCTTTCCGCAAATTCCAGTTGAATCGGCCTGCCGTAAAAACGCTCAATAAGTGCCGTTATTTTTGCCAAATTTGCAACGTCGTACAAGGATTTTCTCCGCGCGTCAAACTGGTAATGGAACATATCTTCGCGTTCGATGTCATGCGAACGAAGTGCTCGCAATACATTTTCACGAACAGTAACCGGATGCAGGCCGTTTTCATAAATAATCTCCCCCAATTCGGGAACATTTTTCACTGCACTATTAGCGTATCCCCTGCTGTCCGAAGATGAATCTACAAAACGCTGAACCAAAAGACCCATTCTTTCTTTTGGTATGCCGCGCTCATCACGGTAAACCTTCGCGCCGGGCGTATTGACCGACCGGTACACTTTTTCAAACGCTGCGTAGAACTCTTCAAATGTTGCGCCCGGATGTACAACTACAGATTCATACACACCCGCACCGGTCGCGTTTTCGCCGTCCTCACCATACACGGCGCTTGAGCGAACAATGACCGCCTCTCCTTTTGAAAGAAACTTATTCGCCCATGCAAAGTGCCGCTCTACCTCGGGGCGTATATTTTCGCTACCGTTCCAACTGTCATACCCAGATGCCGGGACTTTTTGATAGGCGGGTATTTTAAAGGACAAAAGAAAGCCGAGCTTATCGAGCCCTTTCTTAAAATGCTCGAGCTCCATCGTGTGTGCTGTCTTAGCTCCGTATCGCTTGCGATTTCTGGAAAAGCGTTCCAAATTAAACTGCCCGAGGTTTGTCTCAAGATTACTTTCAAAATTTACTTCCTGAATTGCGCGAGCCGCATCAGCAAAAAAACCGCTTGTGTATCTCCCGTAAGAGACCATATCAAGCGAACGGTAGTCAAACATCCCAACGTGTAACTTTTCTTCAGAACCGTGTTCGTAAACTCTGTATTCTCTATCCGTAGTGATTTTGCTCAAAAGTTCACGAAGAGACCTGAGGCCTTCTGCGCGCTCAGTCTCATTTTTCGCGGCGCGCAGACTTTGGACCAACTCCGAGAGCGGGTACGAGACGGGATCAACAATTTCAAGCACGTTTGTAACGAGTGATTCATCACGCCCCCACCCGTCTTCCTTCTGTTGTCTTTCTTTGTATGCTGTAGCGATTTCTTTAAGTACCGGATGCTTAATCAACGAGGGGTAGCGACGCAATGCCTCCCAGGATTTTAAAACCGCTTCAGTGTCGTAGGCGCCGAAGCGGTTAAATAACTCCTTAGGTAAATCATCTCTACCTTTGTAACCGTAATACGCTTCTTCTTCCGCGGCATCGGGCAGTGATGCAAGATACGAAAGAACACCCCTTGCAATGTCACGGCCCGCCTTCACTCCTTCCAGCGCCATAGTAATCAATACTTAACAATAGCCGTGTTGCCCTGTCAATCTTTTCTTCTTATTGTTGTTTTTCCTACTCGAATATACTTTTTGGAGATTCTTTCATATACCACCATGATAACATGTTACCATGGTGTGATTATAGCAGGAAAAGGAAAAGGCTCACTCGTTCTATTTTCTTTCCTTCCAGGCGTTTATTTTCGCGTGATTGCCGGAGAGAAGTACTTTCGGAACGCGGTATTTCTTCCCCTTCCAGTTCAGAATTTCAGGGCGTGTGTAGACTTCGGAACTTGAGACGCGTTCTTCCTCAACCGACTCAAATTTTCCCAAAACTCCGGGAATCTGGCGGGACACCGCGTCAATCACAAGCATTG
>CAYHUW010000054.1:0-1336 GCA_964359685.1 uncultured Candidatus Saccharibacteria bacterium
CGCCTGAATGGCGCGCTTTCAGGCGACATAGTTGAGATATTGATAACCCAGGGCAAAAGCGAAAAAATCGGCAGAGTCATCAGCGTTCTGGAAAGGAAAACGAACTCGTTCGTGGGAGAACTTGTAAAAACTCCTATCGGTATCGTGCTTCGCCCTGACGACCCGCGGGTGTACATAGATTTTCTGATTGTCGGCTCACCGGGCGCACCCGTCGGTCACAAGGCAATTGCGGATGTCGTGGAGTGGACCGACTCTCCGCCGAAAGCGAAAGTGCGCTCTGTCTTGGGTAAAGCCGGTCTCCACGAGACCGAAATGCGGGCGATTATCGCCTCAAAAGGTTTTGAGAGCGACTTCCCGAAGGCGGTCAGAGACGAAGGCGAGCGCTTGTATGAACGCGCCTGGGACGAAAGCGACCTCGCCGAACGAAAAGATTTTCGCGAGACACTGACTATTACCATTGACCCAGATACTGCGAAAGATTTTGACGACGCTATTTCATATAAGAAACTTGACGACGGCGCGCTTGAGATAGGAATCCACATTGCGGACGTTACGCACTTTATGCGCCCGGGGAGCATTCTGGACAAAGAAGCGTACAAGCGCGCCACATCCGTGTACCTCGTTGACCGCACCATCCCTATGCTTCCTCCGCAACTCTCGGAGGATTTGTGCAGCCTCAAGCCTGACGTTGACCGCCTCACCTTCTCGGCGGTTTTCACTATTAAGGACAACAAGGTATCCGATCGTTGGTTCGGAAAAACAATCATCCGTTCCGCAAAACGTTTTACCTACGAGGAAGCCGACGAAGCGCTGAAAGACGCCTCGCTTCCCTTTCATGCGGAACTCTCGGAGATATGGGCGTTCGCATCGCGCCTTCGAAAAAACCGCTTCAACGAGGGCGCGATTATGTTTGAGACGGACGAGGTAAAACCGCAGGTGGACGCAAACGGAAAAGTAACCGGCTTCAAACGCGTAAAATATACCGAAAGTCACCAGCTCATTGAGGAGTTAATGCTTCTCGCGAACCGCGAAGTGGCGGGGATGGTGTCACAAAAATTGGGAGCAAAAAACCGGGTGTTCGTGTACCGAATCCACGACGTTCCGAATCAGGAAAAAATACAGGAGCTTTCCGTATTCCTGCGCGCGATCGGCTATGAACTGACCCTCGGCAAAGGAGGCGCCTCTCAGAAAGATTTGAACAAACTTCTGGGAGACGTTAAGGGAAAACCCGAGGAACGTCTGATTACGACCGCGACCATCCGTTCTATGGCAAAGGCCGTCTACACGACCAAAAACATCGGCCACTACGGGCTCGCATTTGAAAACTACGCCCACT
>CAYHUW010000054.1:1346-5286 GCA_964359685.1 uncultured Candidatus Saccharibacteria bacterium
CCACATCACCTCTCCCATCCGCCGTTACCCGGACGTTATGGTACACCGCACGCTCTTTGATATTTTATCGGGAAAGAAAATAACCGAAGATCCGCTCAGGATTCAGGAAAAAGCGGTGCACGCGTCAGAACGTGAAGTGTACGCGGCGCAGGCAGAGCGTGAATCTGTAAAAATGAAACAGGTGGAATATTTTGCGGGGTTAATCGGTGCGGAGCGGGACGGCGTCGTTTCCGGGGTTACCGAATGGGGTATATACATTGAAGATACAGAGACGGGAACGGAGGGCATGGTGCGTCTGATGTCCATGACGGATGACAGCTACGAATACGCACCGAAAAAATTCTCCGTTATCGGCACAAAAACAAAACGAGCCATCCGCCTCGGTGACCCTTTACGCTACAGAGTAGAGAAAGCCAATGTGGAAGACAGAACGTTGGATTTTTCTGTTATAAAAAATTAGGGCTTTTATCCTTCGTCGTCGCGACGGAGGGCGTTCTCCGCATCACTTCTCGCGCGGGAACGGAAGTCACTCGCTCTCCCCTTGCATATTGCGCAATTCGGGTCAGTCAAAAACCCCTGTGTCTCGTGTGCGGCATGGTGCCGCAAATTCCGCGCGTGCTCACTTGCCTCGTGCGCGCGTGCAATGCCGATATTCGTGCAGTGCCTGCAGTCCGCGTCAAAAGAACCGGCAACATAGGGCAGATGTGTCTGCCTATGTTTTTCCAAAGAGGTACCAAAGAGAGAACTCATGTGATAAATCGTGGAGGTCAAATACCGAATCTTTCTTCTTGGATTAGTCTATTCCCGAACTGCTTTGCTGCCACTCCCTGTTCCTTTCCGCTTTCAACATTTGTTTTGCTCTCTGTCTTCGGATGTAATCCAGAATGCGATTAAGCGCGGCCCTTCCTCTTTCGTTCTTGCGGGCTTTTTCGTTTTGTTGCGTCAGGCGGGAGGCAGGAGCGAATGCCCCTGTATAGTTTGAGCCGTCGTCCTGAACACCTTCGCGGGCATGGAGCGCCATAAATATATATTTAGACTATTACTGTTTTACTCTACAGAAAGCCAATTTTTTGTCAACAAAAACCGCCCGTCGACCGCGGGCGGTTTTGCGCTCCGTATAAGTGAGTAACGGAGAGTCTCTATCTCCTTCTGCCGTGCTTTAGACAATTTGGATTAACCGGCTGATTCGGTGTACAGATGCACGGTAAATCCGGATTCCCGAATCCGACATGCGCCGAGAGCGAGTGTGGGCCTTTGACGGGCGATTCAACTGACACCGGGTGCGCGTCGCAGCGAACCCGCATACCCTCGCAATGAGTTGCTCGCACGCCGCACCGACCTTCCGTAGTTGTGTAGGTGCAGGTATATCCGTACGCATCAACCTCTTCCTCGCTGAAACGACCGAGCACCGTCTGCCGTTTTCCTGCAAGCCCATACGCAAGAAGCTTCATTTCCGCCTCTGCCTGAACAATGAGCTGCATCAGAGTATCGGCCCGCGCTTTATTTTTTTCATACACGGCCGGTTCTGCGTACCCCTGTAGCTCTTCCAGCATCGCTTCCCTGCTTCCGTGAAGTGAAGCCAAGCGCATATGCTGCTGCATTCTGTCCGTTTCGGTTTCAAACGGATTTCTTCCCTGCAATGTAATTTCTTTTTTTGACATAGGTAAAAAAATTTAATTGAAGTAAACGGACAAAAATAGAAAAGATGGGGGCTTACGCCCAGAGTTTCGGGAAAATATGAAAAGGAAAACGCTCCCGTACGCGAGACGGGGTCGAGTATAAAAAATGATTTATTTCAGTTTGTCGGGGCATCGTTTGCATGTTGGTAGGTACCTGTACGAACGTATGTAGCCGTTGTGATAGATGCGTTCGCAGGTACACGCCGGCGGACCGTCAAACCAGGAAGTGTAGTCCGTGCGTTTTTCCGCAAGTCGGGCACGCATCTCCAGGTAATAATCGCGTAGTTCTTCTACGGTCAGTTCCGTGAACGCACTTTTTGCTTCTTTTCCGAGCACGGTGTTATACGACGTCTATTCTGTTGCGGGCTGAACGCTCGTCAGCGCAGGGCAAGCAAAATTTACCAATCGGCAACCCATGAGAGCATCGTTCCTGTTCTATTTCGGGTACGGTTTCTACGGCCGTTACGGACGGTCTTTGTCCTCGCGCTGAGGGACCTGAAACAAAGTACGAGCGGTGTCTTCTTTCTCCTGATGACATGTATGTTGATTGAATGTTGAATAAGAAAAACGGAGCGTAATCGCCTGCTTTAGGAAAACGGATTGAATAGTTTTAAATGCCTAAAAAGCCAGGAGAGTACGGGGCTATTACGGTTATGTGAAAAATCTGGGCGCTATGCCCAGAAATAAGAGAAAGAAAACACGCCGCCCATGCGGGTTTCAGATGAGGTCATCTGTGACGTGTTTGTCATTACTTTGTATGATACCAGACACCCGGAATCAGTCAACCTCCTCTTGTTCTATACTTAGTATAGAATAGTTACTTTTTCGCATTTCGGATACGCTCTACCGCAAGCGCGAATGCCGCTTTGCGGAATGTGACTGAGTGTTTCTGTGCGAATGCGGAAACATCATTCCAGGCTTTAGTCATGACTCCCTTGAGGCGGGTGTTTACATCTTCTCTGGTGTGCGTCGTCCCCTTCAAATTCTGATCCCACTCAAAATACGAAACCGTTACACCGCCTGCGTTTGCGAGAACGTCGGGAATAACGTCAATTTTTCTTTCTTCCAGAATTGCATCCGCCTCGGCTAACGTCGGACCGTTTGCAAGCTCCATTACGACTTTCGCTTTCATCTGATGTGCGACTTCCGGCGTTATCACGCCGTCCAGAGCCGCAGGAATCAGAATGTCAGCCTCCATAGTTAACACTGAATTCGGGTCTCCCACGACCACGCTGTCTTTTTCCATCATGCCCTCATCGCACACAGAGCCGTGACAGTACATTTCCTTGATGGATTTATTCTGATTTTTCACTTCCTGGAATTTTTTCGGATCCACACCCTGCGCACTCATCACCGCACCCTTTGAATCGGCGAGTCCTACAATTTTGTATCCCCGTTCGTGAAGCAAAATGGCGGCGGTCGCGCCGGCGTTCCCGAATCCGTGCACCGCAACGCGCAGATCTGCAGGTTTCCAGCCTTTCTCCGCAACGTACGCTTCCAGTACAAACACCCCGCCCATGGCGGTCGCCGTGTCCCTGCCTTCAATGCCGCCTTTGTTTACATTTTTTCCTGTGAAGGTAGCAGGTGCTTTCGTGCCGGTGACTTTCTCATACTCCTCCAGCATCACACCCATGATTTCACTGTTCGTATACACGTCGGGCGCGGGAATGTCTTTGTCGGGGCCTATGTCGGCGGCAAATGCGCGCACCCAGGCGCGCGACACGTCAAAGATTTCATCTTTCGTTGCCGCTTTCGGGTCAAACGTCACGCCGCCTTTCCCTCCGCCCATCGGAATATCAACGACCGCACACTTAATCGCCATCATTGCGGCAAGCGCTTTTACCTCGTCCAGATCCGCCGCAGGATGAAAGCGAATCCCGCCTTTATACGGTCCGCGGGCGCTGTTGAACTGCACGCGGTAGGCGGGCAATTCCGTTAGCGCACCGCCAAGCGTAACGGAAAGTTTCTTTTCAATTATTTTTTCCGGTGTTTCAAAATAAACAACTTCCTCGGGGGTGAGATTCAGAATCTCCGCTGTTTCTTTGAGACGTGCTTTGTATTGGTCAAATGCGTGCATAAAAAATAAAAAATCCGCTGATGAGGATGCCGTTATTCTAACCTATTTTGCCACCTTCACCGCTTCTTCTAACTTTACCGAAAGCACCTTGGAAACACCGTCGTTCCCCATCGTGACGCCGTAGAGAATCCCCGCCCTGCTCATGGTCTCGCGGTTGTGGGTTATGACGATAAGCTGGGATTTC
>CAYHUW010000055.1:0-5220 GCA_964359685.1 uncultured Candidatus Saccharibacteria bacterium
TTTCCCAAGGAACGCACGATTATATCCGACAACGGCATGGTGATTGAAATCACGAACGGCACCGAATTGAACATCCGTAAGGAGAAACTTCCTTCAAATCCGATGATGGTGGACGGATTCACGATCGGAGACATGCAGGAAGTCGTCATCCGCGACCGCCAGGCTTTGGCCTCGGACGGCATGTTCGTCATTATCGCAACCGTGAATCTGCGCACGGGCACACTGAAGAAATCCCCCGACATCATCTCCCGCGGATTCATTTACCTCCGCGAATCACAGACCCTGCTTGCCGAGGCGCGCCTTCTCGTGAAGAAAAACGTTGAGGATCTGGCTGCGGGTATGAACCCCGTTGACCTTGAGTACATCAAGGCGAATCTGACGGATTCGGTAGAACGCTACCTCTTCCAGAAGACAAACAAACGTCCTATGGTCATTCCTGTCTTGATTGGGGTGTAGTATTCAGTTTGCTCCAAAATTCACGCGCTTCTCTCACTACCCCTCGCGCCAAGGGAGCAACGAGCTCTCTTTTCGGCTGAGGTTTACCGTTCAGTTCATCCCAAAATTTACTGTAGTCGTGACCGATTTCTTCTGAAATTTCTATCGCAAGCTTCCCATGCGGAACGAAAACAGATTCGGACCCGCAATTTTCCGTCATCGGAGTCGTATAACTCATTCCGCCTCTTGCCAAGAGTTTCGTAACAAGCCGGTGCTTGGGAGCGATAGCAAACGCTTTGCTCGCCCTCTCTTCCGGCCAAATATAACCGCTGGACATATATGCGACACCCGTCTTCCTCTCGTTTCTTCCCATGATGGGATTATCCTACAGCAGGGAGTCATAGAATACAAAAATTTCTTCTTACGTCGATTTGGTGTATAGTCCCGTCGTGAGGAAAGAAAGAAGAAACGCAATCGGGCCGGACAATCCGAAATTCCGAGTGGACTGGAAAGAGCTCCGGGAAGCGCCCGATTGCTACTTTTTGAGCCGCGGAGGGCACGCACAAATAGGGACGAAAAGAAAAGCGGCGTACAAAGGGGTCATCACGGGGCAGGACGGAGAAAAGAAAAAATATTTCTCTGTACTTCCTGCAGAATGACGATAGGGCCGGTCCCTAATGCGGAATGGACGGATTTCAATGCGCGATTTGTGCCTGATACCGCACCTACCTCGGCAAAGAAAAAGAAGAAGAAATCCTGATCGCGAGCCCTTCCTTGAGAAGGGCTTTCGTTTGCAAAACGGTCTTTTGTTTCGGAAAGCCGAGGGCCAGAAGCTCGGCGGCAGTCCGTTTCTTTTTTGAAAGGGCGCGCAGAATAGCCCCGCGAACCTCCCTGTCTGAACCCTTGAAAGGCTTCTGCCGTGTGTGATGGGCGCTTCTTCTTGAGGCATTCCCCTCCGTGCGTTTCAGGAATGAGCCGTAATCCATCAGGGCCGAATACCACTCCCGCGCCTTTCTGCCGGCAGGCAGGGACTTTTTGATGAGAGGCATGAGGACGGCATCAGTCACTTTTTTCTTTTTCGGAAAAAAGTGATGAATAAACACGGAACGAACGTTCGTCTCAATCAGAACCTCGGGCTTATTGAATGCAAATACACGGACGGCGGAAGCCGTGTAGGGCCCGACCCCGGGGAGACGCACCAGCTCGTCATACGAGTTCGGGAAGCGGCCGCCGTGCCGGGAAATGATTTCTGCAGCGGCCGCGTGGAGCATTTTTGCCCTTCGGTTGTAGCCTAACCCCTGCCACTCTTTTAAAACCGACGAGAGCGAAGCTTTTGCAAGCACCGCGGCCGTCGGGAATTTTTTCAGAAAATTCTTGTACTTCGGGATGACGCGTTCCGCCTGCGTCTGCTGCAGCATAATTTCAGATACGAGAACCCGATACGGATTTTTTGTTTTTCGCCACGGCAGAGCGTGCCGTCCGTATTTTCGGTAATACGCGAGTACGGTTTTCCGGAAATCGCGAATGTCAGAGTTCGTAGACGACATCCTTGCGTTCAACGACCGTACGCCAGCCGTTTTTCTTTGCACGCTTATACAAACCGCTCGCGGGGTTAAAACAAATCGACGTATCCACCAGTTTCAGAAAAGGCACATCGGTATCCGAATCTCCCACCCCGATTGATTTGGTATACGTAAGGTTTTGATTGGTAACGGCTCGTTTGAGAATTGCCGCCTTATCAAGAATAATGTGCGGGTCAACGACGCGCGCAGTCAGACGGTTTTTCGCGTCAGTCTCATATATGAGGCCGTACCACTTATCAAAACCCAGAGAAGGGCAAAAATAATCAAGAATCACTTTCGGCGAGTGCGAGACCGCCAGTAGGAAATAATTCTTTTTCTTCAGCTCCTTAATCAAATCGCGGGTAAAGCGGTACACATGCTTTGACTGCGTCTCAACGACCGTGCGGGAAGCACGCTTAAAATCAGTCATATCAATACCGCGGAAATACTCGTACGAGGCGCGAACCATCGCCTTCACATACGCGTCATACGTCCCTTCCCTGTTCATCCACTCTTCTTTCTCGTCGGCATATGCTTTTTTCATTGAAGACGGCAGGCGCTTCTCACGGATAAGCTCCTCCACCAGTTCTATAAAAAGGCTGGAACGGAAAATAGTGCCGTCAACATCAAAGACCGCAACGGGGCGCTTTTTCTTCATACGCCCATCCTACCACCACCCCCATTGTGCTATACTTAGTATAGCACAGTTACGTTTTCGGCCATATATTTTGCGCTTTCGGGTAGATTTTCGTAAGCGGGTGACCCGCGCACTCATGCGGACGCGCCGGACACACGTACCGTCCGTACAAAACCAGGCCGTTGTTGACGTACTTCCAGTCGCTTTCGGGAATCAGCGCCTCTAAATCTTTGGAGATTTTCTTAAGATCCGTATTTCTCGTGAGGCCGAAACGCAAGGCAAATCTCTTCACATGTGTGTCCGTCGGGATTCCCTTCCATATGCCGTGGAGTTCGCCCAGAATAACGTGCGCGGTTTTATACCCGACACCGCGGAGCGCTGTGAGTTCTGTTTCCGTTTTCGGCACCTCACCTTTATGTTTTACAACCACCTCTTTCGCGGCGAGGAGAATTGCTTTTGTTTTGTTGCGGAAAAACGGGATGGAGGAAATTTCTTTCTGAAACACCGCCGATTTTGCACGCGCAAAATCGGCGGGCGTTTTGTATTTTTTGAAGAGCTTTTCGGTCGTCTTGTTGACCGCTTTATCCGTGCACTGCGCGGAGAGAATAACCGCCGTGACAAACTGAAACGGCGTGGCGTACATGAGTTCGCTTTCCGGTTCCGGGTACGTGCGCTTCAGGTATGCGACAATCCGCCGCGCCCGCCGCTTAAGCGCTGAACTCTTTGAGATCGGCGAGAACTTCTTCGGCATGAACTTCAGGCTTAACGTGCTCATACACTTTGCGGACGATTCCCTCTGGATCAATAAGATACGACATCCGTTTGATGCCCATGTACACTCTTCCCATCATTTTCTTTTCACCCCACGCGCCGTACGCGGATATCATTTTTTTCTCCGTGTCGGATAAAAGCGCAAACGGGAGCTGATACTCGTCCCTGAATTTCTTGTGGCTTTCAACCGAATCCGCCGACACGCCGAACACATGCGCATGAATCTGCTCAAACCGCGGAAATGCGTCCCGAATCATGCAGGCTTCTTTCGTGCACCCGCTCGTCATATCTTTCGGATAAAAATACAGGAGTACCCACCTCCCGATGAGGTGAGAGAGCGTGTGCTCTTTCCCATCCTGGTCGGGCAACGTAAAATCGGGCGCTTTCTGGCCGACGGAAATCATACGTTATTGCATTTTAGCTTTGGCATCGCGGTATACGTTCACGACCGCGGAACCGAGAGACGCGAGATACAAAAGACAAAGCGCAAGCCAGCCCACAAACGGTACGAACGTCGCGACAAAAACAACAACTGTTCCCACAAGTGCCCATTTCCAATTAACAATAATTTCCTTTTTGAAAATTTTTGCCGCGAGACCTCCAGTGACGACACACATCAGAAGACCGGCGACAAGAATAGCAAGCAGATACAGTGCACCCGCGATAAAACCGACATACATTCCGAAAACGCTCACGATAAGGAACACGATTCCGACGGGAGCCGCGACCGAGGCGAGAAATCCGATAAATACCATGTGCCAGAACTTCTGCAGCGTTTCTTCGGTCACCCTCCTCGCAAATCCGTTGAAAAATGCGACCGCCAAAAGCACACCGACAGCCATCGCGACAAACTTAATCAGAAACAGCGTACCGATAACCGCAAACGCCACTTTCCCGAGGTTCTCCTTCATCTCCTGTTTCGGAATTTCGGTAAGCGTAAAGGCGACATTCTCCGGCATCTTTGCCCCTTCACTGATAATAGCTTCTTCGGGAGCGCGGTAATCAACTTCTCCTTCAATAATCGCCTTCGGACCGAAGGTAAGCGACTCCCCCGCTTTAACGTACAGCGGACCTTTTACCGTTCCGTTAATGTGCACATTCCCTCCGTAAATCCGCACCGTGCCGTTTATTATGCCGTCCATCACAACCTCGCCGCCGGCGATAACCGCATCCCCCGCGACAATCGCGCCGGGAAGGACCGATACTGCCCCGCCCGCCAAAACGACATCCCCGTTAACAACATGCGCAACCGTAATCTGCCCGCCGAAGGCGCGCACATCCCCCTGCACCAATTCCAAAACATCAACGCTGCCGCCCGCCAAGAGCGCGTCGCCCCACACCTGGCCGTTCAGAAGTATTTTTCCTCCCGCGGCTACAACGTCGCGAAGTGCGGACGTGGAAACCGTAAGCTGTCCTCCCGCGATATACAGGTTGTCGGAAACGATTTCATCTTTCGGGACGGTAACCGACTCTCCCGCTTTAAAAAGCGACGCATCAGCCGAAAGGGGCAGGAGAAGTGCCGAGCACAAAAAGAGAGGAAGAAATACGCGCAGATGCTTCATTACCTGGTATTCTACTAGGTTTCAATCCCTGAGGCTATGCCGCAGGGATTGAGAGTATACTAGTATCGGCGGAGGCCGATACTCTGCCTAGAAAAACCCCTGGCGCCAAGCTGTTTCTTTAAAACAGCTTGGCGGTTTTACTCCTATGAAACGGGCATTGCTATGTAAAGCAGGCTTGACACACATGATATACTGAACATATGGATACCAAACCCCCGCTACCGGACGAAGAGGAACTGAAGGCGCGCCTTTC
>CAYHUW010000056.1:0-5065 GCA_964359685.1 uncultured Candidatus Saccharibacteria bacterium
GACGAGCATTTTTGAGGTTCCGTCGCCTGTTTCCGATATTTCTCCAAGGTATCCGCTCTTCTTTAAAGTCAGAGCGATAGCGTGTTTCATTTTTGAAAACGGAACGGACACAACGGCTTTGTTGACCGCAGTGGCGTTCTTGAGGCGGATTATGAAGTCACCGATAGGATCTGTAATGATTGCCATAAAATTACTTGTAGTGAGTCATATGGAACTACCAGGAAGATTTCTTAACTCCGGGGATTTCTCCGCGGCGCGCCATTTCCCGAAACTGCTGGCGTGAGATACCGAAGTAGCGCATGTACCCTCTGGAGCGGCCCGTGACCGCACAGCGGTTTTTAATACGAACGGCGGAAGAATTCTTCGGCAATTTCTGCAGTGCCTCCCAGTTGCCCTCTTTCTTAAGGGCCGCGCGCTTAGCTGAAAGCCGCGCCGTCATTTTGATGCGCTTCTGATTTCGTGCGATTTGTGATGTTTTTGCCATCTTAGATTTTGTTACGAGTCCGCGAGTTAGAAAATCTTAGACCCCGCCCTCTAGGCTCCTCAAGCAGAGATGCTTAGAGGGCGGGGTTGTAGAAAATCAAGTTCGCTCTCGCTCACAACATTTTCTAACAAAACCGGGGCAGATGCCCCATAAACAAAAAGTTTTGGGACAACCTGTGCTTTTCCCGAGGAAAACCTCTAGAACAGCTGGTTTTGTCGCCTTTTAGAGCCATATTCTGCACACCTTGCGGTAGCCGGAACAGGGACTTCAAAGCTCAAAGGACTATAGCAAATACCCGCCCCCGGGTCAAATTGCAGTCCTAATACATCCGAGACCCGTAATCCGCACCGTCCGGCTGCGCGCTTACGACAAAGGCATTCTTTCTCCGGTTATCGTCTCCTCTTGCAGTCTCTGCGTTTGCCGCAATTCTCTCGCGCAGCAATGATTCAAATTCGTCTCGTGTAAGAATCGGGAGAGCATCAGGACGAACGGATTCCGCGAGAGCTTCGTTTTTTGCCGCATACAACTGCTCACTGATGAGTGTGAACTGTTCGGCAAGAAGCTTCGCCCACAAGACCACTTCCTTGCTGTGACGATAATTAAGCTGCTGCTTCAAATCAAGCGCTGTGCCCGTCAATTCAAGGCCTCCAATCTCCGAACCTCTCTCTTCCATCGGGAACACAGCCTGATCGTGATGTTCCCACATTTTTATAAGTTCTTCCGTCACAAAACGCTGCGCTTCGTCGCTGGTGGGATACCGACCCTTGCGAATGCCGAACTTCGGAGTATCGGAGTACATAAACTCAAGCGCTCCGTTTGCGATGGACATATAGTCAATATACGGCTCCTGTGTGCCGCGTCTGAGCGACGGCAACACCTCTTCGGTCAGCATGTGCTGCTGCATCCGCGGGAGGTCGGCGGCATGGGCATGCAGGTCTATTGAGTCATATACGGCATGGAAGTCACGCTGTGCACCGAGAGAGCCGCCGTAATCCGCCGGATTCGTTTCCGCAAACAGACGGCGTTTTACCGCATCTCGTCTTATGTAATCAGTCGTAATTAATACTTCGTACGGGACGTCTTTTCTCCGTGTGCCTCCGGGGGCTCCTTTGAAGCCGAGGAGAAGCAGCAACAGCGGGAGAGGAATAACAATATTCAAAGAATGAAAGGACTGCTCGGCGCCGCGCGCGTTAATCACCAGTCGTGCATTACGCATTTGGTCCAAAGTCCGCTGTAAAATTTCAGCATCGCCCTCAACGAGGGTAAGACTTCCCGGCTGACGATTGTACGCTTCTACGGTTCTCTGCGCCCATTCTTCCGTCGTGCCTCCCTCGCGATCCCACTGCGACTGTCTGTATGCTATATCAGCAAGTCTTTCTATATCCGCCGGAGTAAGAATATTTTCAACACCCTGCAGCTCTATAGATTCAACCTGCGAAGGGTCTATGTGCGCCCCCCGGAGTGCTTCAAGAACGGTCGGCAAAAGATTGTTTGCCCTGATCAGAGCAAGAGACTCGTTCTCTACGTCACGAGCGCCCAGACCCGATGCCGAACCTGCTTCGTCAGAAGCACCTCCCGTAATTCCGATATTTTCCAGCGCCAGACCGGCAAGTGCCTGCGGAGCCAAACTGCCGTCAGCGGCAACGGCAAACTCCCGACCCTGCGCATTCCACGCGCCCGTTGTGTTGGTCGCCCCTTCAATACCGCGGATAGAAATATGCTGCGGGTATTTCCTCAATAACTCCGCGACAATCATATCGCGCAGTTCTTGAACGCGCTCCGGGTTGTTCAATCCCGTAGTCTCAAAATCGGGCGCCCATGTCTGCCCGGCGGCGACCTCAAGGTTAATATTCATATCGCGCTCTGTAGTTACGCCGACTGCAAGCGGTGCAATTAAACCTCCCGCATTGAAAGAATTGTGTCCTTCCGCGTCCCGGGTCATAAACCGGTGGATGACATCCACGTCCACAATCTCGCCCGCTGCCTTATTTATCCGCGCGAGAAAATCTCCGGCGGAATCCGGCTGTATAAACTCATGCCCCGCGTGTGCGGATGTGCGTCTTTCTGTCCCCACATTCGCGCCGACGTTCAGCGCGGCGGTCGCCACAAGAAAAGGAAGCGCGAGGCGACGGAATCGGGCCTTTATTTCCCCCCAATTCAGAGGGCGGAACGACGGGCCACGCTGTACGTGTACCGTTCTGCTGCGTGTGTGCACTCGCTCATAGCGACCAAATGCCGTTTCATCAAACCCAACCCTGTCAGGATTGACATTATCCGGGTTAAAACCCGAAAAGTGGGTCTCGTATATGTGTTCTCGTGCGGCCATATTTATCTGAGCATTATACACCTAATATATATAATTGTCAATACCTTAAAACGCCCCTATTTCGGGGCGTTTGTAGAATGTGTCTCAATTATTGGAGCGGGAATTTGAGGTGACGGAAGAACGCTTCGGCTTCTTTCTTGCTCTTTGCCGTGGTCACGACGGTAACTGCGAGCCCGAAAACATCCTTCAAATCTTCATCCGAAGTTTCGGGGAAAATAGTGTGCTCTTTAATTCCGACGGTCAGGTTACCCAAAGAATCAATTGCGTTTGCGGAGATGCCGCGGAAGTCGCGGGTACGCGGAAACGCAATGTGAATCAGTTTGTCCATGAAATCGTACATCCGGGCTCCGCGAAGAGTAACCTGGAAGCCCACGACGTCGCCCTGACGCACCTTGAACGTTGCGATTGATTTCTTCGCTCCGCGGGCCGCCGCTTTCTGACCGGTAATCTTCGCCAGGCGGTCCTGTATGACTTCAATTTTATTCTTATCCTTTATCTTTCCGACGCCCGTTGAAATAACCACCTTCGTCAGGTGCGGGGTCTGCAGACGGTTCTTGTAGCCGAACTCCGCCTTCATGGCGTCAAACGCTTTCTTCTCTGTTTCTTTTGTTATGTTCATACGAGTTCGGATTTGCTCTTCTTAGTAACGCGGGCGCGCTTGCCGTTTTTTCTCTCAATGCCCACACGGGTAGGCTTGCCCGACTTCGGATCAACAAGCATGACGTTTGACACATGAATCGGGAGCGCTTTCTCCAAAATCTGTCCCTGCTGGCCGCCGCGGCGGGGCTTCTGGTGTTTCTTTTTCATGTTGACGCCTTCAACCACCACCATGTTTTCTTTGGGAATCGCAACCGTTACCGTCCCGGTTTTACCCTTGTCCTTGCCCGAAACCACGATGACTTTGTCGTTCTTTTTTATTTTCATACGTTTATACAACCTCGGGGGCCAAGGAACCTATTTTCTGGTAACCCAAGTCCACGATTTCGCGCGGAATAGGACCGAACACGCGGTTTGCCTTCGGTTCAAACGGGTCTTTCGCATTTTTGGAAAGAATCACGACTGCGTTGTCGTCAAAGCGGATGTACGAGCCGTCCGCGCGGCGGAACGGTTTCGTCTGGCGGACCACAACCGCGGTCAGCACTTCTTTCTTCTTCACCATTTTGCGGGGTTCCGCAATTTGGACTGAAAGCACCACCAAATCCCCGATGGATGCGGTGCGCTTTTTAGAGCCGCCGAGCACTTTGAAAATGCGTCCGATCTTGCCTCCGGTGTTGTCTGCGATGATGACGAGTGAGCGATCTTGAATCATAAAATTATTTCACTATTTCAAAATGCTTATTCTTAGACAAGGGGCGCGTGGAGCGGATGGTGACCTTGTCTCCGATAGCGGCGGTGTTGCCCGGATCGTGCGCGAGATATTTCTTCGTGCGCATCGCGTACTTCTTGTACTTCGGGTGCTTCACGTATGCCGAGACAGCGACAGACACCGTATCTTTCATTTTGTTTGATACGACGATGCCGACCAGTGTCTTCTTTTGTACTTCTTTTTTGTCCATACGCTTATGCTTTAGATGATTCACTCATAACAGTTTTAATGCGCGCGATATCTTTGCGGATGGTGCGTGCGCGCTTCACATTCTTCGTGCGTCCCCCCGACATGCCGAAACGGAATTCACGAAGTTCGGTCTCAAGTTCCCCGAGTTCCTTCTTCAGGTCAGCCCCGCTCTTCTTTCTGATGTCTTTTGCTTTCATATATTTATACAAGTGCCTACGTCCGGCTTACCACAACGCTTTTAAGCGGGAGTTTTGCGCCGGCCTTCTTCAGTGCCTCGCGTGCGGTTTTATCGTCCAATCCGTCAATTTCGTATATCAAACGTCCGGGTTTTATCTCGCAGATGAAGCGGAACGGATCTCCTTTTCCTTTACCCATCGGCAATTCACCTCCTTTTTTGGTTTCAGGACGGTCAGGAAACACGCGGACCCACACGCGGCCGGTCTTGCCCAAAAGGCGCGCCATTGCGCGGCGGCCTGCTTCAATCTGGTTTGAAGAAATGCGCGCAGGCGTGGTTGCTTTCAAAGCGTGAGAACCGAAAGAAATCGTAATGCCGCGGGTTGCGACCTGCTTTTTCTTCGGGTTCACTCGCATTGAGTGCCACTTTCTGAATTTTACTTTTTTAGGAAAAAGCATGGTAATTATTTCGTTCTTTCGGCAAACACATCACCCTTGTAGATCCACACCGTAACGCCGATAGTAC
>CAYHUW010000057.1:0-4889 GCA_964359685.1 uncultured Candidatus Saccharibacteria bacterium
GCTTGCGCAGTTCTTCTTCTTCGGCCCTGCGCTCTTCCAGGGTCGCTTTTTCTTCCGCGGTTTCAACCTTCGTCCCCTCTATTACCACGAACGATTTCTGCAGGTTCGTTTTTATCGCCGCGAACGAATCCAGATCCTCGTAAAAATCGGAAACGTCGCGTGCCGAAAGCAGAAACTCAACCAGAGAATAGTCGTCTATCTGATTTGTTTTTCTGAATATCGCCGCCAAAGACTGTTTCTCGCGCTGGAGTTTTTCATCCAGAGCGACGATAGTGTCCGCTTTTTCTCCGATATTGTCGGTTAATGTCTGAATACTTAAATCGCGGGCCTTGATTGAAAGTTTTGCTTTCTGTATTTCCGCATCCAATATCGCCATGTCGCGCTCCAGTGACTGACGCTCCTTCTGTTTACCCTGAAGTACTCCCGCCTGTTCGGATATTTCCCGTTCAAGCTGAGCGAGCTGGGACTCAAGTTCTGCCCTATGCCGCAGCACGTCCTCAGACGTCGCCGCGGCATGCGCGGAAAGACCCGCAAGCGACAGGAAGCAGGCGACAAAAACACCGGTAATAAAAAAACGCGCCCCGTTAGAGATTACAGAGTGTAATCGTTCAATGAAATGTGTGTTACGAAAAAACATGCAGAAGGTGACGCAATGTTCTTCGAACGATACGGAAATGCCGAAGGCATTTTCTATCTCTAACGGGGCGCGTCACTTTCAGTATATCGTGACGCGTGGACGTTAGTTTTCTTTCTGAAGTTGTGGAGGATCGAAAAGATCGTCAATAATAGGCGCTAACACTTTTTGAGTCAGTATTACTTCTTCCGCAAACCCGCCTTCAAGACTTGAAGCTCCGTAACCAAAACCGTAACGACCGTCTATATCTTCACGAAAAGTCGAGGCACGAGTATTATAGACACCCATAGTGACTTCTCTAGAAAAAGTAAATCGTCCCATATTACTTTTTCTCCTCTGCTGCGGCGCCTTCCTCTTCTTTCTTACCGCGCTCCACTGAAGTTTCAATTGCTGTCATGTCCGGTGCGACAACAGGAGCGATTACTTCTTCTTCCTTTGCCTCCACCACGGTCGCTACGACTTCGTCTCCGCCGGTAACCAGGGTCACGCCCTCGGGGAGTTTAATATCTTTTGCAAGTATGTGTGCATCAATGTCCGCAAGCACTGAAATATCAACGGAGAGTTCGCGCGGGAGGTTCATCGGGTCCGCTTCAACCTCAAGCTCGTGCAAGGCCTTTACCAGGTTTGCGCCCTGCTTGACCGCCAAAGATTCACCGACGAATTCCAATGGAATCTCAACTTTCACCTTCTGACCTTTCACAATCGCGTAAAAATCAGCGTGCCGGGGGATGCTTGTTACCGGATCAACATCCACTTCATGAATCAGTACATTATGTGCCTCACCGTCAACGGAAAGACTGACCACCGTAGACTCGCCGGCCTTCTCCAGAACCTTCGTAAACTCGCGCAAGTTCATTTCAACCGGCAGCGCCTCCTGTTTCGGACCATAGACAATCGCCGGCATCAAGCCGTCTTTCCTCAGCGCCTGGACGCCCTTGCCGGAGTTGCCCCGCTTTGCCGCCTTTAATTCAATAACCATAGTCCGTAGATACTACCCGATAATCCCTGAAAAATCAAAGCAGCGCCTATCCGCCGACGTCCAGATGACTCATTGACTCCGCAAAGTCCGTGCCTGTCTTTTTGCCCGGATTAAAGATATTCAGAGGGTCAAACAGACGTTTTACGTCTCCGAATAACCTGTACATTTCCGACCCGAACATCTTTTCAACGTACGGAGTGCGTACAATGCCGTCGTTATGTTCCCCCGTGATAGAGCCTTTGTATGAGAGCACGAGGTCATACACCTTGTGCGAGAGTTCATCAATAACCTGCGCCATGTCTTTCCGCTTCGGGTCTATAAGAGGAATGATGTGGAAATTGCCGTCGCCCACGTGGCCGGTCACGGTGTAGGTTAAGTCGTAGTGAGAAAGTATTTCGGTCAGTTTCGGAAAAAATTCGGGCAGGGTCATCGGCGGGACGACGAAGTCATCTATAAACGGTGCTGTGCGCATGCCGCGCACTTTTTTCCGCAGGAGGTTGAAACTTTCGCGCCGTACGACCCAGTACTTCCGCGACTCAGCTTCATTCTTTGCAATGCGCGCGTTCAGGTGCGGGTTGTCTTTTTTGAGGCGCGCAAAAAGCGCTTCGGCTTTCGTGAGCGCTTCGGCTTGGGTTTCTCCGCGAAACTCCGCCAATAGAATAAGTTTCGGTACACCGCCCGTCGCCGCCATCAGGACTTCGGGTAAAAATGACCACCCGAGCGTAAAGAGATTTCCCCGCATCTGAAGCGCGAACTCGGGGAAATATTTCACCGCGAGCGCAAACGTGTGGTCATCATACGATTCAAAACTGTCCGGCTTGTCGGCAAGCACGTCGGGGACAATCGTAGAAAGTTCTTTCAACTCCGAGAGAAACATGACCACCATAGAGGAGTACGGCTTCGGACGTACGAGCGAGAATTTTATTTTCGTGATGATGCCGAGCGTCCCTTGGGAACCCGATACAAGACGCGCAAGGTTGAGCGACTTCTCCCCGTCTCCGATATCCCACAGGGCATACCCCGCCGAATTTTTTGTTACCGTCGGCTGCGCCGCCTCTATCACGGATTTATGTTCCTTAAGAATTGCCGCGACGCCGCGGTATATATCTCCTTCAAGCGACTGCTCCGCAAGTTTCGCCGAAAGCGCTTCACCTTCAAGTTTTTTCAGTGTGCACACACTCCCGTCGGAAAGGACAACCTCCAGTTCTTCAACATACCGTGATGTTTTGCCGTACTTCAGGTTTTTTTCTCCTCCCGAGTCATTGGCGACCATACCGCCGACCGTGCACCACTCGCGGCTCGCAGTGTAACTCGGAAGTTCCAAATTTTTCTCTCTGGTCTTTTTGTCAAAATCCCTGAAATAGGCACCCGGCTCCACGACCGCGAATGAGTCGCCCACTTCAAGAACGCGGTTCATGCCGTTCATGTCCGCGATAATCCCCGAGTTCAGAGGCCCGCCCGACATATCGGTCCCCGCCGCGCGCGCGGTTACGGACAGAGCGACTCCCGCTTTTTTCTTCTCCGATACATACTTCACTAAAGCCGAGACGTCGCTTGCGTCAGCGACCGTAACGACCGCCTGCGGGAGAATTTTAAACAGACTCGCGTCGCGACTCGCTTTCTCAAGCGCTTCCGCCGATACGTCCACACTTCCTCTGACGGCGGCCTTCAAATCATCAACGAGAGACATTTGTTCCATTATATAATGAATCAATGCAATACGATTTCGTAGCCATCGGCGACACCGTCGTTGACGATTTCATCCGCCTCAAGGACGCGGAGGTGCACTGCAACATAGATAACAGCGCCTGCATGATTTCCATGCGTTTCGGCGACAAAATCCCCTTTGAGGCCAATTACGTCGTCTATGGCGTCGGCAACTCCGCAAACGCCGCGGTTGCGGCCGCAAGACTCGGCCTCAAAACGGCATTTATTTCAAACGTCGGCGCGGACGAAAACGGGGGGAAAATACTTTCTCATTTTAAAGACGAAGGCGTGGACGCCTCGTTCGTCACTTCGCACCCCGGAATCCCGACAAACTATCACTACGTTCTGTGGTTCGGCGTTGACAGGACCATCCTCGTGAAGCACCAGTCATACCCGTACGCGTTCCCGAAAGATTTGCCCGAGCCGAAAACAATCTACCTCTCCTCAATCGGCGAGGGCACGGAAAAGTACCATGAGGAACTGGCGGACTACCTGGAGGCGCACCCGAATGTTTTTCTTACCTTCCAGCCGGGCACGTTCCAGATGAAAATGGGTACGGAGAAACTGAAACGGATTTACGCCCGTACCAACCTGTTCGTCGTCAATCGCGAAGAGGCGTCCCGCATTCTGGGACTGAAAGACGCGAATGCGAACGTGGAGATGATGGCGCGCGCGATTTCCGCATTGGGACCGAAAGTCATTCTGATTACCGAAGACGTACACGGCATCCACGCCTTTGAAAACGGGAACATGACGCACCTTCCTATGTATCCCGACCCGAAACCGCCCCTGCAGAGAACGGGTGCGGGAGATGCGTTTGCGTCAACGACAAGCGCATATCTGACCCTTGGATATTCACTTCAGGACGCGATGAAGCGAGGCACCATAAATTCAGCGTACGTCGTACAGGGTATCGGCGCACAGGCCGGGCTTCTTACCAAAGATCAGATAGAGAAACTCGCCAAAAACTAAAACAAGTATTAAAGATCGCACGCCGGATACTGATCCCACGTTGAATAACCGACGCCCAGTTTTACCAGACACCAACCGACGGCAGGGTCATCGGATTCCAGGTTTACCACCATTGAATACGAGCTTGCGTTTGAAGCACTCACCGTATAGTACCGATACCGGTTCGCACCCGTTCTGTTCGGATCTTCAGGCATTGCCGGAATGTATTGCGGGGTAAGAGACGAAGCAAGCTCAAAGACAAAACTCGTCGGTACAATCGGATAGATGCCTCTGTGTTCGCTCGCGTAGAGTTCAAGCGCACTCTGAATCTGCTTTATGTCCTGAATTCTTTTCGCGTCCCGGCCGCGCTGACCGGCGTACGCGAGACTCGCAAGAATTGCCGAAGACAATAACGCGATAATGGAAACCACGACCATAACCTCAATGAGTGTGAACCCGCGTGCTGCGTTTATTTTCTGCATACTTACTCGCTGAAACCTGCCGGAGGTGGTGCAGGGACAATTTCGTTCGTTTTTTGCGCCGAAGAAAAGATAAAAAAAGCCGCAATCGCAGAACAGACAGCCGCGACAATGAGCCCCTTCCGAGCCGAAGCCGCGT
>CAYHUW010000058.1:0-4744 GCA_964359685.1 uncultured Candidatus Saccharibacteria bacterium
AGAAGCGTATCCTGCAAGGGTTGGAGGTTCGAGTCCTCTCACGCCCACACAGAACGGGAATCGGGTTTATGCCGCCTCCACCACTTCTACAAAGTGTTTCTCAACGTGGAAGTGGTGGAGTTCCGGGTCTAACCCTTCTTCAAGTCGTATGTCTTTTTTCGGATGGAAGCCCGGTTTGAAAAAGATAAACCAGTTTACGATAACCGCCGTGTAGAAGCCGCGCGGACCGAGAATAAAATTCAGATTTCTCAGAAACATTTTAAAATCTACAGGCGCTTTGCTCTGAAAGAAAATCGCAATACATGCCGAGAAGTGCGCCACCATCCAGCGGATGGTGAGAATAATCATGAGCCCCGCCCGTCTGAAATATCCGCCGCCCTGATCCAGGTAGAGGTCAAACGCCGTGCCGCGGTGGTGCAGTTCTTCGTATGAATGCCATGTCCACAGCGCGCTCATCCGCGAGTCCACTCCCGGCACATTGTATATTTTTGCTTCTACCAGATGTCTTCCCAAAACCGCGGTAAAAAATTCGCTGCAGAGGCACACCACCAGGCGCGTCTTGATGCTCTGCTTGTTAAAAAATGCGGCGACCGAATGCTCAAACGCTTCATGTTTTGAAATCTGATATCCCTGTTTCCGCAGAAGATTGTTGTACGTGTCGTGTACGCGCGCGTGCGCTTCTTCCTCGTGTGTCAGAATCGCAACGGCTTTCTCAAGTTCTTTATTTTTTACGTGGGGCAGTGCATCCTTCGCCGAGCCCACGATAAACCGCTCAATTTCGGGGATGGATACCGACAGACCGTTAAAGAGGGACGTTATGAGCGGATTGCCGTCGAACCAATATTTCGGTATCGGCGTATGCATGTCTACATTTTATAGTACAAAATGTTTCTCGGTATTGTAGAGCCGGTAATCGGATGTCAGTTCCTCCCCGGTTTTTATGTCGCGCGCCGCGGCGAATCCTTCGCCTTTCCGTTTCGTAATCAGGTTCGGGTTCCGCGAGTGATTCAGAAAGTACGATTTATCCACGGCGTCAATTCCGTAGTTCGGCACGTAGTAGTGGCCGTCTTGCACGACGCAAAAATCCCGCACCAGCTGCTTCGCCGCTTCGGGCGCCGCGTACGCCTCAAATTCTTTTTCGGGGATTTTCAGGACGTTCCCGAACGGATCGCAGTTTTTGAAGGGATCTGCACCTTTCGGTATCGGGCGTATCGCGACGACGCCGACGCCGTGCCTGGTCCTGCCGATTCTGCAGTAGACCTGCGTGAGCGAATGTAAGAACGTTTTCTTATTCATTTTCAGCATACTACTACAGGGTACACGCTATACTTTCTCCTGTGGTGCTTTCCCGCTTTGACAATGTTATTTCCGCCCGATCGGAAATCGGCGCATGCATTTCGCGCTTCGGTTTTGCGCCGGAACATACCTACGAGTCCTTCACGCATTCCGCCGAAGAAGGGTGGAAGAGTGTTTTCTTTGTGTCGCGAAACGGCTACGGCCTCATGGCCTACTACATTGAGCAGGATAAAGAATGGAGCGTGACGGCCGACCCATTGGCGCCCCCGGGGGAGCGCGGTGCGGTGCGGCTTGAATTTTTTGAGCACGCGTTCTCAGATTCCGGCATCAAGTCCGTGTACCTGGAGTGCGAGACTGAGACGCGGAAACATATCCTGGCTTTTCTTCCCGCAACGCTTCACGCAGGCAGGGTGCGCGAGACGCTTTCGTGGCCCGTACTGAATCTTCACGCGTACGACACGGCGCTTCCGGGTGCGCGAATGAAACCTATGAGGAATGTCCGCGGCAGATTTTTACGCGAACATTCGCTGGATATAACGGTGCCCGATACGGTGCCGAAGCCCGAACTGCACGCGATCGTTGACGCGTGGAAGAAAAACCGACCGGCGACGCACCGCGCGTACGCCGCCGAATATCACGCGCTTATAGACGACAATTTTACGGGAACTTCGGGCACGTCGGTATTTTTGGTGGACGGGCGTCCTGAAGCGTTAAGCGGCGGGTGGCCCGTTCCGAACTCAGCGGGGTACTATCACGCGCTTGCACTTCATACGTACAGACATTGGGGACTGGGGGAGATGCTGATGCTGGAGAGCCTGAGCCGGATGAAAGCAGACGGATATGCGTTTGCAAATTTGGGCGGGAGCGATACAAATCTTTTGGCGTTCAAGAAAAAGTTCGGAGAAATTTCCGTATATACAACATGCGGATTTTCCGTTGTTCGCAGGTAGTGTGTCCGGCGGGCGAAAGGCGCGAAGAATGTACTATGATACGGAGAAGGAACGGAAATGAGCGGAAACGATAAAGATAAACAGACGCCGCCCGAGGTTCCGTACATCGGGAAAAAGAAATTCTTGTTCGTGTCACTCATCGGTCTCGCGATAGACGTTGCGTGGCAGGTGCAGAAAGAGGGGCACGAGGTAAAGTTTTACCTGAAACACTCGGACGACGGTATCGGAGACGGTTTTTTCAAAATGGTAAAAAATTGGGAACCGGAGGTCGGCTGGGCGGATGTGATTGTGTTTGACGACGTGGAGGGCATGGGCGCACACGCGAAACGGCTGCGCGGGAAGGGGAAATTGGTGTTCGGGGGTACGCCGTACACGGACCGCCTTGAGGACGACCGTTCGTTCGGACAGGACGAGATGAAGAAACTCGGAGTCCCTATTTTGTCCTATCAGACTTTCACGGATTTTGACGAAGGCATCAACTATGTGCGAAACAATCCCGGTGCATACGTCATCAAACCGTCGGGGCAGGCGCAAAACTACAAAGGGCTGCTGTTTGTGGGTCAGGAGGAAGACGGCAGCGACGTCATCCGCATGCTGGAAACGTACAAACGCGTGTGGTCATCAAAGATAAAAGTATTTCAGCTTCAGAAAAAAGTGACGGGCGTTGAAGTGGGCGTCGGGGCGTTTTTCAACGGAAACAAATTCATTACGCCGGTTAACATTAATTTTGAGCACAAGCGCCTGTTTCCCGGCGAGGTAGGACCGCAGACGGGGGAGATGGGCACTTCTATGTTCTGGAGTTCCCCGAATAAACTTTTTAACCTCACCTTGAAAAAATTTGAGGAAAAACTGGCGGAAGAGCACTACGTCGGCTATATAGATTTAAACTGCATCGTCAACAATAACGGTATTTACCCTCTGGAATTCACCTCGCGCATCGGATATCCGACGATACACATCCAGCAGGAAGGAATCAGTATGCCCACGTCGGAGTTGGTGTATAACCTCGCGGCGGGAATTGATTTTGAACTCAAAACAAAAAAGGGATTCCAGGTCGGCGTCTTACTTGCGACGCCGCCGTTCCCGTACGAGGATAAAAAACTTTTTGAAATGATGACGAAAGACACGGCGGTGGTATTCAAGAAACGGGCGAACGGGGAGGGGGTGCACCTGGGCGATCTGAAGTTGGTAAACGACGAGTGGATTCTGGCGGGCTATATGGGCATTGCGGTTATCGTCGTCGGCACGGGGCAGACTATGAAACAGGCGCAGACCCAGGCATACAGCCGCATTCAGAACATCCTGATTCCGAATATGTTCTACCGGACCGACATCGGGGACAGGTGGACGGAAGATTCGGACAAACTCCACAATTGGGGGTATCTGCGTGAGGGCTAGGGCTTTCTCTTTTGAAGTGTTCGGAGGTATAATCCGCGCATGACAGGAGAATTTGCCGTTTTTAGTTTGGGCTCCAACGATGCACTTGCGCAGAAGATTGCCGCAAAAATAGGCGTACAGCTCGGAAAAATAAAACTGAAGACGTTCTCGGACGGCGAGCAGTACGTACAGTTTGAAGAAAACATCCGCGGGAAAAGCGTTTTCCTTATTCAGTCAACGAATCCGCCCGCGGAAAACTGGACCCGCCTGTTTATCGCGCTTGACGCCGCCCGGGGCGCGTCCGCAAAAGACATTACCGCCGTTATTCCGTATTTCGGCTACGCCCGTCAGGAGAGAAAATCAAAGCCCCGCGAGGCTATTTCTTCGCGCGCGTTTGCCATGATGCTGGATACTATGGGCGCGGACCACGTCTTGGCGATGGATTTGCATACGGATTCAATCGGAGGATTTTTCCGAAAAGCGAATGTGGATTATCTGTATGCCCGCCCGGTGTTCATTAACTTCTTCAAAGAATTTTTTAAGAAAGAACTTGCCGAAAACAGAGTAGTGGTTGTTTCGCCTGACGTCGGGGGAGCGGCGCGCGCTCAATCCTACGCGAAGCGCATGATGGAGAGCGCGGAATTGGCCATCATTCACAAAGAGCGCGAATTGCCGAATCAGGTAGCCAAGGTGCGCTTGGTGGGCGACGTGAAAGGAAAGGTGGCCCTCATTATTGACGACATGCTTGATACCTGCGGAACTCTGGCGAAAGCGGCTGAACTTTTGAAGGCGAGCGGCGCGACCGCGGTCTATGCCGCTGTGACCCACGGAGTGCTTTCGGGACCCGCGAATGAGCGTCTGGACAGCGCGCCCGTTGATAAAGTTTTCATCACGGATACAATTTCTCCCGAGCGAGCGCTTTCCTCAAAAATTCAGATAATTTCTGTCGGGGACATTTTCGGTGACGCTATAAAACGAATTGTTTCCGATGAGTCTCTGTCCGCTCTGTTTGAGAGCGAATGATTTTTCCGTAAAAAACACATACGACGTATAATGGCTTCCATGAAGAACTGGAGGCCTTTTTTTGACGGGAAGAAGATAACGGTCATGGGTCTGGGGCT
>CAYHUW010000059.1:0-4479 GCA_964359685.1 uncultured Candidatus Saccharibacteria bacterium
ATTCACCGTTTTACGCTTTTTCAAAACTTCTCAACCCCCACGGGAATTCAATACGGTCTTTCGGGCGCAATTCCTGCTGCATCGGGGCGGAGAAGATGTGCAAGGGGAGGGTAGGCAAGACCGCGTTAAAGGCGAACTGGCTGGAAGTCTTCGTACCCTGATTCTCAACTGCGAAACGAACCGCGATTCTGCTTCTGACGGAAGGAGTGCTTGATGCCGTGAATGCGCCTGTTGATTTATCTACGACGCCGACTTCAATGATGCGCGGTACCAAATCCACATAGCCGTTCGGGTCAGAAGCCGGAGATCCTGAGCCGGGGATGGTGTATGTGTTCGTGGTCGTGGTTCCCGGAATCGTGGGGGTTGAAGGCGTAGAGGGGGTAGAAGGAGTAGAGGGAGTTGTCGGTGTAGAAGGGGTGGTCGGGGCCGTGGGAGTCGTACCGACTGAAGGGCTTGAACCCAAAGCAGGGTTCGTAAGTGTCAAAGTGGTCTTGCCCGTAACCGTAGGCTGGTTTGCACCGTTCGGGGTGAAATCAACGTATACCGTTACGTCAATAAAGCGGTTTTTATCGGAAAAGCCCGTCAGCGTAATTGAGTTGTTTGCGTTTACAAAGTTAAACGGCACATTGCAGAACACGGTGTCCTGACCGTTTAATGCATTGAGCGCAGAGACGCGAACACCATCCGCGCAGTCAAAGCGGAAACGATATGAACCCTCCACGCTTTTCTTGTCGTGTGTCCAGGAGAGAATAAACGCTTTGTTGTGTTCAACATTCAAAGAGGGAACAGTGAGCGTCAGCGTTTCGTCGGCAGGAACAAAAATAGAAGTCAGTGAAACAATTGCGGATGCGAGATTAGAGAGCGCTCCCGGTACCGCGCGGGCAATCTGAACCGATCCCCACATACCGATGCCGAGGATTGCGATGAAACCGATAATAGCTGCAACGCGCTGTACGCTCCCTTGCATGAGGCCGCGCCCTGAATTCGGTGTGTTTTCCATGTGAGGGACAGTATCATGGATATTTGAACTTGTCAAGCATCTCCTTTACACCAACGCTTTCCCTGTCCTAATCCAAATCCTTGACAAAATGCGTTCTATGATGTAAGCTATTTCTTAGAAACTGTTCGGAATGAATCCACCTGTGGAGCTTCTCCTCAGTTTCGGACAGTTCGTATCTTCATATGAAAGGTGGAAATCGCATCACAGAAAACATAGGACACGTGGCCGGTAAGCCGTGGGAGTTTCTCGCGGTTTTCCTCGCGTCATTTTTTGTTCTCTCAACTGTTTTCTTCGCTCTGGATTTTTATCCCGAAGCGCCGAAAACGATTGCGGACAAAAATGCGGCTCCCGCTTCTGATTCCGAGAGCGGATCCGTCGCCGGCGCAGCAGCCTCGCAGTTTTCCGTGGAGAGCCCGTCACGGATAAAGATTCCTTCAATCGGCGTAGATACGCCGATTCAGAATCCGAGTTCAAGCGACATCACGGTATTGGACAATGCGCTTTTGAAAGGCGCGGTCCGCTATCCGGGTTCGGCACTCCTCGGGGAACAGTCGCGTATGTTTATCTTAGGACACCAGAGCGGTTTGCCGGTTGTTAAGAATCAGGCCTTCAAAGCCTTCAACAATCTGCAGAACGTAAAGGTCGGAGAGGAGATTGAGTTGTACTCGGCTACCGCGGTCTTTCGCTACCGGGTTATCTCGGTTGAGCATGCGTCGGTCAGTGACGGTTGGGTAGATTTAAGCGGTAACGACAGAATGCTCATCCTCTCAACATGCGATAGTTTCGGCAAAAAGACGGACAGAAACATCGTCAAAGCCGAATTTGTATCACGGGAATTACTTACAAATAGTTAAATTTAAGAAATTAATAAACGCATCATGATGAGCAAAAACAGAGCAAGTATATGGACAGTCGCGGCACTTACCGCTTTTGTCGGGCAACCGATAGGCTTTCGTGATGCATCTGCACAAGAGGCCGCTGTTGGGGTATCTGGCCTAGCCAGGGGGACCGTCTCTTATTCTCGCCCTGAAGATGCTACTGCAACACGACGAGTGGTTGATCACTTCGGAGACGGGCCGTTTGCTCGCAACCGTGCAGAAGCTGTACAAAATGTGGGTTTGGCTATCGACCAATTTTCAACAAATGAAGGCATTACGCTATCTCCGGAACAAAGGGCTGAAATCATTCGAACAATTCAAGGAGCACCAAATCTTGCCAATTTTCCGATTACCGGTGTTAATCCGAATTTTATTGCGCCGCGGGAAGTTGCTGACGGTCAGGTTGGTAGGCGAGGTGGAGAGTTGGTCTATGAGGGAGTAGGAGCAGAGGTCATTTCTGTAGAAATGCCCCGAGTCCCGTCTAACATCAGTGCTACAGGGAGCGCATCGGTTCCGGCTGAACGCTACGTAACAGCTCTTACCGTTCCAGGGAGAGGGGATGTGTATCTCGTGATGACGCTTTCAGAGGATTGCCAAAATTGGATATTCAAACTCCTTCCGCGGCCGCGTGTAGAAAATGCAGTATCGGCTGCTGCTGCGAGTCCTTGTATGGATTTAACTATGACGAACTTACCCCCGGGGACGATTGTTCAGTCTTACGAAGGTTCGGGAGTGAGGCGCGGCGAAGTGCTCGCAGCTGCGGATGCGGCAATTCGGGCGCTGTGCATAAATGAAGGCGACCGGATGTACAACAATATAATCAGTGTCAACTGTATTGATTGCGATAGTTTCCGGCCGAATGCCGAATCTGAAGTGCGGGCCAATTTGCCGCGCGGGCGAGAGTTGGCGGTGGCTGATGAGCGAAGCTTCGTTACTTATCGTGTTGGCGAAGACGGAGTGTTACGCATGCGTACGCCAAGACAAACGGGAGCACTTTCAGGAGACCCGAGTTCTGAACACAGAGAATTGTGTTTCAAAGTCCCGACAGGCGAAAGGGATTCACGCAACAGAATCGTCATTGGTCACGTTTCAAATGTATTCGGCATACACGATAATGATATACGAGACATAAACAGCGACGGTATACCTGATAATGGTTCGGGTGTGGGTACTGCTAACCAAGACGGCATTACTTTTTCTGCCACAGACCCGCGTCTTAGAGAGTACCTTCGTTGGGCTGGCACTGAAGGTGAAGTAGAGTGGACCGGAACAGAGTGGCGTCGTGTCCGTAACCGAGGTTCGATTCGCGGTCAGTAACTCTAACAGCATATGAAATTTAATTTCCTCAAACGTCAGAATACAGTAATAGCAAAATTGCTCATTATTGTTGTTGTAGTTTCCGGTATCGTTTTCGGTGCTTTTACCACAGTACCGCATTTCGCACAGGCATTTTCCGGAAGCGATTTCTTTTGTTGTGTGGTGCTTGACGGCGGAGGTGGCGGTTTCGGAGGTTTCGGCGGCGGCGGTTTCGGAGGCGGTTTTGACGGCGGCGGCGGCGGTTGCGGCAGTTCCTGCAATAACCCGACTCCGTACTGTACATTGACCGCAAATCCGAATCCTTCGCCCGCACCGGGAGCCCCCGTCACTTTGACGTGGACCACATATCTCGCGCAGTCCGCGACAATAAATAACGGCGTCGGTGCCGCAACACCCGTTACAGGCGGGTCTGTGGTGGTGTATCCGACGACGAACACGACCTATGTCATGAACACGAGCCACGCGACGTACGGCGCCGCAACATGCCAGGTCGTCGTTCCCATTCCGCCTCCGTCAAACGGCTGTATTCAGGTTTTGAAGGAGACGTACGATACGAACGGAAATATTTTGACTCCGGTCGCTCAGTTCACCTTCATTCTTGATCCGGACGCAACGGCGTATCAGGCGGTCAATGATGCAAACGGTAATGCGATTTTCAGTAATGTTTCCCCCGGTCTTCACACGATTACCGAAATACTTCCGCCCACGTGGCAGATGCTTTCGGTAACTCCCGCAAACGGCCTCGTGTACGTGAGTCCCGGTCCTATCTGTGCCGCGGTTGTATTCAAAAACAAGCAGGTTATTGATCAACGGGACGAGTGTATTTTGGACATCACCAAATCAGTAAACAAAACAAATGTCGGATTGAACGAAGAGTTTGAATATACGATTAACTTCAAAAACATCGGAACCGCTGAATGTACGGACGTCCAGGTTCGCGACACACTGAAGCCGCAGGTAATGTATGTAAGCGAATCCCACTCGGGGAACGTCACTTCAGGCACCTATACGTCCGGCGATCATACTGTCCGTTGGGATGCGGGAACGTTGACCCCAAACGAGAGCGGATGGGCGAAAGTAAAAGGGAAGGTGACCGAAATGGGCTCACAGTGCTCCATTACATTTGTAAACTACGCGGACATTTTGGCTGATGAATACCCCGGCTGGACCTCAACGCAGCCTCCGGTAAGTGTGACGGTCACGCGGGATTGCTCGCCGAAGGGATGTATTGAGATAAAGAAAGAAACCTACGGGCAGAAAAAAATCAGTGAAAAAGAAAAAATT
>CAYHUW010000060.1:0-4467 GCA_964359685.1 uncultured Candidatus Saccharibacteria bacterium
TAACTCGGGATATTATTCCTAAACTAGGATATTACAAGCCTGCTTCTATCCAGTGCTCTTTCTTGCCTCCTTTGACAGGGATAAGCGGAAAAATGTCCTCAACAAAAGAAATGGCTATTTTCTTGTCTGATACGCCTGAAGAAGTGAAGAAGAAAATTGAAACACTGACCACGATCGGTAATGTGATTGTGATGGGAAGCCGCGAGTGGCGGCCGTCCCTTTTGGGTATTGCCGCAACGGGTGTGGTGCAGACGTACCAAAAGCCTGTGTGTCTGTGGGGAATGGACGGTGAGTTGATAAAAGGCTCGTGCCGCTCCGACGGAAAAGTGAACATTGTGGATCTTTTGGTGGAGGCGAAAGACGCATTCCTGGATTTCGGCGGGCATGAACTCTCGGGCGGTTTTTCCGTTGACCCAGCTTCCATTCATACGCTTCAGGAAAAGCTGGAGGCTGCGCTTCAGAGACTGAATGAAAGAAATGCGGGGGAAGAAACAGTGATTGCCGATTTGGAAAATATTGAGAGCCATTTGAATCTGACCGAAGTGAACGACCTCGCGTACGAAGCCCTGCGCACGTTGGCGCCCTTCGGACAACAGAACCCGAAACCCATATTCCGCCTGAAGAACGTCACCGCCTATGCGATTTCATATTTCGGGGCAGGCAAAGAGCACGCGCGCATCACGCTCACGGATGATTCCGGCGCACGGGCGGATGCCGTGGCTTTCTTCTTCCCGCGGACTACCTTCAAAGACACCCTGGCGCTTCTTTCAGAAGGCGACCAATGCACCGTAGACGCCTGTATAGAGCGCTCATATTTCGCCGGCCGCCGCGAACTGCGCCTCCGTATTGAGAATTTGGTTTTAGGTACAACCTAACTCTTTAGACTTTTTCTACAGAAAGACGTTTGTAACTAGCAACTATTTCATCTATCCGTCTTCTAACCTGTCGGTCAAGCGGTTTGTCCTGTCTGTAGTCTGCAATTGCAAAAAAATCAATTCTCCCGTCGTTGCGGAGTTGCACGGAGGACTTTTTAGCTCCTTTCGCACGCGGTTTGTATACCGCAATTGAGTAACCGCCCTCGTTTTTTACCAGGCGCATGCATGGGACATCGGTTTCCCCGTCTCCGATGTAGATCATTCTCTCAAAAGGCACTGGCCGGTCTTCCATTCGAGTGAACTTATTTATTTTCGTATTATCCCAAGCTTCTAGCGTTCCCTTATTTATGCGAAAAAGAAATTGAGTTTTTGTTGTGTAGTTAACAGCCAGACCCGGCCATTGGGCTATCCCGTACTTGTCGTATGTGAATGAAGACGCATAGACTTCCTTAAATTCTTTACTTATTCGCGTACCTTTTATCATTTCCTTTACGCCCGAGGAAATAATGTAGTGCTCAACTTTTGCTCCGCGAGTCCGAGCGTATTGATTAATCCTTTTGAACCACTGTTTAACGCCTTTGAAAAAAACAATATTTTCTCCGTACTCCTTGAATGCTTTTTTCGTCACTCGAGCATTATTTTCGCTACGTTTTGCTTTTTCTAGCATCAAGGACATGTAGCACAGAATTTGATCGGCGTTCTCTTTTTCTGCGCGTTTCTGTGTTTCTTTCCAAAAGTTTTTAGGTTTCGTGATGATTTCAGGGAAGTAGCTATATTCCTGCATATTGCCCGGCGCTAATGTGCCGTCGAAGTCATAGCAGATGGCTATAAGAGGTTTTTTTCTCACAAGCTAAACACTATGCCTCTTTATTAATAAGGTCAAATAACAAGAATAAGCAGTCTATTCTCGCTGTGTTGCTGTAGTAAACTTGTTTCAATGCCCACAATCACAATCTACACAGACGGAGGGTCACGCGGAAATCCGGGGCCGGCAGGGGCGGGCGCGGTCATATATAAGGGAGACCCTTCGACTCACTCAGGGCAGGCGAAAGAAATTGCGCATGTTTCCAAATACCTCGGTACGCAGACGAATAATTGGGCGGAATACGAAGCCTTGATTTTGGCACTTCAGACGACACACAAAGTGCTTGGGAGCCCCGTTACCGCACACGTCACGGTAAAAATGGATTCGGAATTAATTGTGAAGCAGATGAAAGGGGAATACAAAGTAAAAAATCCCGATTTGAAAGAAAAACACGAGCGGGTGCGCCTCCTGATTATGGAAGCATTTCCGAACATACGCTTCATGCACGTTCCGCGCGAGCAGAACAAAGTGGCGGATCAGTATGCCAACGACGCCATGGACCGCGGCTCGTAACGCTGCTTCGCCGTTCCGCTCAGCACATCCCATCCCAATCTCAATGTTCTTAATGTCACCATGTTACCATGGTGACATTATATAAAGAGAAATAGGAAGGGAGGCAAGGTATCATATTTGCAATGCAGGGGACGTGGGCTCGCAGCGTTGTTCCGATTCTTTGTGTCTTAATCATTGCCGGTGCGGCGCTTTATTCTGTGTTCGCACCGGAACCCGCAACGCCTGCACTGGATGCGGTCGTTGGGCAGAAAACCGAGATTGAAGGAGTGATAGTCCGTGACCCCGATGTACGGGAGAAAAACATCCACCTTACAGTTGAAGTAAGAAGAATTACAGGCACACCCATATATGGGTGTGCCTGTAAGGTCCTTGTTTTTGCCGACCGTTTTACTGATGTCGCGTACGGTGACCGTGTGCGCGTCACGGGGAAACTCGCGCTCCCCGAACCTTTTGAAACGGACGGGCGCTCGAGAACGACGCCACTTGGATTTTCTAACGTCGAGGACGACGAAGAAAATCTCGGCGGCGGGCGAACATTTGATTATCCGAAGTATCTTCTGGCACACGGCATAACGCACGTCGTTTCCTTCCCCGATGTTGAAGTTCTTGCACACGACGAAGGGAACGGGGTAGTCGCGGTACTCCTTTCTCTCAAACATGCACTCATCTCAGGCATTCAGAAAGCGCTTCCCGAGCCGGAAAGTGCCTTGCTCGCAGGACTGCTGCTCGGTGAAAAACAATCACTCGGAGAAAAAATAACCGAAAGTTTCAGAAATGCGGGCGTGGTGCATATTATCGTGCTCTCGGGTTACAACATCGCGCTCGTTATTCTGGTTATTAAATTTCTCGCCGAACGTTTATTTTCACGTTCTCTTGCGCTCCTGATTTCCGGAATCGGTATACTGGCGTTCGTCACAATGGTCGGCGCTTCGGAGACTGCAATCCGCGCAGGCGTGATGGCGGTTATCGTTCTTATTGCTCAGCACCTCAGGCGCCCGACGGAGGGAGTGCGCGTGCTTCTGATTGCGGGGGCGGGCATGGCGCTCATGAATCCGTATCTCGTTCTCTTTGATTTGTCGTATCAGCTTTCAATGCTTGCAACCTTGGGGTTGGTGCTCTTTTCAAATCCTCTCCAGAAGCGCATGCAATTCGTTCCCGAGATGCTCGGCTTGAGGGAAATTGTTGCGACAACGCTCTCAACGCAGATTACAGTCCTTCCGCTTCTGATCCTCTCAATCGGTTCAGTATCGCTTGTTTCTCTTATCGCAAATATATTGGTTTTGCCCGCGGTTCCCGCGGCGATGCTCCTGGGGTTCATCGCGGCGCTTTTCGCACTCGCGTCAACTGTTATTGCGCTTCCCTTTACCGCACTCGCATATGCGGTTCTCCATTACATTATCCAAATATCCGTATGGCTCGGAGGTTTCTCTTTTTCCGCGTTTTCAATTCCGCACGTGTTTGCCCTTGAATTTCTTGTAGCTCTTCTCGCGTTCTACGTACTCGCGTTTCTGTTCGTGATAAGACGCAACTAGAAAGTTAAAACTTTATGCGGCCGTGCGGTGCGCCGCGGTCGCCGCGCCGGCTTCCTCATGGTTGTCGTTTGCGTGCGCAGGCGCGCTTGCTTCCGCGTGTCCGGGGTCGGGATGTCCCGCATCGTGAGCCCCTTCGGGCGCGTGCTCTGCCGGTCCGTGCGCCGTCGGTCCGTGTTCCGCTGCTCCGTGGTCGGCTCCCGCACCGTGGTCTGCTTCCTGACCTGTCGGATGATCTCCGCCGCCTTCGGCAGGGTGGTCGTCGTGACCGCCCCCTTCGCTCCCTTCCGATTTTGCTGCCACCGCCCCCACGATAGGGACAAATACAATCAAGGGCGAAAAAACATCTCCCACGAATTTCATCGGACTCGAGTTTTCGTTGTCGTTAGCGGCTTCCGCCGCCGGTGCATGTTCAGCGCTCATTCGGGGGAGTATAGCACTACACAATACTTTTGTAAAAAGTAAAATCCTCCATGAGAGGGGTAATCTTTTGGAAACGCACCCGTGTCACGAAATCCCGGAGTGTTATGTGAGTCGGCCTTCTGCAATCCCGCCGTTCAGGTTTTTGAAAAATGCCTCTACGTATTTTGCTTTCTCCGCGGGCGTGTAGTCCACCATGTAGGCGTGTTCCCACATATCCAGCGCGAGGCCGGTAGTAAGGCCGTTTAACTGCCCGAGCTCGTGG
>CAYHUW010000061.1:0-4211 GCA_964359685.1 uncultured Candidatus Saccharibacteria bacterium
GCGTTTCTTGCGCGCCAGACGGACCTCCTGACTGCGGCGGCAAAGACCGGAAGAATAGTAAGCGTCAAAAAAGGTCAGTTTATGGCGCCGTGGGATATGAAACATGTGGTTTTGAAACTGAAAAATGCAGGCGCGAAAGAAATTCTGCTTATGGAGCGCGGCTCATCCTTCGGCTACAACAATCTGGTGGTTGATATGCGCTCGTTCCCGATTATGAAAGCGCTCGGTGTTCCGGTCGTGTATGACGCGACGCACAGCCTCCAGCTTCCGGGGGCTGCTTCCGGCGGAAAAGTAACCGGCGGCATGCGCGAATACATTCCCACGTTGGCGAAAGCCGCGGTCGCATCGGGCGTAGACGGGCTGTTTATGGAAATTCACGACTCTCCCGAGCAGGCACTTTCGGACGCATCCACTCAGTTTCCGCTCTCCGAGCTTGACGCACTACTTCAAAAACTCGCCGCCGTCCGGCGCGCCGCTCTTTAGTTTTCCACTGCTTCGTTTTTTATTTTTCCCGCTATTCACGCATGCGCGTGGTACTACAAGAGTATGCGTGAGCATTTCATCGCTTCTTTTAAAGTTTCTCTGGAGTGGCGCATTATTGCGTTTGTCATCACGAACCTCTACTTGTGGATTACGACGGGCTCATTTTGGGAGGCGACCGCAACGGCGCTCGTTCTGCAGGCAATACTGTTTGTTGTGCATTTCGTCTGGGTACTGTGGCGTTACGGTAAGTACGGACTCAGCGGCCACCAGTAGCCCCGTATCCGCGGTTTCGCGCGCTACAATAACGCCGAGGCTTTCGGCCTTTTCTTTTGAAACCCTACGTTCTCAAATTAAAGACCTTTATCGGCGACAACGAGCGGATACTTTTGCCTGTCTTTCTGGGTTTCGGGTTTCTGGTAGACAGCGTTACCCTGCGGAAAGCCGACCTTCTTCCCGAAACAATTCTTATTTATACATATCTGGTCGTCGCGGGGGCGATGATTCTTCTGATGCATCTCAAAGAGGTCGGAATATTCCAGGGTCAGTTTTCAAATAAAGTTGCGCCGCTTCTGCCTCTTGTTTTGACGTACGCATTCGGCTCTTTGTTCAGCGCGTTTGTGGTGTTTTATGTCAAGAGTGCATCAATAGCCGACAGCTGGCCTTTTATTCTTGCGCTGGTCTCCGTTGTCGCGGGGCTGGAACTGTTGAAGCAGTACCGTTCCCGGCTTATTTTTAATCTCACCATTTATTTTTTGGCGATTCTTTCCTTCTCAATCTATACCGTTCCGCTCTGGGTGGGGAGAATGGGCGCGGATATTTTTCTTCTGAGTGCGCTCGTTGCGGCGTGTGCCTTAGCGGCGTTTTGTTTCGTACTGTATCTCACCGGGAAAACGAAGTTCAGGGAAAACATAAAAGGAATTATCTACAGTGTCGGGGCGGTCGCGACCGCGGTGATTGTGGCATACCACGCGAACCTTCTGCCGCCGATTCCCCTGGTGTTAAAGGATATCGGTCCGTACCACTATGTGGCCCGCGATGGCGATACGTACCGATTGTTGGGAGAGGAGACGAGCCTGTTTGAGCGGCTGTTCGGCGTGACGGTCCACCTGGTGAAGGGCGAACCCCTGTACGTGTTCAGTTCGGTCTATACTCCGGTCCGGATAGAAACAGACATTGTGCACGTTTGGGAATACTGGAGCACGCTTGAGAACGACTGGGTGCTATCAAATACCGTTTCCTACCGCGCCGAAGGAGGCAGGGAAGCGGGCTACCGCGGATATTCGTTTAAGCGGGGGATTTTTGAAGGGAAGTGGCGCGTTACGGTTGAAACACCCGACGGTCTGAAATTGGGCAGAACCGAATTTGAGGTTGTTGAAGTACTTCAGGCGCCGCGAATCAAGACGACCGCTCGCTGATTTGAGGAATTTCTGATAGCATTAACCGACGTGGAAGCAGACATTGTTGTTGACCTCCAATACGGAGACTCGGGGAAGGGCAAGGTTACCCATTTTTTGGCAAAATCAAAGAAATACAGCCATGTGTTGCGCTATAACGGCGGCTGTAACGCGGGGCACACTATATTTCATAAGGGAAAAAAATTCGTTACGCACCACATCCCCGCGGGCGTTTTCTGGGGCGTCCCTTCAATTATCGGTCCGGGGTGTGTTCTGGACCCCGTTCAGTTTTTTAAGGAGATTGAGGAGCTGGAGGCGGGGGGCGTGCGCACCAAAGGCAAAATCTTTGTCGCGACGAATACGCACATCATTACCGAAGATCATAAACACGAGGACAGCAAGGATGCGAGAATCGGCACCACGAAGCGCGGGAACGGACCCGCGTACCGCGACAAGTATGCGCGCATCGGCATCCGCGCCGAAAGTGTTCCTGAGCTGAAACCGTACCTCATTGACCTCTACGAAGAATTTCATAAAAATAAAAAGAAGGTGGTCATACTCGGGGAAGGCGCGCAGGGCTTCGGGCTTGATATTGACTGGGGCGACTATCCGTTCGTTACATCAAGCCACTGCACGACTGCAGGCGCGATGCTGAACGGCATTCCGCACTCGGCGGTAAAAAATGTGTACGGGAACGCAAAAATTTACGAAACATACGTCGGTGCGAAAAAATTTGAGCCTGATGAACCGATTTTTGCGAAAATCCGCGAAGCGGGAGAGGAATACGGTGCAACCACGGGTCGTCCTCGCCAGTGCAACTGGATTGACCTTGATCACCTGGAGCGTGGCATTCGCATCAACGGCGTGACGCATCTCATTTTGAATAAAGTGGACGTACTCAGAGCCGTCGGCGCGTGGGGCGCGATAGCGGACGGGAAAGCGCGCAGGTTCAAAACGGAAAAGCAGTTGAAAGATTTCATCACAAAGCGTCTGGCAAAGGTCGGTCTTAAGAAAAACAGAATTATTTTTTCGGAGTCAAAAGAAAAAATATAAACGTGTTACATGCAGGCCGTTCTTAAACATTTTTGGTTTTCAATTCTCGTAACCGTTGTCGGCCTTGTCGCGCTTTTTTTCTACGGGGGCACCGCGGCTCTTTTTCTTGCCTGCCTTTTGATTTTGCTTGAGGTAACTCTCTCGTTTGATAACGCGGTGGTGAACGCGCGTGTCCTGCAGAAAATGACGCCGACGTGGCAGAAGCGCTTTCTTTCGTGGGGCATTCTGATTGCGGTTTTCGGGACGCGCTTCGTGTTGCCGATTGTGATTGTTTCAATTGTTACCTGGGCTTCCCCGTGGGCGATCACGATGTTGGCGCTGTTCGAGCCCGCAGAATACGGGCACTTGCTGGAAGGTGCCAAGCATGCGATACACGCATTCGGTGCGTCGTTCCTGCTTTTGGTTGCCCTGAAATATTTCCTTGATACAACAAAAGAACTTCACTGGATTCATGTCGTTGAAGAACACCTTTCCAAATGGGGGAGAATTGAAGCGCTTGAGATTGTGATTGCGCTTCTTGCGGTTACCGGCATTGCGTTTCTTGTCCCCCCTGAGGAGCAGGGGACCGTGATGATTGCAGGCGTCTTCGGCGTCGTCCTGTTCATCGTCATGCAGGGCATTACGAGCGCGTTTTCCATTGAGGCCAAAGAGACCGCATCCCACAGCCTTGCTCTTTTTGCGTATCTTGAAGTATTGGACGCTTCGTTCTCTCTGGACGGCGTTATCGGAGCGTTTGCGCTTACCTCCTCAATCCCGATTATCGCGGCGGGCTTAGGCATCGGCGCCTTTTTCGTCCGTTCGCTGACTATCTATATGGTGAAAGAAAAGACCCTGGATACGCTGAAGTATCTGGAACATGGCGCGCACTGGGCGATTTTCGGGCTTGCGATTTCAATGCTCGTCTCAATGCTGACCGAAGTTCCTGAAGCGGTGACCGGCACCATCGGCGTCGTGTTTGTCATTGCCGCGTACTACTCCTCCCTGGGGAAGAAAAAGAAGACCTCCGAAAGATAAAGCCTCTTTTTATTGTGAAGGTAAAGATAGGGCTTTATCTTTCCAGCTCCTCGGCTCGCCACTGAAAACTTAGTTTTCCAGTGGTCTCGCTCTACGTCGCTGGTAAAACTGATACCATGAACATGGGTGAAGTACTTTGTCGCTCATCTTCTGACGGGAGATGCGAAGACGTATCATGAGCGTCTGACGCGCGATATTGCATACCGATACGGTGTCTTTCCTCTCCACGAAAATGTCGTTCCTCACATTACCGTTAAGGCTCCCTTT
>CAYHUW010000062.1:0-4203 GCA_964359685.1 uncultured Candidatus Saccharibacteria bacterium
CCCCACGACCTCTCGCGTGACAGGCGAGTGCTCTACCGTTGAGCTACAGCCGCAAGCGAGGAAGATAATAAGAAAGCGTGCTTTCTTATTATTTCCGAGCGCAGCGGATGTATGTACCCATACGGCCGCAAAACGCTTGCAGTTCGTGATAGTACCAAAAAAACCCCGAAAAAACGAGCCCTCTCGGGAGTGTATTTCCGCTCATATCTCCCGTCGTGATGGTACTATCAGAAATAGAGATGGGATTTGAAACTAATCAAAATCTGCACGGTACACGAAGATTCACTTTCAGAAAAATTATTTCACATTCCCTGGCACTCGGTCTTTTGGCCGCTCCCCTTTCAGACTCCGCACGACAAACCAACTCTGTTCGGTTCACTCACATTGACAGTTCTGAGCGCGACTCTATGCGGAACGATCCCGCATGCGGCCTGACTGAAATACAGAATCCGCTGACCGCGGAATATATAAAATATCTTGAACAAACGTACGACCGCGAAATAACGGTTCTGGACAGTAACTTTGTGCGCATAGAACCGCGATATAGATTTCTGGTTCAAATAGAAGAGCGCGTTCCCCGTTTGCACAACGAAAGCGAGAGAGCGCGGGCGGAACGCGTGGTCGGAATCACCAGAAGATTGGCGGACCTGCACCTTCCACCGACCGAACGAAACATTCGGGATTCAATAGGCGCGATACAAAACGCGCGCGAACGCTACCGGGATGAGCCGATTTTTAACGAGACAATCCTATTCATTTCAGGAGCGGTGACGGAAGACCCGGACAGCAGTGAGTCCGTCTATGCCACCCCTGAAGTTATGGCGCGACTGCACAGTCTGGGTACTGTACGGCATTTTTCCGGACTGCTCCCCGAGCGAAGAAACTGCGAATGGGCGACGGTGGAATCGCTTGAAAGCGCGGGTTCAAATTTAACGGAGGCGATTATGAATACTCAAACGCCGATTACAGTGCTCGTGCGCGGGCACGGTTCAGAAGAACTGGTTGAACTGGGACGGCTGGGCGTCGGCAGAAGTCCGGAGGAACAGCGGTCCGTAGTGATGCGGTCAGAGGACTTTGCAGAAGCCTTTGCAAGACGATACATGGATGAACGGCTGGCCGCACTTGCCCGCGAGAAGCCCGACACGGTTATCTTTGACGACTGTTACATTCTTCCGCTGGCGACCGAAGCGCTCTTCAGAAAAATTCGCGAAATCGCAGACAGAGAAAACAGGGACATCCCCATGCCGTTCGTGATTACAGCGACGGAACATGGGCAACTTGCATTTAGGGGGCAGCTCATACACCGTCTGTTGCTTGAAAACCGAAACCGCGTTCCCACGTTCGGCATGCTGTTCCCCGACAACGACCTTTTGGGGAACGAATCGCAGAATTCAAACGCGACGGTTGTCGTACGCGACAGAAGGGGCAGACCCCTTCAAATCGGATAACCTGGTGCTGGGAGGAGGACTTGCACCTCCGACCTTGGGTTTATGAGTCCCATGCTCTAACTACCTGAGCTATCCCAGCAATCCGTTAAATCTAACCTACTTCCCCATTTTCTTCAAAAGAGCTTCTGTCTTTGGGATGTCTTCGGGGAACGTTACCGTTACCCACGACTTTTGGCGGATGACCTGAATCGGCTGTTTGGCAAGAATGCCCGCGAGCGAATCCACAATGTAGTGCTCGCCGTTCGGATGCCGAACCAGGGGAATATCAAAAATACCGGGCGAAAGTACCATCGTGCCCGTTGACACGAGTTTTGTTGCGGGGTGTTCCGGTTTTTCGGTAATTTTTTTCAGCGTGCCGTCAGCGTTCAGTTCAACCACACCGAACCGTTTCGGGTCTTCGTGTTCGTTCACGAACAAACAGTATTCGTACTGCAGTCCCTGTTCAAAAGAACTTTTGTCGCCGATGTCATCCGCATTCAGAAGGAAAAATTTCTCATGCAAAAGATGCTCTTTTGCCATATGTACCGCGTGCGCCGTGCCCAGGCGCTCTTTCTGCTCAATGTAGGTAATGGTCTTCCCTTTCCACACGTCGCCGAAATATTCACGGATTTTCTCTCCCCTGTAGCCGACGATGATTATCAGATCCGTTATCGCGTCGGGAAGTTCATTCAAGATGTACTCCAAAAGCGGTTTCCCGTTCAAAAAAATCATCGGCTTCGGCCGATCTTCTGTCAAAGGGCGCAGACGTTTTCCGTCCCCTGCGGCAAGTACCAGTGCTTTCATGAGTTTGAATATAATAACCTAAAATTCCCTGGAACTAAATCTTGTTGCGGGGTCCAGATTCGAACTGGAGTCTGAAGGTTATGAGCCTTCCGAGGTACCACTCCTCCACCCCGCTATGGTAGGGAGAACTATACTCTGTAGAGAACGCTTTTTCAAGTCAGATAAAATCAAATTCTTCAAATACCTGTTCGTACAGTTTCATCACGCGGAACGATTCGCGCTGCGTAAGAATGTAATCGCTTGAGCGCGCGGATACAAAATTTCTGATGCGGTGCGCTTCCCACGCATTCGGCAACGTCACGAACGCTCCGTCGGGAACGGCACGCAGACGTTCCGCGGTTGACTCACCCGCGTATCCGAGTTTCAGGAGCACTTCACCGAGCATGATATCCGCTTCCAAAATCGCGGCGCGCCACTGTTTCGGATCCGTTGAAATCGCCTGATCCAGCAAAAGTTGCCAGCGACTCCGGAGTCCGCTTACGGCCGCGGATTTCGGCGAAAGCGTGCCGTACATGGAAAGTTCCCGGTATCGAATCATAAGAAGACCGATGCCTGCGCCAAGAATAAGAAGAATCAGAAGACCGGAAAGCGTGTACGCGAGCGCGCTATACACCGCCCACAGAAATCCGAAAACGGCGACCAGAGGGGCGAACACGTTCACCAAGCCCGCAAACGCTCCGCTGTATTCGTTTCCCGAGCTTGCGCCGCCGCCGAAAAGCCATTGCCAAAAATCCACAGAGCCGGACGCACCCGTGTGTACGGGAGTCGTCGTGGCAATGCCTGTGCCGTCCTCGGGAAGAATGTTCCCGAACTCATCTACGTACGTGCATCTCCCGCCGAAAAGAGAGTAGATGACGCAATACCACCACTGGAGATTAAGAAATTTGAGGTATTCGTATGTCATTTATGATTCCTCTACGATTCCTCGTTCAAAACATCCTTCGCTACCGCAAACAAAGACGCCTCGGTTCGCTTCGGACTCATAAATTGTATACCCACGGGAAGTGTGACGCCGTCCCGTACCACCGTCGCCTTCGGAACGGAAATCGCAGGTATGCCCGTTAAATTTGCCGGCGCGGCGAAAATATCTTCCAAGTACATGGATACCGGGTCGCTTTTTTCGCCGAGTTTGAACGCGGGTCCCGGAGTGGTGGGAGTTGCGATATACGACACACTCTCAAATGCTTTTTTCAAATCCTCCGCAAGGACGCCGCGGAGCGCGGTCGCGCGCCGATAGTATGCGTCATAGTAGCCGGACGTAAGCACGTACGTGCCTAAAATAATACGGCGTCTGGTTTCGGGTCCGAAACCTTCCGCGCGCGACCGCGCGTATTCTTCAAACAGATCTTTTCCTTCCGCGTGATGTCCGTACCGCATGCCGTCCAGGCGCGCGAGGTTTGTTGAAACCTCGGCCGGCATCACGATGTAGTAGGCTGCAAGCCCGAACGGAGCGGAAGGAAACTCAATATCAACGATTTCATATCCTTTTGCGGAAAGCTCTTTTAGTTGTTTTCCGAAAACATCCTGCACGTCCGCCTGCGCATCCTTCACAAACGCCCACGGCACGCCGATTTTTTTATTTTTCGCCTGCGTCTCCTTGTAGTCCGGCAGGGTCGTGCCGTCCATGGGGTCATGTCCTTTCGTCGCGTTGAAGACAACCTCAACATCGTAGACGCTTCTGCCGAATGAGCCGATTTGATCCAGGCTTGAGCCCATCGCAATCAATCCCGAACGCGAGACCGCGCCGTACGTCGGCTTCAACCCCACCAAACCGCACAGGCTCGCCGGCTGGCGGATTGAACCGCACGTTTCGGAACCCAGGGCTACCGTCGCCATGCGCGCGGCGACCGCGGCGGCGGAGCCGCCGGACGAGCCGCCGGGAACGCGGGTGATATCGTAAGGATTTTTTGCGGCGCCGTACGCCGAGTGTTCGGTGGAAGAGCCCATCGCAAATTCGTCCATATTGGTGCGC
>CAYHUW010000063.1:0-4131 GCA_964359685.1 uncultured Candidatus Saccharibacteria bacterium
CGGTTAGCTCAGTTGGTAGAGCGCGTCATTGACGTTGACGATGTCGGGGGTTCGAGCCCCTCACCGCGCACTTGAGAGAGGGTCATGCCGAAGAGCTCTTTGGCATGACCGAACGAAAGTGCGCGGAAAGCTCTGCTTACAGGCGCACCCGATACACAAGCGCCCCTGATTAAAAAGGGGTGGATAGAAAAGCGTAAGCGCACGTAGCAGGTGTAGCATTCACGGATACACCGTGGCTCGGGAATCTCGGGAATCTGGCGATTCAAAAATCGGAAGACGCTCACTTCTCGCACTCGCAGGGGCGGCATTTCTCCTGCCCGGAAGTACCGGCGGTATAGGTCGCGCCCCGTCGGCGCAGATACCGCATGAGTACGTAACCGACTTATTGGGAAGGACAGCAGCGGGACACAACGAAACAGACGGGGAATATAAAGCGGGTATTTATATTGCCGAAGCGAACAGAAACGGCGCCGACATTTCTGCGGCAATTATGCAGCTTGAAGGAGTGCACCCCAACCTTGCTATAGGACAGATATACCTGTTACTGTCACCACCGTATTACGGAAACTCCCTATCGCGGAAGGAACGGCGGGCTATTGTGTATCTCACAAATACCTGGCCCGAACGATTTGAACCTTTCTACCGAGGCGAAAACGTCGCAGTTTCCCGCTCAACACTTGTAGAAGAGTTGCGGAAATACCCCGCTCTTCAGAGAGCCTTCGCCACGTATGGTCGCCCCTTGCCTGAAATGGTTGCGCGGGACGAAAGACGCTCCACCGACTAAATGTGCTATACTTAGTATAGCACATCAGCGTTTGAGCAGTTTTTCTCGGTAAAATTTCAGCTCTTCTATTGAGCGAAGGATATCTTCTTTCGCGCGATGCGCCTTCTCCCCTTTCATATTCTGCCATTCGTCATACAGCTCAGGCTTCCATCTGCGCGCCAATTCCTTCAGAGTTGAAACATCAATGTTTCTGTAAAACAGATATTCATACAATTTCGGCATCTGCGCTTTCAGAAACATTCTGTCCATATGTACGGAATTGCCGCAGAGAGGCGCAGTACCCGCCTCGGCATATTCCGAAACAAACGAAAGTATTTTTTCTTCCGCTTCCGCAAGCGTGACGTTGCTCGCGACCGACGCCTCCAAAACCCCGCTCTTCTCGTGGAGCGCTTTCACCTCGGGTGCGATTCCGTCAAAAGCACTTCTGTCGGCATGCAGCGTTATCTCGGGGCCTTCCGCAATCACATTCAATTCTTTGTCGGTAATTACCGCGGCCAGCTGGATTATCCGGTCGGTATTCACATCAGCCAAGGATGTCATTTCCACGTCCATCCAGACCCACAAATCGTTTCTTTTTGTCATTGCCTACAGTATAGCCAGAACCTCGGGTAACGCATCAACGCGCTTCCAGGCCGCACTCCCGAGCTCTTCCGTTGAGTCCCCTACCAAAATCCCGTGCCCCGTGTGCCGGAACGCCGCGAGGTCGTTTATGGAATCCCCGACAAACACAATTTCCTCGGGTTTTGCCCCGACCTTTGTGCCGAATTTTTTCAGAGCATTTACTTTTGCTTCAAGTTCGTTGCCGGGCTCATTGTAGGAAATGCCCGCGAACCGCCCGTCCGCCGAATACGCGACTGCGGTAAACGCATACGCATGCGGAATGCCGAGCATCTCCGCGATTTGAAAAACATAATCAGAAAAACCGGAGGAAACGAGCGCGAGGTAGTACCTTTCTCCGAGCGCACGTACTACCTCCTCCGCTTCCGGAACGAATCTGAAATTCGCGAGAACGGCGTCTATGTCCGCTTTTGTCGGCTTCGGATTTTTTCGCAAGTAGTATTTTGCCATTTCGTCCGTAACCCCACGAAACGTAAGCGAGCCGGACATATACATTGAATTGAGATGTTCGTCTTCTTCGGACGTCACACCGAAAAGCGCGTGAAGCGCTTTCCATACGGATGAATCAATCAATGTTCCATCAACGTCAAGTGCAACCGCTTTGATGCCGTCATTATTCATAGCAAAATGCTATAGTACCTGCGGACTCATGAAAATCCTAGCGATAGAAACCAGCTGCGACGAAACTGCCGTTGTTGTGCTTGAGGGCGAGGGGGATATCAAAAAGGCGTCGTTTAAAATCCTGGGGAACGCCCTTCTGTCACAGGCGGATCTACACGCACCCTTTGGCGGTGTGTATCCCAACCTCGCAAAACGCGAACATCAGACGAACTTAGTGCCGCTGACGGCGCAGGCTCTCACGGATGCGGGCTTGTACGAAACGGAAGAAGGTATTACCCCCTCCCAGGAAGAAGCGCTCTCCGACGTGCGGGATGTCGCGTTTAAGACCTCAATACGCGATTTCATTTACGCCACGAAAGCGCCCGAGGTGGACATGATTGCGGTTACGCACGGTCCGGGGCTTGAACCGGCATTGTGGACCGGCATTAACTTCGCTGTCGCTTTGGGCAAAGCCTGGAACATCCCCGTCATGGGCATTGACCACATGGAAGGACACATTGTCTCCGCACTCCTGGAGCCCGACGGAAAGAATTTCACGCTCCGCGCGCCCAAACTCCCGCTTTTGGCGCTTTTGATTTCCGGCGGGCACACAGAGTTCGTCGCAATGGACGAGTGGTTTGTGTACGAGAGAATCGGCGAAACCAAGGACGATGCCGTCGGCGAAGCGTTTGATAAAGTGGCGCGCCTTCTGAATCTCGCCTATCCGGGCGGGCCGCAAGTCGCGGCGCTTGCGGCCCGCTCGCGGATTCGCGGCAAAAACGAAATCATTTTCCCCCGCCCGATGGCGACGGATGCCACCTGTGATTTTTCATTCTCAGGTCTCAAAACCGCGGTGATGTACAAACTCCAGAAAATGGACAAAATCGGCGAAGAAGACAAAGAACACATCGCGCACGCGTTTGAAGACGCCGTGCGCGATGTACTGATTATTAAAACGCGTCGTGCGCTTGCATCCCGCGACATCGGTTCGTTCGTGATCGGCGGCGGTGTGTCCGCAAACGATATCATCCGCCGCGGACTGGTGGATTTGGTGCAGAACGAATTTACCGATATAGAAGTGCATCTGCCGGACAAATCCCTGACCGGCGACAACGCCATAATGATTGCGGCCGCGGCGTACCTGCGTGCATCCTCAGGTAAAAAGCCGCACGCTCCGATTTTCGCCTCGGGCTCGCTCAGACTTTCCTAGATTTTCCCGGAAACCCTCCTGTTCGTACTTTTAAAAAACTTCCCATATATGGGAAGTTTTTACATACTCCAATAGACCTCGGAACAACAGGTTTAAAATTTTTCTATCATATATGATAGAAAACTGGGGAGGAAAAAATTACACATCTACACTATCAAAAGCGCGCCCGGGTAGAGCATTTCCCCTAAGGCCAAGAGGCCTATCATAAGGAACAACAGCAAAAATCCCAACGCCACATTTTTCGGATGCTGACGTTTGATTTCAATGAAAATCATGAGGACGAGCGCAATACCGATAATCGTTGCAAGAACGATGTAGACCGACTGCGCAACCGATTTCGGCGAAGTAATAAGCTTTTGTACAAACGGCATACCCGCGTCAGCCGATACGGTAACGGCAGCGAGCGGCGAGTTTGTCGCGGCTTCCGCGCGTACGGCTATGAACGTGTCATCTGCAATGACAACGGGCGGTTCCGTTTCAATGTGGGCGTGCCCGCCTCCGGTCTTGTGGTCGTCGGAAATTTCTTCCTTAGTATCTTCGGTCGTCGCTCCCCGGACGGCAATCGGCGCTGTGCCCGGAATCGTGGTAGTAGCCGCATTCGGAACAGTCGGAGCCGGTTCGGGTAGTTTTGCCGCAACCCGTGTCACGCTTGAGGGAAATGTGCTGAACGTGGATGCGGGAGAGCCGAACATCTGTACGACGAAAACCGTGGGTCTTCCTTCAAACGTCCCTTCCGCAATCCCGATTCCGATTTCCGTAAAATGCGAGTTCAGAATATTCGCACGGTGTCCCGGGGAATCCATCCACGCTCTAACGACATCCACGGAATCGTAGAAACGCACCGCCAGGTTTTCTCCCGCGTAGACGAAGTTGTAACCCGCCGTTTTAAACCAATGCCACGGTGTCAGACCTTCGGGAG
>CAYHUW010000064.1:0-3992 GCA_964359685.1 uncultured Candidatus Saccharibacteria bacterium
ATGCATGTCTCGCAAATGATATCATTTGCCCATGAATGACTGTATTTTCTGCAAAATCGTCGCGGGCACTATCCCCGCTTCCAAAACGTACGAGGACGAACTCGTGATCGCTTTCCCGGACATCCGACCGAAAGCGCCCGGGCACACCCTCCTCATTACAAAAGCGCACTACCAGTGGTTTTATGAACTTCCTGACGAACTTTCAGACCACGTGTTCCGTGTCGCAAAAAAATTGGCGCGGGAACTCAAAGAAAAACACGGCGCGAACCTCGTCAAAATGTCTGTCGTCGGAGACCAGGTCCCCCACGTCCACGTACACCTTATTCCGTTCACCCCCGCAGACAAACCTGAAATCTAAGTCCCGCGCTCCGAAGCGTCGCGCAAAAGCATCAACCTCTGTTCCGTCTCCCGGGCTATAAAATCGTACATCGGGTTGTTCCCCTCAACCGAAGGAGGAAAAACCTGACGGACAAGAACCCGTGCCGCAAGGAAATCTTCGGCGCTGCAACGCTCGAGTGACTGTTCGTACTTCAGACGACGGGCTTCGCGAGCCGTCTGATCCCCTATTTCCCGTTCAACAAAAAACCGACCCGTTGAGATTATGATACCCATCCCGTCAACGACGGACTCCCGCGTTATCGCTCCGCGCTCAAACCCGTCATCATCATACTCACACGCATTTACTGTTGAATCATGAAGCTGGGGCGTCGGCCGCACAAGATACCGCGGCACAACCAGTTCTCCCTGCGCGTCACTTCGCGGAGTGCGCGGACTCTCTGCAAATGCGGATGTCGCCACCAGGGAAGTAAAGAGCAGTGCCGCCGCTTCTTTCATATGCAAAGCATACTCCTCTCAAGAGAATGGAGCACGCGAGTTGTGGAAATTGCCCGGAAATCTTTCGCCTGCCCGCATCAAACAAATGCGGACGTCAGTTCCTGGGCGGAACCCCTTTGAATCGCATCCGCGGTCCGTTAATGACTGCAATCTGCCTGTCGAGCGCGGCTATCTGTTCATCGCGCGCCACCGACTGCGGAAGCCGTTTCAAATCCTCCCTGAGTCCTCGCATGGTTTCTATTAGGACATCGGCAAGTTGCCTATCCAGGGTCGGGCTCCCCGCAAGCGCGGCATCAATGTGTGCCTGCACTTCCTGAACGGTCTTTCGCACGTGAGCGACCGCCGGGGATTCACGGAGTTGTTCGGGCATTGCTTAAAAGTATAACGGAAACGGGCAAAATCGGAATACTATCGGTCTGACGAGTTTTCCAGCGCTTCAATACCGGGCAGTGTGCCGTTTGCGAGAAAATCCAGCATCGCGCCCCCCGCGGTTGAGACGAACGAAAACTTTTCCATAAGATTCAGGCTCTGAATTGACGCCAACGTGTCGCCCCCGCCGACGATAGTTTTTCCTTTTGATTCGGCAATCATTTTTGCGAGTGCGTCGGTTTGTTTCGTAAAACCTTTCTCAAAATTGCCCATCGGACCGTTCCAAAGAATCGTGCGCGATTTTTCTATGACGGGTCGCAGTGCCGCGATTGATTTTGGGCCTATATCAAAAATAGTATCGTTTTCATGCACGTCAGTTACATCTCTGTCTTCCACGCCGTTCGGGTTTTCAATCGTAACGTCTTCTGCAAGAATAATTTTTGAGTTGTTTAATAACGGCCTTACCATTTCAGGATCTGCAATCAGCGACTTACCCACTTCAAGACCTTTCGCCTTTAAAAAATCGTTGACGATAGCCCCGCCGATGAACAACTTGTCGTACTTATTGAGTAGTGTGTGCACTACTGCGGCTTTTGTTTCAAATTTTTTGCCGCCGATGACCGCTAACGACGGGCTTTCCGGATGCAACGCGGGCGTCAGACCGTTCACCTCATCCATTAACTGAAGACCCGCATACCCGGGAATATATTTCGGAACACCGACCATGGACGCATGATTTCTATGTGTATTCGTAAACGCATCATTTACGTAGATATCGCCAAGCGCGGCGAGCGAACGGGCGAACGTATCGTCGTTGCCTCGTTCTCCCGAATCGCGGCGAAGATTTTCAATCATAAGTATTTCTCCGTCTTTCAGGTTTCGCGAGGCTGCTTGAGCCTGCGGACCGGCAATGTCTTCAGTAAAAGAAAGAGGAATTTTTGTCTTTAAATACTCATACACGGGGCGGGCGGAAAACATAGGATCGCGTCCGACATGCCCCATCAAAACCACACGGGCACCCTTATGACGCAGGTACTCTATAGTCGGTAGCGCGGCATCAAGGCGTAGCGGATCAGTGACAGCACCGTTCTCAATCGGCACATCAAAGGATGCGCGGACCAATACTCGCATCCCCGTAACATTCGGTATTTCTGTAAGTGTTCGCAGCATATTTATTTTGCCAGTATATCGCGTACCGCACGGATATCCGTGTGTGCGGGCGATACATACACAACAAACGTGTCATCAAGTTTTGAAAGTTCGGCAACATATTTTTCGTAACTGTCGGGCAAATCGTATGCCTTGAAGTTCGCGTGTAGAATTTTCCGTTTCCCGGGCCTGGCGGCGTTCATACTTTCCGCAATCGCCATAGTTTTTTCTACCGTATTACACGCGGAACCGAGTATAAGTCCTTCCACGTTTTCGTCTGAGAGAATTTGGCGCGTCCGCTCGGGTGTGGACCGCCCCCCGTAAATAATAGGTACGCGGGATCCTCTGTCCCCGAACTTTTGCGACAGGACTTCTTTCATTTTAGCCGCAACAACTGAAATCAACTCCGGAGCCGGAGGCGGCATATCATCACGTCCGCTTCCGCGGGAACCCCACTTCGGTTCATACCCCACAACCAGTTTTTCAACAAAAATCTGCGGCAAGCCGTCCGTTATTGAGAGAAGATGTCCGGTAACCGAATGTGCGACTTCTTCCGGCGAATGCTTATCAAATTCTTCCCACGTTTCGCCCACCAAAAGCGTAATGTTATTTAAAAAACCCTCTTTGCCGGTTGACTGTTCAACAATACTGAAAAGTTTTTTCCTTAAAATGCCGGGTGTGTCGCCCACCTCCGAGTGGCCGAGCACAACACCTACGGCGCCTGCACGGTGCAGCTGCTCGGCGCTTACCGCGCCGGTCCGCGCAAAAGGATCAAGACCGTCTTCTTTGTAGATATCAACGTTCTGAGCAGAGAGTAAAAATTTTTCAGTCATAGTTAAGAAAAAGCCTTTAGTATGCCGACAAATTCTTCGGCATCAACGGAAGCTCTGCCCGGCAAGAGTCCGTGGATACTTTTTTCGGCTGCAAAATGTGCGGCGTTTCCCGCATCAACGGAAGCACCGTAAATAATTCGCACTTTGAGGGCTTTCTCCCTGCCCCACATATCGGCAATTGTTTTTCTGATATAGAGAACCGCTTCGGCGGCCGTGCGCGGAGATGCGGCTTCCGTTTTCCCGATTGCCCACACCGGCTCATATGCAACCGTAAACTTTCCCGCGTCCTTCGGCTCAATGCGGGCAAGTGTTGCTTTCACGCTTTTCTCAATGACCGAGAAAAATTTTCCGTCCTGGTCGCGCTCTATTTCTCCGACGCACACGATAGGGTGAAGCCCCGCGGAGAGCGCGGCGACTGCCTTCTTTGCAACATCTTCATCCGTCTCGCCCAAGGCGCGCCGTTCGGAGTGACCGAGAATGACGTACGAAATGCCCGCGGACGCGAGATTTACCGGAGATATCTGCCCCGTAAACGCGCCCTCGCTTTCCCAAAACGCGTCCTGAGTACCGAACGCAATGCGTTTTCCTTTGTATTCGCGCCGTAACGCAGCCGCAAGAGCGACGGGCGGGCAGACAACAACGGTGGTTTTGACTCCTCGGGGCAATTTTTTATCAATTGCTTTCAGAAGTTTTTTACCTTCTTCAAAGGTACGGATATAGAGCTTCCAGTTGCCGACAATAAGCTTTTGCATTTGAAAATCGTAACACGAAAGCCAAAAACGCTTTTTCAATCAGAACGGAACGTTT
>CAYHUW010000065.1:0-3961 GCA_964359685.1 uncultured Candidatus Saccharibacteria bacterium
GAGGGAAACTCCACCCGATAAGGCGGATGCCGGAGCACGAAGCGTAGTCAATCGCATTCCCGGTGAATTTGGTGTTCGTAATCAGCCATCCCTCGTCAATGCCCGCTTTCTCATTGCGATCTTTCGCGCCCCACTCTATATCCCAGTATCTCGCGCGGACATAGAGCGCTGTTTTTAAATCCGTCTTAAATCCGGGCGTGTTATGAAATTTGAGTTCCGCACCGGCGGTTTTACCGTTTTTCTTGAGTACGACGTCAACTTCATGTTCTATGCACCGCCCCGCCACAACCACGCGAAGTTGCGTCTCGTACCCTTCCGCGCGCATCAGCTCCGCCACGAAATCCTCAAACGGAAATCCCGTCGGTCCGAGTTCAAGTATGGCGCGGCGCATGGAATAGCGGGCCGCGGTTGTGCGCTCTTCTTTTCTCAGAAGTTTAAACGCTTCGCGGTAGATGTGCGTCGTGGACATCCCTTCGCGTACCATCTGCACTATCCGTGCGGCAATCTGCTGTGCGAGTTCTTCGTCCGCACCCGAGTGTTTGAGCGAGCGTAAAAGCTTATCAAGCTGGAATTCTTCGCGTGTCCCGTCCCCTTTTACGACTATCGGCATCAGGCAATAATACCACCGCCCGTCATACACCCGTCCTGTGCATAGAAAACGCAGGATTGCCCCGAGGCAATGTTCTGCGGTTCTTCAAAGGTCACTGTATCTCCGCGAAGTACGGCGGGCAGCAGTGCTTGCCGATAGCGATACCGGGCTAAAACCTTACCTTCTGTCTTTGCCCCCGAGACGGTGCTTATGTCCGTAAGCGCGAACGAGGATTTAGCCCTTTCTCCGACCCTGGTCCCCGAAACGAAGAGAATATTTTTCTCCGTGTCTTTCCCCACTACGTACACTTTCAGAGCGTCAATTATTCCTGCTTTTTGATGCACGCGAAAACCGTGCCGTTGTCCGAGCGTGTAGAACCAGACGCCGTCGTGTTCCCCGACGGTTTCCCCGTCTTCCGTCATAACCGCGCCCTTTTTTTCGGGAATGTAGCGTTTCAGAAATTCCTTCATGTCCACGTGACCCAGGAAACAAAGACCTTGGGAATCGGGGCGTTTTGAATTGGGCAACTGCGCCTTTTCGGCGATGCGGCGCACTTCTTCTTTTTCCAGATTGCCGACCGGAAACAAAGAGTGCGCCAGATCTTCCTTCGTCAGAGTCCAGAGGAAATACGTCTGGTCTTTTTCCGCGTCACGGCTGACTTTTATTTTTTCTCCGTCATTGATTGCATAGTGTCCCGTCGCGATAAAATCGGCACCGTCCGCTTTCGCTTTCTCCCAAAAGGAGCCGAACTTAATCATGCGATTGCACATCACGTCGGGATTCGGTGTGCGCCCCGATTTATATTCAGACACAAAGTAGTCAACCACATCACGTTTGTATTCTTCCTCAAGGTCGTACGTCACGAACGGGATACCCAGGTGTGCCGCAACCTGCATGGCGGACAGGCGGTCTTCCTTGCCTGTGCACGGCAGAAAATCAGGCTCCCAGCCTTTTATGAAAGCACCGACTACCCGGTGCCCCTCTTTTTTCAGCAGATACGCGGACACCGCCGAATCAACGCCGCCGGAAAGACCCACAAAAATTGTTTTCACCTGTGAAGCTTAACAAAATTAATTCATTTTATTCAAATCCGGACGGATGCGAGCGGGTACGGGGATGCCGGCGTTATGCGAGTTGATAGCCAGCTTGTATTCTTCGGCTACTACGCGGGTCAGAATACTGAGCACGGCATCGTGAACTCTCTTCTCCGGAAGGTCAAAGCGGATAGTATCCAGATCAACCCGAACGCCGGCAAACGCCGGCGATTTATATTTTTCCCGTAAATGAGAGAGTAATCCCTGTATAAACGGAGTAAGACGGACTAATTGCGCCCGCTCCTCGGGAGTCAATGCGTTCACTAATGCCTCGTATTCGTTCGTATCGGGAATGGGAGAGGTTGCTTCCTTTTTTGCGGGGTTCGGTGTTTGAGCGGGAATACCGCGGGGCTCGGGCCCTAAAGAAAGAGCAAAAAACGGTGTTTTGGGTCGTTCGACCATACGGAAATTATTATACTTTTCGTTTCCACCATCCCGCCTTTCGGTACTGCCGGAAGGGACTGCAGAAATCTCCGTTTAGGACAAAGCAGTTATTCCGGATTGACTGTTCCGGTACGCGCACGTCCACTGTTTTCATTCCGCGATGAAGCTGATCAACTACTACCCCTTTAACGGGAAGCGGAATATGCACCATGTCGCGCTTGTCTACTTTCGGAGGGGCGCTTCCTACAAAACCGTACAGCGGTACGCCATCCACCAACTCCGAGAGAAACGGGAGCGGAGTGACCTGAACCGTGCACGACAGTCGTGCCACCAGGGCGATTTTCTCGTCCATTTCCGCCTGCACTTTCGCCAGTACATGATTGTTTTCGTATGCCACAGTGCGCCCATGCTACTTGAGGTGGACTCTGTTCGCAACATGTCTCTCAAACGTCTTTGCGTAGTACATTCTGCCGTCTTTCCCGGTCAGGTAGTACAGGTAGTCGTTCCCTTTCGGCTCTACGGCGGCAAGTATGGAATCCAGACCGGGGTTCGCGATTGGACCGGGCGGGAGCCCCCGATTCAGATAGGTATTATAGGGAGACTCAATTTTCAAATCCTCAAAGTTCGGCGCGTAACCGCTCTTGCCGAAGATGTACCCGAAGACCGCATCAACCTGCAGCGGCATGCCGAGCTCAATTCTCCGCCACAAAATATCCGAAATCATCCTTCGTGTCTCCGGTTTTCTGGCTTCGCGCTCTATCAGAGACCCCATGGTGACGACTTCGTGAACGGACTTTCCGCTTGCGCGTATTTTTTCTTCCAACGGTCCCACCTTTTCGGCAAACGTCTCTTTCATCAGACGTACCGCCGCCTCGGGATCTGTTCCGGGAAGAAGATAGTACGTTTCGGGAAATAAATACCCCTCCTCCGCCTCCCCCAAAACGCGGAAACGCTCACTATCAAAAACGCCGAGACGCTCTTTGAGTAGTTCGCCTATTTCTCTGCTTGAAAGTCCTTCGGGAATCGTGACACGAACGGGTTCAATCCCCGTGTCGCCGTGGGCAAAACGGTACGCCAGACGGAAGGCGCTTTCCTTCCGTGTGAGGGCATAGGTACTCGCAAGCACCCCTCCGGTAGGATTCCAGAAACGAACCGCAAGCGTGAACGCGGCGGCGGAGCGGACGGCACCCGCTTTTTGGAGAAGTTCACCCGCTTCACGAACGCTCGCTCCCTGCGGCACCGTAACCGTAGCCCCTACGGGGTACATTTGCGGGGGCGTAATAAAGAGCGCATACCCCGAGAGAACCGCGAACGCGGCCGCAAATACAATCACGTAACTGTCCTTCAGAAAGAAACTCATCGGGTTGTGAAATTTCGGTTAGTAAATTCAATGAATCTCATGAGTGCACATTATATAAGTTTTTCTACCTATACCTTGCTTAAGAAATTTACGCCGCACAAGCGGCAAACCGAAATTCTACAACCCGACTCATACGGGAAGATTTTCGGGCGGCTCAAGACGAAGGCCGCTGATGTTTGCCAGGGCACTGGCGCGTGCAAAATGCGGCAAGTGAAATACCGTCGCCAGTTCCTCCGTATTCAGGACAAACGCATTTCCGTAATACGGGGGGAAGAAAAACGCCCGTCGTCTGAAGAGCTGAAGAAAATATTCGTTTAAGAGAGCCGGAACGGCCGAGAAAATGTCGGACAACGGCCAGGAAATTTTTTCTATCGGATGGTACATTTCAAACCCGTTTAATTCCGCGTCGTTATAGGAGGACAGCCGGTTTTTTATCTTCTCTTCAAATACAGGAGAAAAATCCCCGTGCTTTGCGATATAGAGCGCGCGAATCCCGCAGTCAAAAGACGGTTTCTTGAGCGCGGCTTCAATTGC
>CAYHUW010000066.1:0-3952 GCA_964359685.1 uncultured Candidatus Saccharibacteria bacterium
TCTCCAATGCCGGTTTCCTTGCCATCGTAAGTAGGTTTCATCATGCTGGTAAAAGCCGCCCACAAAGTGGAGGCGGGCGCGGACTTCAACAAAATGTCTAAAGAAGAGGAAATCGGCTATCGTATCGTTCTCTCGGCACTCCTGAAACCGCTAAAACAGATTGCAATAAACGCGGGCAAGGATTCCGGAGAAGTCATTGTTGAGGCAGTGCGAAAATCAAAAGGTATGGCGGGCTATGACGCGGTCAAGGATGAGGTCGTCCCCGACATGCTTGAAGCGGGAATCATTGACCCGGTCAAAGTGACGAGAGGTACGGTACAGCACGCGGTTTCCGCAGCGGCGATACTCCTGACGACTGAAGTTGCGATTGCGGACGAACCTGAAGAAAAAGCTCCTGCGGGAGGCGCTCCCGGAATGGGCGGAATGGACTACTAAAATGACGGGAGAAAGAACCCGGGCCGACGATAAAAGTTTCCGGGACATGGCTCGGAAGATTCTCCGAAATCCCGAAAGGGGACCCTGGTATGAGTTTCGCTTACGGAAGGTGCAGGCAATAGGTATTGTTCGGGGAATGATAAACCTCGCGCGCCGCCTACCCTCAAGAGAAGTCTGATACACAAAAGCCCCGCCTTGTGCGGGGCTTTTAATATAATTTGACTTTATCCATCTGTGTGTTTTTATATATTTTATGCCCGCGAGAATAGAAAAGGCAGAAGGGGGATATACAGCGGAGTCACTCTCACGCAGAATCGCGTCCGAGAGGTTAACCTTCTTTTTGAGCACGATTACCGTGGAAGAGGCTTACCGGTCGCCCGACGGGGCGGCGGAGTTTTTTCCTTACAACGGCTTTGAGCCCGGTGACGTAACGCATGTCCGTATCGGAGCTCCCGCCAGTGAGCTTGATGCCGAGAATATAGAGTATATTCCGCGCACGAGCGAGTATTTCCATCGTTGCGCATTCACTTCCGTTGATGCGACCCATAAAGCGACCGGTACGACAACCCTGTGCGGAGACGAGCATGTCATGAATTGCACGTGTGTTTTTGCCGTCGGCACCGGTCATGACGGAGTTCTACGTTCGTTCGCCACCCATCTGGATCCGATGGTGTTTTTGAAAGGGCAGCAGGAGGAATTTTCGGAGATACTTGCAGAGCGGTGCAGTACGCTTGCCGGAATGTCGCAGCCGGGGAGTGTCGGGGTCGCCGTCGCCGGCGGAAGACCCTGGTATCCGTCGCGTTTGTCAAACAACGAGTACGAGCGCTCTCTCGCCGCTATAGTTCCGGTCGTGCAAAAGAACGCACAGACGAACCCGTGTATCGTGTGGTCGCCGAATGCTATCGGGGACAGCACGCAGGCGTATCTTGATACGGAGGAGCGCCGGCTTTTCGTACGGCGGGTGGTCTTACGGTTGCCGAAGCCGTCCCTGCTTACGCCGCGCGGCAAAAACGCCAACGACGACTTTAAAATATTGCGTTACGGGCAGGACAAACTCCCTCGTCGCCCGCGCTAGATTTGCTATACTGTACGTCTATGGAAATACTCTATATCGTTCTTGGTATCGTTGCGGTTCTTGCCGCATGGCTTATTGCCTCATATAACGGCTTTGTCGCTCTCGTAAACCGCGCGAAAGAAGCGTGGTCCGACATTGAGGTACAGATGAAGAGGCGTTACGATTTGATTCCGAACCTGCTTGAAACGGTAAAAGGCTACGCCGCGCACGAAAAGCAGGCGTTTGAAAACGTCAGTAATGCGCGTTCTGCCGCAATGGGTGCGTCATCTATGGCGGATCATGCGCAGGCGGAAAATATGCTGACGGGTGCGTTGAAATCAATATTCGCGATTGCGGAAGCGTATCCCGATCTGAAAGCAAATCAGAATTTCCTTGAGCTCCAGAGAGAACTTTCGGACACGGAAAATAAAATCCAGGCGTCGCGTCGCTTCTACAACACGACCGTTATGGCATTGAATACAGGATTGGAGCAGTTCCCGGGGAATATCGTCGGCGGAATGTTTAAGTTTGAGAAGCGCGAATTCTTTGAACTTGCGGACGGTGAGCAGGCTGCAAAAGACCCCGTTAAAGTTAGTTTCTAACTGATGTCGGTTGCTCTCCCTCTTACCATTAAGATTCCGTGGTATCGGCGGGTGCTGTACGGGGCAGTGTTTATATTCATGGCGCTGTTGGGCGCGCTTCCTCTTGTGCCGGGAGGGGAAGGTGAGTCGCTCGGATTGTATGCGGCGAGCGGTCTTTTCGCGGTTATGGGTGTTGTCGGTTTAGTGATCATTATTCTCGCTCCTCGGGCGAGCTTGGTTGTTGATGATCAGGGCATTTTACTCGCATACGCACTGAATAAAAAACTCCGAAAGAAACTGTTGTGGAATGAGATTGTAAGAATTGAAGCCGTTCGGTCAGGCCGTCAGGAATTTCTCGCGATTGAATGTAAAGCTGATGCAGAGTTAGCGGAAAAGGAAGGACTCGGCGCTTCAGCTGTTCGTTTTGCCGCCGGCCGGATGGTCTCAGACGGTGGCAGAGCGGGCCTTTACATTCACAGCATATGGGTCCCCTCTGTCAAAAAGACTGCGGATTTGTTAAACAGTATTCGCACTACACAAAACCATGGCTGACTTATATCAGGAACGTTCAAATAATCTGACAAAAACCTGGGCGTTGATGGCGGGGTTTTTTCTCGTTGTCATCGGTATCGGGTGGGTGATTTCCGCGTACTACGGTAATCCGGGCATTCTGTACGGGGCGGTTATTTTTTCGGTTTTGATGAACGTCGGCAGTTACTGGTTCTCGGACAAGGTCGTTATAGGCATGACGGGGGCAAAACCCGCGAGTCGCGAAGAATTTTTTGATTTATATACGGTGACTGAAAACCTGGCGATTACGGCGGGAGTCCCGATGCCGAAGTTGTATGTCATCAATGACCCCGCTCCGAATGCGTTTGCGACGGGGAGAGACGAGAAACACGCGGTCGTCGCCGCGACGACCGGACTTTTAAAAATGCTCAATCGCACGGAGCTTGAAGGCGTCATTGCGCATGAACTTTCACATGTCAAAAACCGCGACATGCTGGTGATGACCGTTGCGGTCGTTCTTGCCGGATTTGTGGCGATTATTGCGGATATTTTTCTGCGGATGTCCATGTTCGGAGGAAACCGGGATGACAACGGAAAAGCGGGCGCGTTGCTTGCGGTTCTCGCTATCGTGGCGGCAATTCTTGCGCCGATTGCGGCTCAACTCATTCAGCTCGCGATTTCACGCAAACGGGAATTTTTAGCAGATGCTTCGGGTGCGCTTCTGACCCGCTATCCTGAAGGGCTCGCGTCCGCCTTGCAGAAAATTTCCGGATATGCCGCTCCCATGAAAAGCGCGAGTCATGCGACCGCGCACTTATTTATCGCAAATCCCTTCGGCAGGACCGCAGGTCAGTTCATTAACAGATTGTTCGCGACCCATCCGCCGGTAGAGGAGCGAGTCAAAGCTCTACTTGGTAAATAAAAAACTCCCCGGAAGGGAGATGTACTCAACGCAAAAAGCAACGTACGTTTGCTTTTTGCGCGCGTGCACTAGCTCTTGGAGCGTGCTCCGACTTCGCTTTCTATCCTGACGACCTCAATGCGGACGCCGCTTCGGCGGCTTCTGCCTTTTGAGGTTTCGCCGGACTCCTCAGCTTCTATACTTGAGGTTCCGACCCCGACCCCGAATCCTGACTCTTGTGCGTATGCCATAACGATATATAAATGATTATGTTGTTAAATATCGACCTACATATAAAACCCCGATGCTACCGCCGCGGTTTCATTTTGGATCCTAAAAACCAAAAGCGCGGCTTGTGGCCGCGCTCCGATATGTCTGTATGTAGTACTGCGGAAGCTGTGGAGAGGTTTCATGTGTGGTATATAAGGAGGCACGGAGGTGTCGGATAGTGGTTTATTCCACCGCCTTGGA
>CAYHUW010000067.1:0-3627 GCA_964359685.1 uncultured Candidatus Saccharibacteria bacterium
AACGCTACGCCGTTCTTACCGACATCCAGGGACCGGAAGACCACTACGGAGACATGGATTTTAAAGTTGCGGGAACAGCGCTCGGAGTAACCGCGGTTCAGCTTGATGTAAAAGTGGAGGGCGTGCCTATGAAAGTTTTGGCGGAAGCACTCGCGCAGGCACGGGTTGCACGACTCCAGATTCTTGACGTCATCACCAAAGAAATAGCAACACCGCGCCCTGATATATCCGAACGTGCGCCGAAAATCGTCACGCTCTCTATTCCGGTTGACATGATAGGTCTTGTTATCGGTCCCGGCGGAAAAAATATCAAGAAAATCCAGGAAGAAACAGGGGTGTCCGGCATTACGATTGAGGACGATGGTTCAATATTTGTCACAGGAACGGGCGACTCTCCCGAAAAAGCCGCGGATATAATCCGCCAGATGACGCGCGTATGGAAACCCGGGGACGTTGCGGAAGGCCCCGTTACGAGACTTATGAACTTTGGCGCATTCGTAAATATCGGCGGGAAGACCGAAGGCCTTGTCCACATTTCCGAAATCGCACCGTTTAGAATCGCGACCGTTGACGAGGCTCTGAAAGTGGGGGACACGGTGAAGGTTGTCGTAAAGGAAATTGACGACCAGGGAAGAGTAAACCTCTCAATAAAAATGATAGACCCCGAATTCGCAACGAGAAAAAACCTGAAAGCGAGCGAGGGTATGCCCCCTTCGGGCGACCGCGGGGGTTACAATGACAGAAATGGCGGACCAAGACAAAACAGAAATCAAAACGGAGGGGGCGGACACCGCTGGTAAAAGTTTGTCAGGAGGGAGCCCGACAAACTTTCCCGGCTCCTCCACTCAGGCAGGAGAAAATTCTTCTCCTGCCCTTTCGTCGTACGTCGCTGGTAACGCTTCGCCGGGAGTAACTCCTGCGCCAAAGCTTCCGGAAGTCGTGGGTTCATTACCGACTCCGATTCCGGCGACTGTACCTGCGTCACTTCCGCCGAGCGCGGAGCAGTCTCCGTTTTTCGGGAAACTTGCGCCGGAGAAAGCCCCGACGCCTCTGAATGTGAGCGCCCCCACTGTGGAGACTCCGCTACCGGCTGCGACACCACCATCAACACCGACATCGGGCGTCTGGAGCGCGCCGCAAAAACCGACACCGCCGGAAAATACGCTGCGCGCCGAAGATAAACTTCACAGCGGGAATATCGTATCTCTTCTGGAAGAGCAGGAACAAAAAAAGAGCGGGGTGCCGGTTCCGCAGACCGGCATGAAGTACAGCGAAACGCCGGCGCAACGAAGCATCCGTGAAATCGGCCTCAGGCCCCGACCTCAGACGGACGGTCAGAAAAAAGAAGAGACGAAGCCGCTCCAGACGAAGCCGGGGGAGCTCCCGCGAATACGCACCTACGCCGCGGACATGAGCGAAGAAATCAGGAGGCGCGGCGAAACACTCTCTACTATCATCAGCGCGGAGCGAACCAAAATGGGAAAGGGGCCCGTCGGTGACGAGACACGGTCAAAAACGGAACTTGAAGCGAACGAAAAAACAAGGAACACACTTTTATCTTTCGGTGCGGTGTTCCTCGTGATTGTCGGGATCATCGGGGTTGCGGTTGTATTTTTCCTTACCCGACCGAAGCCTGCCCTCCCCGAACGCACTTCCCTGATCCCGGTTAACTACGCGGAGCTGGTGAACCTCGGTGCGGAAGACCGCACGGTACGCGGACTGGCCGAACTGAGACAGGACACGGACCTCCGGCTCGGCGAAATGAAAGAATTTATTCTGACCGACGGGGGGACCCCTGTATCGGCGGAGAGTATTCTGACCCGCCTCGGCGCGCCGGGTATTCTCTCGAGAAACGCAACCTCCCTTATGATCGGCATCCATGCGTTTGACCGAAACCAACCGTTTATCCTTATTTCTATTTCCGCGTACGACAGAGCCTTTGAGGGTATGCTGGAGTGGGAAAAACGCATCGGAGAAACACTGGGGGCATTCTTTGCCCCTTACAAAGGAGCACGAAACAGCGTGCCGACGGTGCCGCCGCCGCTTACGTTCACGGACCGCGTGTACCAGAACATAGACGTGCGTGAAAGTAACCCGGAGTGGAAAATAATGTACGCATTCCCCCGAAGAGACCTGCTCCTTATTACGACGAATGAAAGTACAATCCGCGAAGTGATCACTCGGCTCACGCTCCAATCGGGGAACTAGCCAGGTTAGTAGACTTTTGGCGACGCGCTTGCTCATGCGTGGCATGGTCGTGAGGTTTTGAGCCACGTTTACCCCAAGACAACCTGGTACTTTATAAACGCGCACTCTTGAGCTTCGCCAAAAGCTCACTACCTGGCTAGATTCGCCGTATGACCCGTGTTAGGATGCCTCAATGATTTCATCGGAAAAAGTAGCGGAGTTCAAAAAAATCCTTGACGGAGAGCGGGCGCTCCTTGAAGCGGAACTGAAAAAAATCGGCGTACGGGACCCCTCCAATCCTTCGGATTGGGTAGCGGCAAAAGCGAAAGACGACTCTTTCGGTGCGGACAGAAACGACAACGCGGATATTTTTGAAGAGATGCAGGACGCGAACGCCACCATTTCGGAACTTGAAATCCGTTTTGACGAAGTAAACCGCGCGCTCAAAAAAATTGACGAGGGAACGTACGGCGTCTGCGAAATTTCCGGAACGGAAATAGAAGCCGACCGCCTGGAGGCGAACCCCGCCGCCAGAACCTGCAAGGCGCACATGAATCAGCCCTTGCGTTAAAAATCCCCGTGTTTGCGAAAGTCTACAGCGTCCAGCCCGGCTTTCCTCACTCAGAACCGATTACTGTTGAAGCAGACCTCTCGCGGGGTCTGTATTCGTTTTCGGTCGTCGGGCTGCCGTCAAAAGCGGTGGAGGAGGCACGCGACAGAATTTCTTCAGCGATAAAGCATTCGGGATTCCCGTCTCCGAAATCAAAAAACCACAAGGTGGTTATTTCCCTCGCCCCCGCCGACGTGAAAAAGGAAGGTGCGGTATTTGATTTACCTATGGCGCTTGCATATCTTCTGTCCGCGGAAGAAATCTCTTTCAAACCCGAAAAAATTGTTTTTCTCGGAGAGCTGGCGCTTGACGGAACACTGCGGGCGATACGGGGGGCGCTCCCCGCCGCGCTTTCGGCGCACGCCCTGGGATACAGTTCAATCGTGCTTCCAAAAGAAAATGCCGACGAAGCCGCGCTGGTTCGCGGCATTACGGTCTTTGGTGCGAACACCCTCACGGAAGTTATTGCGCACGCCACGGGCAAAAAGAAACTGAAAGAAACCGTTCACGGGGCACGGTCGGACAAAGAATTCTCCGGGATAGATTTCTCGGATATCAAAGGACAGGAAACCGCAAAGCGCGGACTGGAGATTGCGGCAGCCGGGCGCCACAACGTTGCATTTATCGGTCCTCCCGGAACGGGGAAGACGATGCTCTCAAGTGCCCTCTCGGGAATCTTGCCGCCGCTTTCTTTTGAAGAAGCGGTTGAAGCAACCGCGATTCATTCAATAGCGGGAACATTAAAACAGCCGCTCCTTACCGCGGCTCCTGTGCGCGCACCACACCACACATCTTCATATGTCGCATTGGTGGGGGGAGGACACTCTCTT
>CAYHUW010000068.1:0-2779 GCA_964359685.1 uncultured Candidatus Saccharibacteria bacterium
TAAGCCCGATGTCGTGTGGCTGGACGGCTCTTTCATCTGGCCTCTGATACCTGTTGTCCGTTCGTTTACTCTTCCCGTCATTGTGCGCTCGCTTCAGATAGAATCCGCGCATGTGTTTGCGGATGAAGGATGGAGCATTCCGAACATACTTCGCGCGTTTGTGAAGGATTTAGGCGAGCGGTACATGGCACAAAACGCGGATGTTGTGGTCGCGATAAATAAAAACGAAGAAGAACTGTACAGAACAATGGGTGCGAAAAAAGCGGTTACGATTCCTTTGCGTCAACTGCCTTCAATTCTTGAAAAAGGAAGCATTGAATACCGTGACTCGCGACCGCTTCACGTGCTGTTTACCGCATCCACGTTTTCGGTAACACATAACAGGGAAGGGGCGGAAAAAGTATTCCGCGATATCGCGCCTGCGCTTGAGAAGGAAGCGCCGGGAGAATTCGTCATCCATGTAACCGGGGCAAAGTTGCCCGAGAAAGATATAAAAAAGTTACCGCTGAATGTGCGGTATGAGGGCTACATTCCGGATTTTGATGCATTCATGAAAACTATGGATATTGCGATTACGCAGTCATTGGGAGTTGTCGGTATGCACGGAAAGTTGTTTGCGCCCGTAGCACAGGGGATTCCGACGGTGGGGCAGAGTATTGCTCTTGCGGGGTTTCCGTTTAAAGATAACGAACATCTGCTTTTCGGCGAATCGCCCGAGGAGGTAGTAAAAAAATTACTCTCGCTTCGCGATACTGCCGTTCGGGAAAAGATAGGCAGGGGAGGGAGGGCGCTGTCCGAGGAACTTTTCTCAAGAAGCGCGATTCACGCTATTCTGAGAAAAGTCATATGAGGATTCAGTACCTCGCGTTTATACGACTTCCGACGGAGAAAGCGCACGGGCTTCAGATTATGAAGACCTGCGAAGCGCTTGCGGGAGAAGGGCATGAGGTGGAGTTGGTGATTCCGGGACGGAAGACGCACATAGATGACGATGCTTTTTCGTATCACGGCTCGGCAAAGAATTTTAAAATCACGGAACTCAAGACACCCGACTTCGTGCAGTCGGGTAGTATAGGTTTTTTGATTTCGCTAGTCTGTTTTGCCGAAGCCGCAGTCTGGCGTATGCGTTACTGGACCGCGGACGTTATTTTCTCGCGCGATGCTCTGGTTCTGTTCCAGCACATTCTTCTCGGGAAAAAATTTGTGTATGAAGCGCATAATAATCTTTCGTGGGTTTCGGTTCTTGTGGCAAAGCGTGCAAAAACCGTTGTCTCTATATCGGAGGGTCTGAAGCAGGCGTACGTTGCGGAGGGCGTTAACCCTGAAAAAATAATCGTCGTCGCGGATGCGGTTGATTTAAAAATGTTTGAGAACTCGCTTTCAAAAATTGAAGCGAGGAGGCGTCTCGCGATTCCCGAAGGCGAAAAAATCGCGCTCTACGTCGGACGTATTGACGGCGGGAAAGGCGCGGATGTGTTTGCCGCTTCATCTCAATTTCTACCCGAAGGTATTCGTGTGGTTCTCATAGGCAACGGTCCGTTGGCGCACAACCTGAAAAGCACATACCCGAAAGCGTTTTTCCTTCCCGAAACAAGATATACGGATTTACCGAACGTCTTGCCTGCAGCCGATATCTTGGTGTTGCCGAATTCAGGAAAGGGGAGCGAGAGTGCGAGAAATACTTCACCTTTGAAACTGTTTGCATATATGGCATCCGGTGTTCCGATAGTCGCCTCCGACGTACCCGCTATCCGTGAAGTGCTCGGTAACCCCGAGGCGTTTTTTACGGCCCCCAACGAGCCTCTCACGCTCGCCCAATCTATTACAAAGGCTCTGCATGACGGAGGAAAGAAAAAAGCCGCCGCCGCCCGATCCTTAGTAGAAGGATATAGCTGGGGACGACGAGCGGAGAAAATACTCAGTGCGATTTCACGCGATTAGTATTACAATACGCGGATACATATGAAAAGTGCCGAATCTATCGTTGTTGTCGGTTTCGGCTGGGTGGGTCAGGCAAACGCGCTCGCGCTCTCCATACAGGGGTTTTCGGTTTCATACTACGACCCTGCCGAGCCTCCGCATCACCATGAACGTTACAAAGACACCTACGCCAAGCTGAAAAAGTTGGCGAGTGCCCGTGACGGCGATAGTGCGCAGACGGTTTTTGTTATTTGCGTCGGAGATAGAGTGCACGAAGACGGCGTCCAGGATATTTCCCTCATCAAAAAGGCGCTCGACGACTTGCAGGGCGTTAAAGGGACAGTCGTCTTGCGTTCTACGATACTTCCGGATACCTTGGCGTCGCTCCCGTTCGATTATTATGTTCCGGAGTTTTTGCATGAAAAAACGGCCGTTGAAGAATGCCTCGCACCCTATTTGTTTGTTGTCGGCTCCAGGGATAAAAAACCCGAGCCCGGTTTTTTTGCGGTTTGGGAAAAATTAGCCTACAAGATCTTTCGCGGTACTCCCGAGGAAGCTTCTCATATAAAATATCTCTCAAATCTCTGGAATTCGGTGCGCATTGCTTTCATTAACGAATTCGGCGATGCAATGGCATTGCCGACTGATAGAGAAAAACTTGCATCAATAGAGCGGGTTATAAACTTTCTTTTTGACCGCAAAAACTACATGCGCTACGGGCGTTCCTTTGGCGGGCACTGTCTTCCCAAAGACACCCGAGCGTTTGCACGGTGGTATCGGGACAAAGGAAAATCCGTTCAGCTCATTTCGGGCGCTTATGAATCAAATACCGCGCATCAGGAGGTGGAGAAAAAGTATC
>CAYHUW010000068.1:2789-3600 GCA_964359685.1 uncultured Candidatus Saccharibacteria bacterium
GCCGCACTGAAAGCACTCGCACATTCAATCTGGAAACGGCTCAATATTTTCAAATCTGCCTCCTAGGATATGGCGCGAATTCTCATCACCGGGGCGGCCGGTTTCATCGGCTACCATCTCGCGAAGCGTCTTGCGGAAACGGGGAACGAACTGGTCTTGGTTGATGATTTATCGCGCGGCAAGCGGGACGCGGCTTTTGAATCACTGTTGTCGCCGAATGTGACTTTTATCAAAGCTGACTTAAGCGAGCGTGCGTCGTGGGAAAAGGTGGGTGTGGGTTTTGACTATGTCTATCATCTCGCGGCAGTTAACGGTACCGAACTTTTTTATTCAATGCCGCAGGAGGTTCTTCGTGTTGACCTTATGACTTCTCTGAACGCAGTTGAATGGATGCGTGAGAAAAATCCGCAGGGCAAAATTCTTTTTACTTCCTCAAGCGAAGCGTACGCAGGCGCATTAGAGGCTTTCAACCGGCTACCGTTCCCGACCCCTGAAAACGTTCCTCTGGTTGTTTCCGATGTTTTTAACCCGCGGTGGTCGTACGGCGGCACAAAACTTATCGGAGAGCTGTTATTCGTCAATTATTCCCGCGCGTACGGGTTTCGCATGTCCATCGTTCGTCCTCACAACTTCTACGGTCCGCGCGCGGGGAAGATGCACGTGATTCCTGAATTTATACTTCGCGCACTTTCTAAAGCGGACCCGTTCCCGGTTCTCGGTCTCTCCGGTGCGCGGTCTTTCTGTTATATAGACGATGCGGTTCTAGGGCTTATCTCTGTCATGGAGTCCGAAAAAACCGATGGAGGTATTT
>CAYHUW010000069.1:0-3226 GCA_964359685.1 uncultured Candidatus Saccharibacteria bacterium
GCCGCTTACGGGAAGGCCCGTGCAGAATGCCTCTGCAGGCTCGTTCGGCGCGGGACACTGAACCCTCGCGACTCCCGAACAACATTGACCCCACGCGACACTGGACATACCGCCCGCACTGCAGAGGTACCCCGCAGGAACCTCGCTTCCGCCGGGCAGACAGCTTGATGTTGTCGGGGTCGTCGGCGTCGTCGGGGTACTGCCCGTCGGCGCGTAGGTTGCGGTCACGCGCGCTGTTTTGGTCCCGACGGTAGCATACGTTTTAACGACTGATGCCAGGGTACCCGAGAGGCCGTCCGTTCCTTCCCAGGCATACGTAAACGGACCGTCGCTTCCCGTTACCGTCGCGGTCCAGGTAATCGGCTCATTAATGACGCCTGAAGAAGAACTCGGCGCACAGGAAACGCCGATAGGTGCCGCATCGGGCTGAACAACATTTACGGTGACGCTTCTGCTCTCCGTGCCGTTCGCGTTCGTGCAGCTGTACGTGTATGTCGTCGTCTGCGCCGGCGAAACGGTTTTCGTTCCGGTAAACGGCTGCGATACTTGCGTCTCCGGTACCCATTGTTCTGTGACGAGATTCCTGCAGTCAAACCCGAACTGCATCATGAACGGTGTCAGCGCACAATCAACAAACTCTACTCTTCTCTGATTGAAGCCGGGAACGGTGACATTCATATCAAAATTCGTGGCGGTGCAGGTCGCTTTTCGTATTGAACCGTACTCGGAGTACCACGAAAGACTGGCGGACTCCCCGCGGTTAATCGTCACCTCCGAAGTCCCGTTTACCGTAAGCGCCGTATCGGCTTTTGCGTCAGTCTTACAGGTCAGAGTGTTGTAACGTTTATTGCCGAAACTGTTCGCGGAACGCGCATACCATTTTGTTCCGTCCCACGCCGCCATATTGTTATTCCCCGGAGAATCAAACCCTCCCAACGACCAGTTCGTCGGATACGCGGTCGGGTCGTACAGATAACAGATACGCTGACCCGTCGGCGACACCTGATTCACCTGATACTGCGGATACCCGTGCGCGGCGGTTTCCTGATTCACGCCGCCGTTTATAAGCTGATCAGCATATACTTTGGGGAGAAAATCGCGCCTGGTCTGCGTTTCGTACACAGTCACCGCAGCAAAAAGCTGTATCGGAATGGTAAGGAGAAACGCGACGACCGCGAATCCGAGTATATGTTTCAGTACGTTAATGTTCAAAACGTTCATAAGTTAGTTAGGCATGAGAAGACCGAGTTCCGCAAACTGCGGAGTCACAGCGGACACATTATCCGAAAGCGCGTACAGGGCGACGGTGTCTTTCCCGGTTCTCACGAAAATGTGCCCTTCGCCGAGAATGGCGGTGCCGTACATGGGAGAAGCGGAAAATATCTGTCCGAGGTACACACCCATGCCGCCCGCAATTCTGAAAAATTCAACCGTTGAACTCCCCTCGCGCCGAAGAGCGGCAATAGTGCCGTTCGGGGAAAGCGCGCTTCCCGACGCATCCCCGCCCCGGTACGAAATCAAAGTGACACGCGAACCGTCTCCTACATCAACGACAACCACTCCTTCGGATGCGATTGCGATGACGGCGTCGGATCCGTACGGACGCGGGCTCTTGCCCCGGCCGAGCGAGCGCAGTTTTTTATCATTGATATCAAAAGCGAATATCCCGCCCGGCGTGGAGACGTTTTTTTCCCGGACATCCGACACGGGGGCGACAATAAGCTTTACGGGACCCTCGGCACTTCCGACCTCGTCGGGCTCAGTTGAATCTTTTGTATCATCCGCAGCCGCCGCGGGAATATCTTCCGGGAAAAATGCGGGACGCGCCGCGACAGCAAAGACCGCGGTTCCGTCCGCGGTTACCGCCAAATCGGATTTATTTGTCCCGTCGCTCAAAAGCGCCTCAAACACACCCGCGCTCACGACACCCAGAATGACGCCGGACGTATTGTCTTTTTGCGCAAGAACGACGCGCTTTCCGGCATTCTGCGGCATATCGCGGGATTCAAGAATGGTGACATCACCCACGCGCTCCAAGACCGCACGATTAAACGAAAATTCCGACATTAAAAACGTATCCGCAATCCCGCGGTCGGTAAAGGCGATAGTTTCGCCTGAATCGGGAAGCTTTTCCGACAGGTTCTGCAGCAAATAATACTGGTAGCCGTAGTACGCGAACACGCCGATAAGAACGGCGCCGATAAGGGCAAGCAGAATCTTCACCCATGCGGGAGAAAACCAAGAAGTTCTTCCTTCCGGCATGAAAACAGTATACCTCCCGGATACAGCCCGCGGAGGAAAATAACGGAGCGGTGTTAATTACCGAGGATAGTGATTTGGTTCTGGAAAAACTCCGCGTTCTCCATGACGCCGTCGCCGTAAAAGGCATAGGCGCGTTTATTCGCATTCCCCCCGCCTCCAAAATATCTGCGCGCGGCCCGCCGCGCCGCCGCCGGGGGCCCCGCGGCGGCGCCGTTCTCTTTCATCAGGAGCGCCGTCGCCATAATCGCGTCCTGCGGACTCCACGGATCTGAAACGGTCGCCTTCCCCAGGTGTCTCCTTACGATATCTTTTGACTCGTCATACGCCCACGGGCCTTTGTACGTGCCGTCTCTGCCTTTGCCGCATTTTCCGGTCGTCGTGTTTATAAATCCGCCGTAACAGGCCCACGTTGAAGGAATGAACTGCCCCGGTCCCATCGCGCCGCCCCAGCCGTACCCCGGCTGTTTTGAAACGGGCATTTTTGACGGATCGTAGCCGAGTACTTCGGTAATTTTCAGATATACAGGGACATCGCGCGTCGGGTGCATGTCGCGAATATACGTCCCTGTTCCCAGATTCTGTCCCAAATCGGTTTCCTGTTTTAAAACACCAAGAATAAGCGCGGGCCGTACACCCGTTTTCTGCGAGGCGAGATTCGCGTAATCAAGCGCAGTGCCGAACGGAATTGCCGCCGAATCCCGGAACGCGAAAAGTTCGGAACGGATTTGCGCGGCGCTTTTCTGTTTCGCTTTCAGTATGTTCTGGTACACGGCTTCCTGACCTTTGGTTACGTTTAAAATGCTCTGGCGTTCTTTCTGCTGTTTGACGATTTTCTGCTGCTCCAAGACCTGCAGCTTGCGCAGTTCTTCTTCTTCGGCCCTGCGCTCTTCCAGGGTCGCTTTTTCTTACCCCGTTTCAACCTTGCTCCCCTCTAATACCACCAACGATTTCTGCAGGGTAGTTT
>CAYHUW010000070.1:0-3189 GCA_964359685.1 uncultured Candidatus Saccharibacteria bacterium
AAGGACGTATATAACTTTAGAAATGCTTGCGTCCATTCCGCCGAACAGCAGGCCTATCTCCCAGCCGGTAACCGAAAGTACGCCCCAGTTTAAGGCGCCGACAATGACTAATAGAAACGCGGCCATGTGAACGTATTTCATAGCGAAATATGTATTAGTGAGGGTCTAATTACCACCATTGAATAACAAAAAAAGCCCCTCGCGGGGCTTGGTGTGGATAGTGTTATGTCAGTCTCCGTAACGGGTACGGTGTGAGTTGTGCTCGGTAAAGAGCTGTCCGCTTTTATCAACCGGAATATTTGCCTGGTTTTGGAGGATATCGGACGCACGCTCGGCTCTCTGTCGCGGAGTCAGTTTCTCGCCCCTTTGGACCGCATCCTGATCTACAATCTGAAGCGCCGCTTCAAGACTTTTTATGATTCCCATACCCAATACTGTAACACTAGAAGTCTATTAGGTCAAGTATCTATAGAATCGTTACTCGCTGCGTTCGTCGGGCTTCTTCTTCTGAGGTTTTTCTGCTCCGCGGGTTCTCCGTATTCTTATGCCGGTCAACGGCAATTTCACCAGGTAGTAAATGCCGACAATAGAGATTAAAACCGTTCTCTGAAGGTTGCTGTATGCGGACGCCGGGTCCCCCTCTACCCTCTTCCGTCTGTCCATAGAAACGTTATAGCGCGGGTATCGGAGGTCTACAAATACGACATCGGATTCAGGTATGCGTCGGTCGGCGCGACGGGAATGGTGGCGTTTGCGCACTTTGTCTTTGCTTTGACGTCGCCGTACCGCACCACCTTGACCGCGTCAGACGCGTAGAGCGTGAAGTGGAGGTGCGGACCCGTGGCGTAGCCCGTCTTGCCGCTGTAGCCGATCAGGCCGCCGCGCGAGACCGCATCACCCTGATTGACGCTGATGACCGAGAGGTGCGCATAGAGCGTGGAGAGGCCGTTGACGTGCTTCACGAGAACCCACTTACCGTACGAGTAACAACCTTTGTATGCGTCCGTGTTTCCGGTTGCGGTGACGGTTCCCGAAAGAGCGGAAACTATTTTCGTGCCCGTCGGTGTTCCGAAATCTATGCCGTTGTGGTCTTTCCCGCTGTATGCACCCGACTGTGCGAATGCGGTCTTGCCGAAGTATTGCGTGATGCAGTAGTTGTTCTTAAAGACGCTGTATCGCGTCTGGCATTTTTCCATAAACACGGGGTCCACGGGAAAACTCAACGTGCCGCTTCCCGCTTTCGGAATTGAAGACGGGTCCAGATTGTACTGGAGCGCCGCTTCATAGTCGCCCAGCTGTTTTTCAAACTCCAGTTTCGCCGCCTGCTTCTGCGCCAGAAGCGTCTGGTATTCGGACTCTTTGTTTTTGGTGTCCGACAGAAGGTCAGCCTGTTCTTTGCGGTTCTGATCCAGCACCAGTTTTTGATTCGCGAGTTCGCGTTTCAATGCCTTCAGCTGATTTTGTTTTTTCTGGGTCTCGTTCAAATCCAGAGTCAGTTCTTCCTTCGTCTCCAGAAGATTCTGAATCTGCCCGCGAAGCGCTTCCTGTACGATGCGTTCGCGGTCCGCGGCGACCCACGCGCTCTCCAGACCGTTTGCCGTCAAAAGATGTTCAACAAGGGTCGTTTCGCCGATTTTGTAAATGTTCTGGAATGCGAGGTTCACGGCGGTTTTCCCCGCACTGATGCTCTGTTCCTTCTGTGTGATTTCTCCGCCGAGTTCTTTGATTTCCAGATTTGCTTCGGTAATCCTGTTTTCGGTTACGGAAATGTCCGTGCCGATTTTCTTCCGCGAAACGTCAATGCGTTTGACCTCGTTCTCCAGTGTTTTCTTTGCTGTGCCGATAACCGTAAGCTGGCGTTCGTACTCGGCGATTTCTTTTTCAAGCTGGGCTATCTTCGCATTTTGGTCGGCGATTTTAGCCGCGATCTCTTCCGACGTCTCGGCGAACGAATTTGCGGGCAGCGAAACAAGCGCTCCCAGGATCAGGAGCGCGGCACACCACAGAAGCGCATTCTCATGAAAGCGAAGCGACGGCACTTTGGATGCGCTTTTCAGTCTCATCTTTCCCTATAATACCTGCAATTGTAAACGGATCAGGAGACTTTTCCTTACCGGAGAGCGCAAACCGCACGGGCCACAGCACAACTCCTTTGCCTTCTGACTCCGCGTACGGCCAGAGGACGCTCTTAACCGCATCCTGGGTCCAGGATTCACGCGGCAGGGCCTGAAGCAGCTTCAGTGCGCCTTCCAAACGGACGCGGGTCTCGTTCGGTGAGGCGTTTTTCGGACTCAGGCGCGCGACGTCAACGGCGGGGGGAGTCATGAAATATTCCCACTCCCCTCTTTCTTCCATAGTTTTCAGTTCATCAAAGGTCTGTATGCGTTCGCGCATGACGGGCAGGAGTTTTTCAAACATGCCGTTTTTCTCCAGGTTAGAAACGGTTGTGTGCGACAGGAAGGATGATGCGCGCGATATGAAGGCGTCGTCCGAGAGGCGCAGGATATGCTCGCGGTTCATCCAATTCAGTTTTTCTTCATTAAAAATCGCACCGTTTTTTTGTATGTTCTCTATTGAAAATTCCGCAATCAACTCCTCAAGAGTAAAAATTTCTTTTTCGGTTCCCGGGTTCCAGCCTAAAAACGTCAGGAAATTCACAAGGGCCTGCGGCAGGTACCCCTTTGCCCGGAAGTCGCCGATAGCGGTCGCGTGACGCCGTTTTGAAAGTTTGGTGCGGTCGGGCGCGAGAATGAGCGGGAGATGCAGGTACTGCGGCTTTTCAATGCCCAGCGCTTCCTGAATCAAAATCTGCCGCGGGGTGTTTGAAAGCAAATCTTCGCCGCGCATCGCCAAGGTCACGCCCTCATCCGCATCATCAACAACGACCGCAAGGTGGTGCACGGGCTCCGTCAGGGAGCGCGCGATAACGAAGTCACCCAAATCCCCGCTGTGAACGGTAATCTCGCCGCGCAACTCGTCGGTAAAGGTCACCGCGCGGTTCGGATTCCTGAAGCGCACGACTTCCACTTCGCGCCCCGGGTCGTCTTTTGCAGGTTCTTTTGAAACATACGCGGCGTTCGCGTCTATGAGCTTTCGTATCGCGGCGGCGTGTTTGTCTTTATTTTCCGACTGACGGTGGCATGCATCATGCTGAATGCCGAGCCACTGCAGATTTTCCAGAATATCTTT
>CAYHUW010000071.1:0-3182 GCA_964359685.1 uncultured Candidatus Saccharibacteria bacterium
GCTCCATCCAGTCGGGCGTGGTTTCTCCCTCGTGTACTTCGCCGATTTTGTGCTGACTCCCGGTGTAGTAGAGCACGCGCTCTGAGGTCGTCGTCTTACCCGCATCAATGTGCGCAATGATTCCGAAGTTTCGGGTACGGTCTAAAGGATAATCGCGTGCCATATTTATTTTTTATTAATCTTTTCTTTTAGTATCTAAATCCAGAAAATCCCACAATGCATCTCCTGTCGGCTTATCTACTTTCTTGAATCCCCCAATCCCGAGCGTGAATGCTTCTTGAGGTCGAACGCCTCCCCTTTTCTTCTTAGGTTCCGCCTTCGGTTCGCTGCGACTCCCCTCAATAACTTTAGGCTTCCATGCCATGTTCAAGTTTTGCAAAAATAAAAACGCCGAAGCGTTAAAAAGATACTACCACGCGAGGTGCGCGAATGCGCGGTTTGATTCCGCCATGCGGTGCACGTCTTCGCGCTTCTTGATTGCAGAGCCTTCGTTCTTTGCGGCAGCCAAAAGCTCGTTCGCCAATTTCTGCGCCATCGGTTTTCCTTTGACGTTCCGCGCTGCAGCCACTATCCAGCGGAATGCGAGTGAGCGGCGGCGCTCGGGACGTACCTCTTTCGGAACCTGGTAGTTCGCACCTCCCACGCGGCGGGAGCGTACTTCAATCGTCGGAGAAACGTTCGTAATTGCCGTTTCAAAAATAACCATCGGGTCAAGCGTAGCGTCAATCTTTTTTATTTCGTCCAGCGCATCATAGACAACCTTGCGGGCAACGGACTTCTTACCGTCCAACATAATGACGTTGATGAAGCGCGCCAAAAGTTCCGACTGGTATTTAGCCTCGGGGGCAACGGTATGCTTGTTCTTTATCTTTCGTCTCATAGATTACGCTTTCGGTCTCTTAGCACCGTATCGTGAACGGCCGCGGCGGCGCTTCTCCAAGCCTGCGGTGTCCAGGCGACCGCGGACGACTTTGTAGCGAAGCGAAAGGTCTTTCGTTCTGCCGCCGCGGAGCATCACAACGGAGTGTTCCTGAAGGTTGTGTCCCTCGCCAGGAATGTAGGCGGTGACTTCCATGCCGTTAGAAAGACGGACACGGGCAATTTTACGAACCGCTGAGTTCGGCTTTCTCGGAGTCTTGGTGGTGACTTTCGTGCAGACGCCGCGCTTGAACGGGGAGGGGTAGAAGGTGGGGCGGTTATTCAGTACGTTAAAACCGCGCTGCAAAGCGGTTGTTTTACTCTTCCTCGGCTTGATGTGCCGGGGCTTTCGTCTCAGTTGATTGATGGTTGCCATTTGAAAAACCTGCCCACAGGCAGTCCAGGCACTATACAGAATCGCTATTTAAAAAGCAAGAAACGCCTCCAAAACCCGCTGTGCTATACTAAGTATAGCACAGTTATCCGTTGAGGCCTGAGATAAGCACAAAAAGATAGAAAACGACCCCGGACAAAAAAGGCCAGAGAAGATAAATAGCAAGAAGACCGACGCCCACAAGTCCGAACGGACCTAAGGCATACATCATACTTTCAAACTGTCGGTACGCGTTCGCGAGAGGATACGGAAGAATTGACGCCAAAACTTTTGAACCATCCAGGGGCGGAATCGGTATCAGGTTATAGATTGCCAGCACAAGATTCGTCAGAATCACCATAGAAGCGAAACTCGCGATTGCACCCTCGGCACCGAGACGAATCATTAGTCCCCCGATGAGTGCGAGGCATATATTGGTCAGCGGTCCTGCGGCGGCAACAAGGGCTTCGCCCCACCGCTGATTTCTCAGGTTGTACGGATTGTATGGAACGGGCTTTGCCCAGCCGATCATGAACGGCGAGCCGGTCAAGGCTAAAATACCCGGAAGAAAAATAGAACCGACGGGATCAATGTGCGATATCGGGTTCAAGGTGAGCCTTCCTGAATAGCGGGCGGTCGGATCTCCAAGCCAATCCGCGACATAGCCGTGCGCCACTTCGTGCAGGATGACGGAGAAAATAAGAACAACAATTCCCAAAAGAATTCCTTCCATATCCAGGGTAGTATACCAACATGCCGAAAAAAGACTTCTGGAATAAACAGTATAAGAGCCCGACGCATCTCACCCTTTCGGACGAGGCATCGGAGGATTTGGAAAAATTCACGCGATACTTACTGCGCGAGCACGGGAAAAAATTTCTCAATGTAACGACAAAAGCGGTTGATTTGGGATGCGGCAACGGCAGAAACTTGATTTACCTCGCTAAAACATTCGGCGTCCATGGTTTAGGCTACGACACATCCAAAGAAGCGGTCCTGCAGGCGCGTAAAAACGCCGAGGGTCTCTCGCTCACGTTTGAAGTCGGCTCACTCGCGGATCCGATTCCATTGCCCGACTCAAGCGTCATGCTTGCCTTGGACATGATGAGCTCGCACGTACTTTTGCGAGACGAGCGCGAACACCTGCGCTCTGAAATACTTCGCGTACTAAGGCCGGGCGGATGGCTCTTCTTTAAATCATTTCTTCTGGATGATGACCTGAACGCGGAGCGCATGCTTCGGGAAAACCCCGGCCCTGAGGCGGGAATGTATATGCACCCTGAAATCGGTGTTCCTGAGTATGTATGGACCGAGCACGCGCTCAGGGAGTTTTTCAACGGATACCTGACTATCCACAAAATTGAAAAGTCATTTAAACACCGTCATGCGGACGGCAGTGCGTGGAAGCGCCGTACCATTTCCGCATATCTTCAGAAAGACTAACTTTCGGAGTATTCAACGTACGCGGGAGTGCCGCTGCAATTACCTGCAGGTCGTCCGTCAGTTATCGCTTGTACTAATTCAGGATCATCCGCAAAAACTCTTTCAAAAAGACGCGTACCATCTTCCTGCCCTTTCACACATGCATATCGTTTTGTTCTCTTGACCGCATCAATAATAGAAACGAGATACGGGCACATCGTGTTATCACGAAGACACACACGCTCCACATGTCCTTCGGGCATTGCCATAATGCCGAAAGCCTACTCCATATCAACGGGGAGTCAATGTGCGCTATTTGTCAAAAAAAGCCTCATATAGTAGTATGCTCGGACTATGGCAAAGGAATGTGCAGTTACCGGCAAATCAATCCTCACGGTAGGGCGCTACTCCAACAGAACCCGCGCTACTCAGTTCAATCCTACGGTAAAAGTCCGCAGGAAGGCCAACC
>CAYHUW010000072.1:0-3077 GCA_964359685.1 uncultured Candidatus Saccharibacteria bacterium
ACCTCAAGTACTACGCGGAAATCGTTCAGAAAAAAGCGATGATGCGCGGGATTATTGACGCCGCATCGGACATCGGTGAAATCGGGTACGACGAATCACGGGGCGTGGAGGAAATCGTAGACCACGCCGAAAAACGACTTTCCGAAGTCACTTCCTCCCCCACCATGCGTAAATTCGTTTCAATCGGAGACGAACTCAAGGAAGCATGGGAGCGCTTTGACAACATGCACAAGGGCGACAACGAGATGCGCGGCATCCCCACCGGTTTTTCTTCACTTGATAATATTCTCGCCGGTTTCCAGCGCTCCGACCTCATTATTCTTGCGGCGCGCCCGTCCATGGGAAAAACCGCGCTCGCTTTGGACATTGCACGCCAGACCGCCATCAAGCACGGAACTCCCGTCGGCATTTTCTCGCTGGAAATGAGCAGCCAACAGCTCGTAGACAGAATGCTCGCGGCGGAAGCGCGCGTTGACGCATGGAAGTTGCGCACGGGGAAAATTGATACGGACGAAGAGTTTGAACGCATTCGGGACGCCATGGAGCGCCTCTCCAAAGCGCCGATTTACATAGACGACCAGCCCGCCAACAACGCGCTTGTGATGCGCTCCGTCGCGCGCCGCCTGAAACGCGAGAACGGCATCGGACTCATTATTGTTGACTACCTCCAGCTGATGTCATCAACCGCGAGCAGGTCTAACGACTCAATGGTTCAGCAGGTAACGGAAATTTCACGCTCTCTGAAGACGCTTGCCCGCGAGCTGGATGTGCCCGTTTTGGCGCTCTCCCAGCTGTCCCGCGCCATTGAACAGCGCCGCGGCCGCCCCCGCCTCTCCGACCTGCGCGATTCAGGTTCAATAGAGCAGGACGCGGACGTCGTGATGTTCATTCACAACGAAGATCGCTACAAAGAGGCCGGTGAAGAAAAATCAAACGTCGCTGAAATCCTGATTGAAAAGCACCGAAACGGTCCGACAGGAAAAGTGGACCTTTACTTTGACGCAAAACGCGCGACCTTTATTCCGGTTGAAACGTCGCACTTCAATGCACCCGCGGGCGGCGGCTCTTCCGTAGATGATTTTTAGAAAATGTTGAGCGGAGCGATTACATTTTGTTAACCCCGCCCTCTATGCATCAGGTCTACGTTCTTCGGAATACTGCGGGGGAATACTATATCGGCTATACTAACGATATTGAGCGCCGCCTCAAAGAACATGCTAAAACCAGACCTAATTTCAACCTTTTGTACTACGAAAGTTATCAAAACAGCAGTGCCGCTCGAAATAGAGAACAGAAACTTAAATACTATGGCAGTGCATGGAGAGGACTTAAGAAACGCATTCTGGGAGCTTAGAGGGCGGGGTCTAACTCTTTGTAACGCTCGCTTACTCGCGAACAAAGACTAATTATGGCGAAGCCAATCCGCGAGCTCTCTCTTTTGATTTCTGAATTCCCGGGCATCGGTCCCCGACAGGCGCGGCGTATTGTGCAGTTTCTGCTGACCAAAACACCCGTGTATCGTGAAAAATTTGCTTCCGTCCTGAGTGAGCTCGGCAAAGGAACGGAACAATGCACGTCGTGTTACCGGTATGACGATTCAGGAAACGGCACAACCTGCACCATCTGTGCAAACGGAGAACGCGATCACCACGCACTGATGGTCGTTGAGAAAGATGCGGATATAGAAAACATAGAACATTCACGCGCATACAACGGCATGTATTTCGTCCTGGGTGGTCACATCCCGATGACGGAGAGAAAAAATCCGCCGTATGTGCGTACGAAAGAACTTGAAGAGAAAATCCGCAAAAACGGCATTACTGAGATCATTCTTGCCTTGTCCACGACGCCTGAGGGAGATTACACCGCGCACGAACTGATGAATCGTTTCAAAGAACTTTTCCCGAACGTGAAGTGCACGCTTCTGGGTCGCGGGCTCTCTGTCGGAGCGGAAATAGAATACGCCGACGCGGAAACACTCCGAAACGCTTTAAAAAACCGCACATGAGTGCGGTTTTTTTCTAGACGGTTTCTACTTTTATTCTCAGAAACGGCTGGCGATGACCGCGTTTCTTGTGATAACGGCTTTTTGCTTTATAACGGACGACGACGATTTTCTTGCCTTTGCCGGTCTCAAGCGCCTTCGCGGTTACTTTTGAGCCCGAGACTGTGGGAGCACCGACTGTAGCCTCCTTGCCGTCATCGGTAAAAAGAACCGAATCAAAGGTAACCGAATCCCCTTCTTTAACTCCTGAAATGGCCTCTACGGTCAAAACAGAGCCCTTTTCCACGAGGTACTGCTTCCCGCCAGTCTTGATTACTGCGATATCCATATTTCCGCTATCGTACCCGAAACGCTCTAAAAAAGCAATGTGCTATACTAAGTATGGCACAGTTACTCCACGGTGACGGACTTTGCGAGGTTTCGGGGGCGGTCAACGTTCAGGCCTTTCTCGGCGGCGAAATGATATGCAAAGAGCTGGACTGCAATACCGGAAAGAACGGGCGATAGTTGCTCAATAGTTTTCGGAATATAGATAACGTCGGATGTGATTTCTTTCACGCGCTCATCACCTTCGGTCGCTATCGCAATCAGCGGGCCTTTACGCGTTTTGATTTCAATCATATTGGAAAGTGTTTTCTCATACACGGAGTCCTGAGGCACAATCGCCAACGTCGGAAACTTTTCGTCAATCATCGCCAAGGGTCCATGCTTCATCTCCCCTGCCCCATACCCTTCCGCATGCACATAGCTGATTTCCTTCAGTTTTAATGCGCCTTCAAGCGCAACGGGGTAGCTGTACCGTCTGCCGATGAACAGAAAATCGCGCGCGTCTTTGTACTTCAGTGCGATTTTTTTGATTGTGTCGGAAATCGCCAGCACCTTTCTTGAAAGAGCGGGCAATTCCAGCAATCCCTGTACGATTTTTTTACCGTCCGCTTCCGACAAGTCGCGCGACCTGCCCAAAAAGAGCGCAATAAGCGTCAGGACGGCAACCTGAGAAACAAACGCTTTAGTGGATGCGACTCCGATTTCAGGGCCGGCATGCGTGTACGAACCTCCATGGGTTGTTCGT
>CAYHUW010000073.1:0-2951 GCA_964359685.1 uncultured Candidatus Saccharibacteria bacterium
ATGAAGTACGCGGGCGGAGAGGGAGCGGTTGTGGGTATCGCGCTTGAAGCGTATGACGGAAGTTTCTACCGCTCGGAAGCAGTGCGGGAAAATGAAGCGAAGAAAGTTCCCGACGGCGAAGAAGTATGCACCGCGATTCAGTCCGATACCGACGAGAAAGCATTCGGAGGACTGGATGCCGAAAGTCCCGCGGCGCGCTCCGCAATCGGTGATTCCACGAAGATTGAATGCACACAGCCGATGAAACTTGAAAAACCCGAAGCGGGAGTCGCGATAGAAATGACGGCAGGAGACGGAACAGTTGTGGCGCAAGGAAAAATACTTCTCTTCATTCAGCCTGAGAAGAAAGAAAGTTTTGCGACGATGCTTGACGGAGGATTGTTTGAAGCGATTGTTGAAAAAATTACCGCGTGGTTTGCGAGTGCGGCAAACGGCATCGGAGATTTCTTTGCGAACCGTCTGCGCACGAAAGAATTGTGCGTCGCGGACGGCAGCGGCTCCGAAACCTGCATCACGAAAGCTCAGCTTGATGCCTTGCTTGCGGGCGGAGCGCAGACACCATCCGTCGGAAATGTTCCGCAAGGAGGTGGTGGTGAAGAAACACCCGCAGATACTTCCTTTGACTCCGCTCAGGATAAAGAAGCACCTGTGATTCAAATGAACGGCAACAACCCTGCAACTCTTTCTGTCGGCGACACGTATGCCGACCTCGGAGCGTCGGTCACGGATAATGTTGACGGAAATCTGAATATAGTGACGACGGTTGACGGGGTGGAAGTGGCGGTCGTTTCCGTTGATACAAGCACAGCAGGAATACATGAGGTTGTGTATAAATCTACCGACCAGGCGGGGAACATAGGTATTGCAACCCGCACCGTCATCGTTGAAGATGCGGTACAGGCACCTGTTTCCGAGCCGCCACCCGAAGAGCCCGCTCCGTAGCGAATTTTAAAATAAATCCAAAATAACTTTGTTTTAAAGCATATCTCGGTTTAACGAGATTATTTGTGTTACTCTCGCTACCTCAATTACCTGTGTTCTGCCTTCATGTCTTGGATTTTTCTTTGGTTGGACTGTAAAACAATGCCCGGCAATCTATCGGGCGTTCTCTATGAGTTCGGAACAGCGGGTACTCGTTTTTCCTTTTGCCTCTTCATTTCAGCCTTATAATTACGCTTACATGAGAGAACACGCAAGCGTACCTGCGTTGTATTTTCCTTCCGGAGTATCGCGAAGTTTATGAAAGAAAACCAACCCGGCAAAACCACGGCGGAAAGGGTGGTTATCGCTCTCCTCATTTGTACCAACCTGGTAACGGCAGGTTTTTATTTCTACGAACTGTATTCCCATGATCACGACATCAATGCATACCCGCTTATTGACGTATCACGCCATATTATTCCCCAGGAAAATTTTATCGTAAACATTCAACCCTTGCGGGAAGAATTGAACCGCATGAGCACGGAATTCGGCGAAGGTTCGCTTTCGCTCTATGTTGAATTTTTGAACACGGGCGCGAACATTTCAGTCGGTAAAGATAATTATATCTGGCCGGTCAGCCTTGCCAAGCTTCCGCTCGCGATCGCAGTGATGAAGAAAGTGGAGACGGGAGAGTGGACGCTTGCGAATGAACTGGTGTTACTTGAAAATGACCGAAACGCAAAATCAGGTGATTCCAAGGATCCCTTGCTTGAGTTTCCCATCGGCACGCGTTTTACGATAGAAAAACTGCTTGAGGAACTGTTGGTCAATTCCGACAATACCGCGTACAACATCCTTCTGCGGAATATGCACAACGACGATATAGAAGTCGTGATAGAAGAACTCGGCTTGGAAGAGTTGTTTACGCCCGACGGCAAAGTTTCGGCGAAAGAATATTCCCGCATATTCCGTTCGCTCTACACTTCAAGCTTTTTGAAGCGTGCAAATTCACAGATGATTCTTACGTGGCTTGATGCGTCTACGTTCAATGATTTTCTCGCGCAGTCTGTTCCGGAAAATATTCCGTTCCCGCACAAGTACGGGGAAAATCTTTCTCTCGGTGTGTACGCGGATTCGGGCATCGTCTATGTTCCGGGCAGGCCGTATATGATTTCAGTCATGATAAAAATGCCGGGTACGGGTACTCCGAATTCAACGGAAACAGCGCGCGCAAGGGAATTTATGCGGCAGGTGTCCGGCGCAGCATATACATATTTTTCCGCTGTTAAATAGCCCGGAAATGAATCATGAAAAAAACGATTAGAAAAACAACAAAAACATTTTCGGTACTCTTTCTGGTTTTTGCGATGTTTATGTCCAACATTCCTTTCGGTCTTTTTGAGTTTGTGTTTCAGTCGGTGCGTGACACAAATGTCGTTGACGTTTTGTGGAAAGCGGAAAACGACCGTTCGCTTGCGGATGCGTTCGGTGTTCCGAGCGCGGAAGCCGCCGTCACACCGACGGGTGTTTTGGGCTTTTCGGAAACGGCGGCAAACGACAACATGCAGTTTCTGAACTACACATCGCCCTCAACCTACACCGACCAGGGAAACTCGGTTGACACCACGGCAAACGCGAACGATTTACAGCACATCAGAATGGAAATGGCTCCCTCAAGGGATGAAATGCTCTCGGGACAGGTGGAGGTGAACGGCACACTGCACGTTACCAAATGCGTCGGCGGGTGTGACGCTTCGGGGGATTGGACAGAGCAGCTTGAAATTGCGGGGGTCAACAGCACGCTGACGTGCGACGGTACGGCGGGAGCATGCGAGCGCGCGTACGATATTGCCTATGAGCAACTTGGGGGTCGCGCGGTTGTATTCTACGGAAAAGTAGCGAATGACGGCATCATTTATTTTAATATCTGGGATGGTACGTCGTGGGTGGGAGAATCAAGTTTTACCTACAACAACGGCTCAGCGGTTGACACTGAGTGGGTAAAGGTCGTTGCCGACGGGGACGGCCTG
>CAYHUW010000074.1:0-2892 GCA_964359685.1 uncultured Candidatus Saccharibacteria bacterium
TAATCATGTTCTTGATGTAGTCGGCGTGACCAGGAGCGTCAATGTGCGCGTAGTGGCGCTTCGGCGTTTCATACTCCGAGTGGGAAAGAGAAATGGTAATACCGCGCGCCTTTTCTTCGGGTGCGTTGTCAATCTGATCAACTCCTTTCACCGTCGCCGTATATCCGTTCCCCGCCTTTGAAAGGACGTTCAAGATGGCTGCCGTGAGGGTCGTTTTGCCGTGGTCCACGTGGCCGATAGTACCGACGTTGACGTGGGGCTTTGTTCTTGCAAAATCTACCATACGTTTATATTAATTTTTTAATTATTGATTATTCGTTTTTAAAGAGCCTGCACAATGTAGCTCTTTACTCCGCCCTAGACCTCTAAAACCAGAGCCCACAGACGAAAAGAACGCGCGAAGCGTTACTTGATATCTTACGGATAATCGGAAATGAGTCAAGTTTTAGAGCCTCGGACGGCTACCCGACGGCAGTACCGCCCGCGCGGGCCAAATACTTCCTGCGTGACCGCATGAATTCTTCAGTTTGTTTTTTTATCCGCTTTGCTTTCATGGTTTCTCTGCCGCTGGCCGTGCTGGCGTGCACCTGTAACCCTTTCCTCGTCGGAATCAATTCGGACCAAATGAACCCGTCTTTTTTTCTACTCATGCGCGGAGCATACGCGACACATACCGATATGTGCAAATCACGGCTTACCGATAGCCAAGCTCCTCTAGCGTTTCTGCAGTTAGCTCTTCGTTCGGTAACGCAACCAGCGCAGTATTATAGTGTCGGGCATAAAAATCCTGCAGATCCGAATATTCCCGGCTATGGAGAATCGCATCCCATGATTCGCCTCGCGTGCGCGCTTCGCCGACAAAGAACGCCCATTGTGATCGGACTTTATTGAATTGCTGTTCGGTCGGCGTGTCAACCTCTCCCCCGTGCGATCTGTACCCGGTAAACAACCTGAATTCACCTAATCCCCTGTATGTCCGTTCCGACTCCGAAAGAGAATGACTCAAATATGTCATAGTTTCATCAACAACAACGCCCTGGAAACGAACCCTGTCAGACGGTGTGTATCTCAAGGCCCCGAGAATGTTTCTGATAACGGAACTGCTCGGAGTCCGATTGATGACGTCGGTGATGCTCGGCGGAACCGTCAGCGGTAAGTTGCGGTTAACTGCGGTCTCAAGAAGCGGGCTAATCCGGGGCGCAAAGGTGCGAATTGCCGCTGACGTATGCGTGTGGAGCACCACGACGTTAATGATACGACTCCCGCGCTCTCGGCGGGGAAACGTCCGATACAACTCATCTATGCGTCGTGCTATGTCAGAGCTGGAAAAACGAACTTCTGCGGCACTTCTCTCAATGCCGTTCCCGTCTTGAAGATCAACAAAACGCCCTTCAGTAATCCTGGACGGAACCACTCGAAACGCAAGTGCTTCTTCCACTTCCGCTTCGGCAACGCGTTCCAATTCGCGCAACCCTTCTACGAACTGAGTTTCTTGTCCGATGTTTTGAGCTCGGGAAGGAGTGCCTTCAAACGCGAGCGCGCCGAGCGCGAGCGTAACAATACGCGGGATGAGAGACGTGCGTCTCGCGGTTTCCCGAGCGTTCATGGACTCAAATTATAGTCCTTGCCCGGCCGATAGTCACGAGCCAAAATCTCCTGACGTGACGGAATAGTCAAAATAAAAGACTTGCAATTTATTTTATATGTGATATAATACAACTCATGTCTGAAGAGTACGACGGCAACCAACTCCTCTCCACAGGGAGACTCGGCAAAACAGAGCAACCTTTCATTGAGGGAATTCAGCTCTTACGTTTGAAGGTAGAAATGGCGGCCGCAGGTCCGGATGCGTTCGTGCTGCCCATAGTTGAAAGAATCTTTTCCAGAATAACTCCTGAGACGAAGGAAACGCCGCCGGGCGTTACAAACTTCCTGTTCGGCGATGAAGACAATTTCGTCCACCCAGGTTCAACCCCCAGAACAGAATAAGTGTACGCAACAAAAAACCGGCATGAGCCGGTTTTTCTTTGGTTATTTATTTTCTCGCAGCCTTGATGGTCTCCGCAACATTCTGCGGCACGACCTCGTAGTGATCAAACTCCATCGTCATAGAACCGCGACCTTCGGTCATTGAGCGGAGTGCGGTTGTGTAGCCGAACATTTCCGACAAAGGCACTTTTGCATTCACTACTTTCGCCAATCCGCGGTCTTCCATTGATTCAATCTGACCGCGCTTAGAAGTGATGTGCCCCGTGATGTCGCCCATGAATTTCTCGGGCATCACGATTTCAACTTTCATAATCGGCTCAAGAATAACCGGTTTTGCGCGCGCTGCGGCATCCTTAAATGCCTGAGAAGCCGCGATTTTGAAGGCGATTTCCGAAGAGTCCACGTCGTGGTACGAACCGTCGTTCAACTCTAAAGAAATATCTTCCATCTTGTAGCCCGCAACGATACCGCGCTCCATCGCTTCCCGCACACCCTTCTCAACCGCGGGAATAAATTCCTGCGGGATCACGCCTCCCTTGATGTTGTTGATGAACTCAAAGTGATCGTACCGTTTGACGTTGTTTTTTATCTTTGCTCCTTCTTCCAACTTCTCAAGCGGTTTGATTTTGATAACCACGTGACCATACTGACCCTTACCTCCCGTCTGCTTGATGTATTTGTTTTCCGCTTCAGCTTCTTTCTGAATCGTCTCGCGGTACGCCACCTGCGGCTTGCCCGTGTTTGCGTTCACATTGAACTCGCGTTTCATGCGGTCAATGATAATTTCCAGGTGCAGCTCCCCCATGCCCGAAATATTAGTTACCATTGTTTCGTGGGCGGTGGAACCCGGGAACGGGGGAGCTTCTCGGGAAATTTTGTACAACGCCCGCCCCTTTTTTTCAT
>CAYHUW010000075.1:0-2886 GCA_964359685.1 uncultured Candidatus Saccharibacteria bacterium
CACTTATCCGGGGCCTGTGCGTAAAATTAACCGCCCCCAATATATATGGTAATTAACGCGCCGGGGGATGCCGGGGGGCGGCCCGTCTGGGAATAACCCGCCTAGCGGAGAGCGTCGGTCGCCACCTGCTTGATGTGGGAGTGTTCGTTTAAGGTAAGCAAGCGCCAGGAACCGCCGTCCTCAATATTCTGCTCCAGAATTGTGACGCCGGTATTTGAGATGTACATATTTTTGCGGAGCTTCGCAAACAGGCGCGGCGTGAGTTCCTTCCCCAAAAGCGCGAGCGAGACCAGAATATGGATGAACCGGTGATGCGTCACCACAACGACGTTTTTAAATCCTGTGTTTGAAATATGCTCCAGCACTTTGTACGAGCGCGACACATACTCGTTGTAGGTCTCCTCGTCCGAATAGCGGTCTCCGCCTCCCATACGCGACTGAATCCACTTTAAAATCTGAAGCGACTCTCTGTCCTTCGTCGGTTTCCCGACGACTTCCGACGGGAGTTTAACTTCCGTCAGATACTCCGATTCCTGCACCGGCAATTTTTTCCCCAGCGAGGAAATAATATCGGCGGTCTGCTTCGCGCGCGGATAGGTAGAGGTAAAAATAGAGTCAATCGTGATTTCCGAAAGGTTCTGCGCCAAAGCGCGCGCCTGCTGTATTCCCTCTTCCGATAAAAACCCCTCGCGCGATTGGCGGATGTCGCCTACGTTATTTTCAGTCTCTCCGTGTCGGACGACGTAAATGCGCATTGGTTTTGGTTTTTATTTTTTCAAAACTTTCTGTACGGCTTCCTCAATTCCGGGCGCGTCCAGATGATAAAACTTCACCAGTTCATCAGGTTCTCCCGACTGTCCGAATACGTTCAGCATACCTACGCGCACCATCGGTACCGGGAATTCCTCTCCTAAAAGTTCCGCAATAGCGCCGCCGAATCCGCCGTTCACCTGGTGCTCTTCAACTGTCACGACGCGCTTCGTTTTCTTCACCGCATCCAGTATCCCGTCCCTGTCCAACGGCTTTACCGTATGTACATCAAGAATAATTGAACCGACGCCTTTTTCTTCCAGATTTTTTGCCGCGACAATCGCCTGGTAGAGCAAAGAGCCCGTAACTAAAATAGCGACTTTCGGATCTTTTGATTCCCAAATTTTCAGAGACTTCCCGATTTCAAACGGTGTTTCGGGCGTCGTCAGAACAGGCTCATTCGCACGGCCGAAACGGACATACGAAGGTCCTTTTGCTTTTGCGGCCGCCATAATCGCTTTTTTTCCTTCTTCGGAATCCATCGGCACAATCACGTTCATATTCGGCAAGGAGCGCATCATCGCAATGTCTTCAAGCATCTGGTGCGTTGCGCCGTCCGGGCCCGTCTGAATGCCAGAGTGCATGCCGCATATGATTACCTTCACGTCATTGAGTGCAATCGTCGTTCTGATTTGCTCGTAATTTCTGCCCGGAGAAAATGCAGCGTACGAAGCAATGAACGGCACTTTGCCGATGTGTGCCATGCCCGCCGCAACAGTTGCCAAGTTCTGCTCCGCTACGCCCACTTCAATGAATCTGTCGGGGAATGCCTTTTGAAACCATGCTGCGCGCGTTGAATCGCCCAAATCCGCCGAGAGCACGACAACATTCGGGTCCAGTTTCCCCGCCTCAACCGTACCGTTACCAAGCCCGTCCCGCGTGGGCTTTTTTTCAAATTTCCCTTCAAGAATTCCCTCTACCAATTTTGCGTCTGGATTAAGCATGCTTATTTTTAGAAAAGTACCTTCTTACAAAAACGTTTAATGCAACTGTTATGAGCATAATGCCAAAAATTGAAGGTTCGTCTATACGATCTCCAATACACAGATTGGGAAGATCGAATCCGGAATGACTTTCTTCGCAACGCGTAAAAAAATTCAAAGAAAAAATAAAAACACCCAACTGTAAGAGCAAATCAGGGTAGTAGATTTTTATGAGAGTTTTTATATTGTCTTTGTTCATGTTTTCGCCGCTTCGCGGATTTGAGCAATAAATGATTCTTCCTGTTCGGGTTTCGGCGGCATACCGTGCCACTTGTAGTTGCCTTCTATTTCTTTCACACCCTTCCCCATAATGGTGTTTGCAAGTATCAGTGTCGGCTTTGATTTAACCGCTCTTGCTTCTTCGCATGCGTTCACAATTGCCTCCATGTTGTGACCGTCTATCTCAATGACGTGCCAGTTGAATGCTTTGTATTTGTCCGCCAAGGGCTCGAGCGGCATCACATCCTCTGTTGAGCCTTCAATCTGGATATAATTCCTGTCCATAATCACGACCAGGTTCGCGAGTTTGTGTTTTCCCGCAAACATCACGCCTTCCCAGGTATTCCCCTCCTGCTGTTCACCGTCGGAAGTGAGGCAGTACACGCGGTTCTGCTTATTGTCCATTCTGAGCGCGTATGCCATGCCCGCAGCTTGTGATGTACCTGAGCCAAGTGGACCTGAAGTTGTTTCAACTCCGGGAAGCATGTCGCGCTCGGGATGTCCCTGCAGACGGCTCCCGAGTTTCCTCAAGGTCAGCGTTTCTTCTATCGGAAAATACCCCGCGTGTGCCATAACGGCATAGCGGATCGGAGTGATGTGGCCGTTAGAAAGAACGACGTAGTCACGCTCGGACCACTCGGGATTTTTCGGGTCATTTTTTGCAATATGAAAATAGAGGGCGTTAAAAATATCCGCCATGCCGAGAGAGCCTCCGGTATGTCCGGATTTTGCCTGCACAAGAGAACGAATAACGGTAACGCGCGCTTCGGCCGCTTTTCCTTCCAGTTCTTTTATTTTTGCTTCGGTAATGTGCGACATTGTTTTGTTATGAGCGGAGCGAATTAGAAAACAAGAAGTGCTCTTTGTGGCGTCT
>CAYHUW010000076.1:0-2692 GCA_964359685.1 uncultured Candidatus Saccharibacteria bacterium
ATTGCTTCAGTTGAAGTCAGGGAAGGCGAAGCGGTTGCACTTCATCCTGTTGCGCTTGTATCCGACATAGCCCGAGAAGCTGAAAGGCGGAATCTGATTTCCGAGGAACAAATGAACAGACTTATAAAATGGCTTCCTAACCCTCATCAACCCTGGTAACTATGAATATCAAACACCTCATTGAGACTCAGCAGTTTGACCGCAAAGCGCTTGAAGATTTGTTTGCGACCGCGACCGCGCTTGAAAATAAGCGTGAGGAAACATTGCGCGGGAAAATCCTTGCCTCGCTTTTCTTTGAACCCTCAACCCGCACGCGTCTGTCGTTTGAATCGGCGATGATGCGGCTCGGCGGGAACGTGCTTTCCATGGAGAACGCATCGGAATCTTCTTCGTCAACGAAAGGCGAGACAATAGAAGACACTATCCGTATCGTGGATAACTACGCGGACATTATCGTCATGCGTCATCCTGAGGCGGGAGCAGCCGCGCGTGCGGCCGCCGTGTCCGATGTGCCGATAGTGAACGCCGGCGACGGCACGGGTCAGCACCCCACGCAGGCATTTCTGGACCTCTACACTATTTCGCGGGAAATCGGCAGAACGGACGACTTTACCATTGCATTTGTTGGCAACATCCGCTACTACCGCGCGGCGCGTTCTCTGGCGTATCTTTTGGGCAAGTACAACAATGTGAAAATGATTTTTGTTGCTTCTCCGGAATTGGCGCTTGCGGATGACATGCGCGCGTACTTGAAGGAGAAAAATGTGTCATTCACCGAGACGGAAGATTTGGAGAGTGCGATGAAAGTTGCGGATGTTGTGTATCAGACCCGTGTCGCAAAAGAATGGATTCCCGATGTCGCGGTCTACGAAAAACTCAAAGTGCAGTACGCGATTACACGGAAACTGGCGGACGTCATGAAAGACGGAGCGATTCTGATTCATCCCTTGCCGCGCGCAGGCGAGATTGATGCGGACGTGGATGATTCCCCGCACGCGGTCTATTTCAAACAGGCGGGCTACGGAGTGAATATCCGCATGGCGCTTTTGAAACTGCTCTTGGGTTAGTCCGCTATTTTCCAGCGGATCGGGAGGCGCTTTGCGGGGTCTTCGTGGTATCCGAAGGGATAGATAGATTCTCCGTTTGAAACCGCTATGGGCTCGTCAATGGTCCACGATTCTTTTTTCAAAGTGATAGTTTCCGCATTCGGCTCCATGCCGTAAAAGCGCGCGCCGTTTAGAGATGCAAATGCTTCCAGGTTTTCCAACTTTCCCTCAAGTTCAAAGATATTCGCGTAGAGTTCCAGTGCAGCCGGCGCGGTAAAGATACCCGCGGCAGGCGGAACTTTTTGCTTCGCTGATATCGGATGCGGTGCGGAGTCGGTGCCGAGGAAGAAATGCGAATTTCCGGACGTGACTGCTTTTCGCAGAGCGGCTTTGTCGTTCTCGGTTTTAATAATAGGCGTACAGTGCATATATTCCGGATGTTCCGCGTGTGCAATATCTTCTGTATCGGACGCCAGGTGATGCAGAGTAACCGTTGAACCGAGGCGGGGACTGTTCGTTTCAGTCACAAAATCAACGGCGTCTTTTGTGGTGGCATGTTCAAGTACGATTTTCAACTCCGGAAAATCTTTCAGAAGTTCGGGTAGAGTAGTATCCAGAAATGTTTTCTCGCGATCTTTCGTATCTATTTCTTTTCCGTCTTTCAAAACCGTTTCGCCGTGCAGGAGTACCGGCATACCAATGGACTGCATTTTCGCCAGAACCGGATATACGTTTCTGATGTCTGTTACGCCGAGCGCGGAGTTCGTTGTTGCGTTTGCGGGGTAGACTTTCACAGCGTGTGCCACGCCTTCTTTGAACCCGCGCGCAATGTCTTCAGGTGACGTTGCTTCGGTCATGTAATACGTCATCAAAGGTGTAAAGTCCGGAAATGCGCCCGATTTTTCCATAATCTGTTTTCTGTAGGCGACCGCGTCCTCTGTCGTGACGATTGGATTCGGGAATAAGTTCGGCATCACAATTGCCCTGCCGAATACCCGTGCCGTGAAGGGAAGTACGGCTTCAAGCATAGCCCCGTCGCGCAGGTGTACGTGCCAGTCGTCGGGTTTCCGTATGGTCAGAGAATCCATTTCAGCATTGTATCGTATGCACCTGTTTATAGACCACTTGCGCACTTTAAAGAGAGGCATATAGTGAAATGGTGAGCGAAATTGAATCACTCGGTCTGGTTCAACTCCTAAGATTGGAAGCGGAAATTGAGAATGTGCACAGAGACGTATACACGCTCAACCGCAGCGCAGGCAGCAGCAATCACTTTGAGCGCGAAGCCGCGTTGACGAGAGAGCTTCTGCTTCACAAGGCACGCGTCGCGTGCCTGTACGGAATGGGAGTAAGAATAAAATTGCATGACAGTTTCAAAGAAATGGAACGGTTACGACCGCAGCCGTTTGTTCCCAATCCTCCCGCTTCACACTAGTTTCCCGAAGAGGCTATACTGGGCGGGATGATGGCACCCCGCGCTCCCTGGTACGACCCAAAGAAGTCATACGAAGAGAATTACGCAAACGGTCCGGGCGCTTCTTTACTTGAAGCGGCTACCGATACAAAAGGCGGAATAGCATTTGGGAATCCCGCCGGTCCGCTGTTAAACAGTGCATATGTCATCGCCGCCCTGAATGCGGGTTACG
>CAYHUW010000077.1:0-2579 GCA_964359685.1 uncultured Candidatus Saccharibacteria bacterium
TCTAAATAGAATCAATAACCCTTGGGCTAATTTAACGTCCAAATGGCAAAGTTCAGATACATCGCAAAGGACACCCATAGAAAATACGGTACGAGAAGCCAGCCGGCAACCTTAGAAACACGGAAAAAGAAATACATCGTAACAAGAATTATGACCGCAAGAAGCCCGATGGTAACAAACCCGTAAAGCGGATTCTGCAGCCCGAAAAACATGATGCTCCACAGCGCGTTGATAATAAGCTGAAAGAAAAAAGCGCGGACGCCCCATTTCACATCTACGAGCCAACCTCCTTTTCTCCAGACGAGAAAAAGGGCGATACCCATAAGTGTATACAAAGAAAGCCACACAGGAGCGAAAATCCAGTTCGGCGGCGCAAATGACGGAAGCGTTAATGCCGCGTACCAGTTCGGAATCGCCTCAATCGTAAACAAAGAACCTACGATGCCCGCCGCGTGAGAAACACCGACGGAAAATAAGAGAAGCATCCACTCAAGAAAATTCTTCGGCATACGAAAATAGTATCACGGAAGCAGGCTGCTCTTGTGAATATGCGGCTCGTGCGAACCGATAAAATCAAAACGAATTTTAAGAATTTTCAACTCATCCGCAATCGCGGTCTGGTCGTATCCTAAGAAAACGATATCGGGTTGCGCGTTCTTCAGAACACGCCAGCTCCCCTGCTCGTCATCTCCTGAAAGCGCGCGGACACGATTATCAAATTCCGACACGGCGCGCATTCTTTCCGAAAGAGTAGTTTTCGGTTTTTTTCCTTTCAGTGTTTCAACCGCTGTGTCAGTCGCAACAACAACCAGAAGTTCGTCCGCGCGCTTCAGCGCTTCACGTAAAAAAAACTTGTGACCTTCGTGGAAACCGTCAAACACCCCGAATACGAGCGCGAGATTCGTCGTGCTACGCGACGAATCTGACTCCTCGGCTCGGAAATCAGAAAAAAACTTTTTTAATTTCTCTCGCTCTACGTCGTCAGTCATATATCAAGATACGGCGCGGGCGTCAGACGCCGCGCGCCTGTTTTTGTAACAACAAGATCATCTTCAATACGTACGCCGCCGACCGTCGGAATATAAATGCCCGGCTCATTCGTCATCACGACCCCCGCCTTGAGCGCGTCGTGAGCATAATCGTACGGATCGTGAGCTTCAAGCCCGAGACTGTGTCCCAAACCGTGCGTGAAATATGCTCCGTATCCTTTCTTCTCTATATATGAGCGTGCGGAGGCGTCATACTCCTTCCACAGCATCCCCGGCTTCAATGCCCGAAATGCTTTCTTATTCGCATCGCGGACAACACGGTATATTTCCAAAAGTTCCGGTTTTGGTTTTTTGCCGGGAACAAAAACAGTCCGTGTTACATCCGAACAGTACCCGCCCTCAAAAACCCCCCCGAAATCAAGGACAACCGGCTCACCCGCCTTGAGGCGTCGATTCCCCGTTTCGTGGTGCGGTATGGCGGAATTGGGGCCCGAAGCGACAATGGTGTCAAAGCTGTTTTTTTGAGCTCCGCTTTTTCGGAGTTCAATATCAAGCGTTTCAGCCACTTCACGCTCCGTCTGCCCCGCGCGTATGCGCTTTGCAATACGGACAAATACTTCGCTTGTTATTTTCCCCGCCCGGACAAGATGCCGCAACTCTTCGGCGTCTTTTATCTGACGAAGTTTTTCCACCATACCCGTCACGGCATTAAGACGGTACGGCAAATGATGCGCCCATGCACCCGCCATGGCGTGGGACACTCGGGCGCTCTCAAAACCTATTCGCGCGGTTTTCGGTATACGAGCGACCGCAAGAGCCGCTTCCGCATAGGAAACGAAATTACCTTTTTTCTTCATGTCTTTCGGGACATCAACTATCTTGGCGTGTGCTGCCTCGCTTTTAGCGCGAAGAGTGTAGCGCGGGTCAACCGCAAGGAACGCACCCCTTTGAGTTATCAAAAGCGCACCGGTCGTTCCGCCGAATCCCGTAAGATACCGGATGTTTTTACTGCTGTCTTCAATAGTAACGACAAGCAGTCCGCTGAGTCTGTGCTTCCGAAGCGCCGCGCGCAGAGCGCTGATTCTTTTTACATAGATGTGTTTCATTTGGCCGCACGGGACGGGAGAAGAATATCGCGTAATACATATGCAGCACCGACCGCGGCAAAAACAGCGCCGACGTACACGCCGAGTATCGTTTCATATCCGTGCGGAATTGATTTGAATGCGCCGAGAATTATTGCGGAGAGCCACGAGACGACGGACAAAGCCCCGCTCGCTATGAGCGCGAGTTTGAAATGCGGAGCGCGGGCGGAGGCGAGAGGTTCATTCAAACGTTTCTTCATCCGCGGAATGTGAATCGCGTGCAGTAGAAAACCGTTCGCTATTAAAACGGTCACCACGGTCATCTTGACTAAAAATTTAGACGATGCGAGGTACTTCTCCGGATCAAGCGAGAACAAAAGCGCACCCGAGACAATCAGAACAATCAGGCCGAGCGTGACACAGTACCCTCCGAGTTCAATAAAACCCATTTCGGTTTTTGTGATTTTCCCGTCGCGCACCGATTTCAAAAACAGCAGATCGGACA
>CAYHUW010000078.1:0-2550 GCA_964359685.1 uncultured Candidatus Saccharibacteria bacterium
CGTGCAAATTTCTCAAATTGACTGGGCTCTGGTTGAGGATCCGCGCCTCTATGCGAAAGTAAACGAAACCATCAAGGTAAAAGTCATTGATATCAAAGACGGCAAGATTTCTCTCTCCCTGAAGCAGATGTCGGAAGACCCCTGGGTATCGGCATCAAAGAAATACAAGAAGGAAGACAGTGTGGAAGCCGCGGTCATTAAGTACAACAAGTACGGCGCGCTGGCTTCAATTGAAGAAGGCGTTGCGGGCTTGGTGCATGTCTCGGAATTTGAAAATGAGGCAAAACTGCGCGAAGCCCTGTCACTCGGTAAAACCTACAAGTTCAAAATCACTCTGTTTGAACCCAAGGATCACCGCATGACACTGTCATTGACGAAATGAAAATAAAAAATCCCGCTTCAAACGGGATTTTTTAATCAGTTCAACGAATGTTTCCCGGCACCACGTTCATATGCGGCCAGACGCTGCATTTCAACGGTGAGCAGGCGGAGTTCCGCATCAATATCCCGTATACGCTTCTGCGCTTCCGATGCGGACACTGTGCCGCTCATCTCTGCGGCAAAGACTGAGGCTTTTGCCGCGGTCAACTGTTCCCACTGGAGGTGGACATCCCGCAGGGCTTCCGCGAGAGTGTATGCGCCGAGAAAAGGAGAGACCGCCTGTTCACGCCTGCTCATACTTTCGTCAGTTAAATCTGTTCATCGCAACCGCGTGCCCTTCCGTGACTATCGTCTCAACTGCTTCAATCACTTTTTTCATTACCTTCTTATATTCGGCAAGATTGTCCGACGAAAACCTGCCCAAAAGAAATTTCAAAACTTTCTCCTCCCCTGTCGGCTTTTTGGCGACTCCTTTCGGCGTCTTCGGAGATACACCGACCCGAATGCGTACGAAATCTTTCGTCTTCAAAGCTTTGATGACCGACTCTACGCCGTTGTGCCCGCCGGAACTTCTGCCGTGCGATATTTTGAACTTCCCCAGCGGCATATCCAACTCATCGTGAATCACAACCAGACTCCCGATGTCTTTTTTTGACCTGACAAAATGCCCGACCGCCTGACCGGATTTGTTCATAAACGTATCGGGCATTACCAACGTTGCTTTTTTGCCGCCTACCGTGCCGACAGATGACCGGAACGGAGGTTTTTTCTCTGTTTTCCACTCGGGAAAATCGTGTGTCGCGTGAATCCGCTCTACTACCATCCTTCCCGCGTTATGGCGTGTGTTTTCGTACTCATCTCCCGGATTTCCAAGGCCGACTATTACATGCATAGGAATAGCATACACCTTTCTTTTAAATCAGAACTCTTCTGAACGAAGAAAAAGTGATTTTGCGAGACTGAGACTTGGGCAAACGCCCTGGAGTGGTCTCGCAAAATCACTTTTCGGAGTGGAAAAATACTGCAACACATTTCCGCACTTGTGCGCAACGTCCGATACGCGTACAATTTCACGCATGCCTGAAGAGAAGAGTGCACTATTGGACGATGTCATCAAATTCGCACTCATCGCACTCCTTATTGTTGTTCCGCTGCGTTGGTTTGTCGCTCAGCCGTTTGTGGTGCGGGGCGCATCCATGGAGCCTATATTTGAAAACGGCGAATACCTGATTGTGGACCAGCTGACGTACCGATTTGAAGAACCGAAACGCGGTGACGTCATTATTATGCGCTACCCCAAAGACCCGGACGTGTTTTTCATTAAGCGAATCATCGGCCTCCCCGGGGAAACCGTGGAGCTTCAGGGGAAATTGGTCATTATCCGCCGCGGTGCAACGGAAGAGCCTATTACGCTTGACGAATCATTCATCAGTGAGGACCGCATGCGGGACGAGTACGGCACATATGCCCTGGGTGATAAGGAGTACTTCGTCATGGGCGACAACAGAATTGAAAGTTCCGACTCGCGCTCATGGGGATCTCTCCCCCGCGCAAACATTGTGGGCAGACCGCTCGTCCGCCTCTTCCCGCCGACTAGAATCACGCTGTTCCCGGGAGAAGAAATTATTATTCAGACGAATTAATCACATTCATACGTATGCGTTCACTTGAACGAGGGGCACGGAGAGAAACTCTTGAAAAAGCGATAGCGAGAATCGCGTTCGCTTACGGGTTCACGATGCCGCCGGTCGCGATTTCGCGGAAATCGGCATCCGCCGCGCATACCGACACGAAAACCGCCGCCGCCCTCACCTTGCTGAAATCGGCATCCGCAACGGTTACCGCGGGACCGTTGCAACTGTGGGGCGCCCTGAAAACGGGACACGGCACCGCGCTCTCTCTTGCGGTCGTCGGCACCAAGCAGGCAATCGGAAACGCACTCGTCGTCAAAACCGCGCTTTCAATCGTGGAACTTTCAGGTTTTGAGAATGCGTCGGTGCTGGTCTCCTCGGTCGGTGACGCGGAATCAAAACGCCGCTTCACGCGCGAATTGACGAACTTTTTTAAGAAGAACGCCGAAGTCGTGCCGCATGATCTGAAATCAAAATCCGTACATGATCCGGACGCCGCATATCGCGAACTCTTGGCTCGAAAAGACCCGCTCATGGA
>CAYHUW010000079.1:0-2266 GCA_964359685.1 uncultured Candidatus Saccharibacteria bacterium
GTGGCGGATACGTAGACGAAATGCGCCGCCTGCCCCAGGGGAAATGTGTTTTGTCCCTGTATGAATTTCAGAAAATCATCCGCAACACCCGTAATTGAAACGTCGTTGATGAGCATTTTCCGGTCCTCAATGAGGTTCAGAAGGAGGTCCAGAGGACCTTCAAAATCGCGTACTTTAACCGAAAAGGCATTGCTCATTTCAATCCACTATACCCCATGAGATATCTAAACAACGTCAAAAGCAGTGACGGATGGGCAATAAAGTCGTGACAGTGCGCATGTATGTCCGGTTCTGTATCTCACGGGGTATACCGCATATGAGGATTATTTCGTTGACAGAAAAGCGGAAAACGGTTACGGTCAGGATATGTCCGCTCACGCGACATCACAGGCGTCCCGGGGATTCGTCCTCGGTCTTATCGTCATCCTCTCCACCGAGGGGGTTTGTGATGTGTAGGCGGTCAGAAAAATAAAGCCTCAAAATCCAAACTCCCTCACCCGAGGGAGTTTTTTTGTGGTCAGGTCGATTTCATTATTACGTAATCATAGTTGTACATATGTTTACCGGGAACAGTTTTGAAAGAGAACACAACGGAAGAACGTTTACCGTTCATGGGCTTTCGCACGGATATTGTCCGCATCACTGCAGAAATCAGCGGGCAGGAACTACGTGCAAGCGCTGCAACAAGGTCTGCGATCGGAAACGGTAGCGCCCTCCCCGAATGTTCTATACTTAGTATAGCACATTGTGGATACGGCGCTTTGCGTTAGAATGTGAATATGAAAATTGAATTCACCGCCCCTAAAAGCGCGACACAGATTGACCTCGTCGCCGGAGAGCTGACCAAAGTAGTGGAAGATCAGAAAGGCACGACGGTTATCAGAATCGGCATCGGCAAAGCGGACGACGTAACCAGAAGAAAACTCATCACGACCGCGAGAAAAGCCGTACGCCTGGCAAAGGAGCACAAACTGAAAGCGCTTTCTGTTTCTTTCAAGGATTTTCAGTTCAGAAAGGCCGAGATTGACGACTACCGTCTGGGGCGCCTCTTGGCTGAAGCGTTTGAAATGGCGAACTATGAGTTCACCAAGTACAAAACTCCTCCGAAAGACGGTTTCGCAAAAGTGGAAACAATGTATGTCTCGGACGCGACCGAAGACGCGAAGCGCGGATTTAAGGACGGTCTCGTGATTGCCGACGAAATAAATTACTGCCGCGATTTGGCAAATACTCCGGGCGGCGACATGACGCCGACCGCTTTGGCGGAAGCCGCCGTTAAACAGGTAAAGGGTACGAAAGCGGTCGTGACGGTCCTCGGACCGGCGGAAATCAAAAAACTGGGGATGGGACTCGTTCTCGGCGTTGATAAAGGTTCCGCCGAGCCGTGCAAATTTATCATCGTTGAATACTGGGGCGCGGGCAAAGGCAAAGAAGACCCGATAGTTTTAATCGGCAAAGGCATTACGTTTGATACGGGCGGCATCAATCTGAAGCCCTCCAATTCCCTCATGGGAATGAATCAGGATATGTCGGGAGGCGGCGCGGTTATCGCATCAGTCGCCATTGCCGCGAAGCTCGGCATAAAGCGGAACGTCGTTGCGCTCGTGCCTGCGGTTGAAAACGCGATTTCGGGTTCCGCCACTCTTCCGGGCGACATTCTGCGTTCTATGAACGGAAAAACAGTTGAAGTTTTGAATACGGACGCCGAGGGCAGGCTCATTCTCGGCGATGCGCTGACCTACGCAGAACGCTACAGTCCGCGCATGGTGATTGACGTCGCTACGCTGACGGGCGCGGCAATGGTCGCTCTCGGAAAGCGCGCGTCGGCGATTATGACAAACGACCACAAAACGGAGGACGTGATGCGCGATCTGGGCGAACGCTCGGGCGATTACGTGTGGCCTCTGCCCCTGTGGGACGAATACAAAGCGGACATGAAAGGAATCAACGCGGATCTGGCGAACATCGCTCCCGGGGACAAGGGAGGGGGCGGCGCGATTCTGGGCGGCATATTCCTCTCATTTTTTGCGGAGAAATTCCCGCGCTGGGTGCATATTGATATCGCTCCGCGTATGGAATCAATCCCCGAAGACAATTTGGCGAAGGGAGCAGCCGGCGCCCCGATTCGACTTCTCGTCCGCGCGATAGAGACTTTTTAATTTTTTGAAGAATGAAAAGATTTGAACTGCATACGACAGGCGGTTTTAAGTGGCCGCAGGAAGTTACTCTCTACTCTCTGGTGGAACTCATTTTTAGAGACGCCGGA
>CAYHUW010000080.1:0-2219 GCA_964359685.1 uncultured Candidatus Saccharibacteria bacterium
CCCATCGCGCGAAGACGCGATAGCTGATTTCCGCGCGCGCCACGAGGACGATCAGCGCATGTTGCAGGGACTGGACGAACTTGGCGACAACCCGTTCGGCGCTTCGCTTTCGGTTAAGGCGAAAGAACCGTCCGAATACGAAGGCATCGCAAAATTTTTGGAGAGCAGAACCGCCGACGCCGAAGGGAAACCGTTCATTGATTCCGTAAACTACGCGCAGAATAAACTTGTGATTGAGCAGCTTGAGAATCTGACCGCATATATTTCCCGCTTCGGACTCGCTACGATTCTGGTGTTTGCAATCGCTTCCGTTCTGATTACATTCAATACAATCCGTCTCGCGATTTACACTGCGCGCGAAGAAATAGCCGTCATGCGTCTTGTGGGGGCTTCTAACATGTACATTCGGGGTCCGTTTGTGGTTGAAGGCACGCTCTACGGCATGGTGTCCGGCGTCGTCGCTTTAATCGTCTTTTTCCCGTTGGCGTGGGTTGTACGCGGTTCGGCGACGTCGCTGTTCGGCTCGGATATCTTTGCGTATTACCTCTCGCACTTCTTCGTATTTTTGGTTGTTTTGGTCGGCGTCGGGGCCATTTTAGGCGCGATTTCGTCCTTCCTTGCGGTACGCAAGTATCTTTCCGTTTAAAACAGGCCTGATTTGAAGATTATTTGCCCTGTGTTAGGATAGCGTGATATGGCGCGTGCTTTAGATAAAAAGATAAAGCATGCCACTCGACCCCCTAAAAAGCACAAATACATTTTCGTCATCGGCGGCGTGATGAGCGGTGTCGGCAAGGGAATCGCAACGTCGTCTATCGGAACGATTCTTGAATCGCGCGGTTTCCATCTGAACCTTGTAAAAGTAGACCCGTACCTCAACGTTGATGCGGGGACGATGAACCCGACGGAGCACGGCGAGGTGTTCGTGTTGCGTTCGGGACTGGAGACCGACCAGGACATGGGGAACTACGAGCGCTTTCTGGGCAGAGACTTATCAAACGCCGATTACATGACTTCGGGCATGGTGTATCGCACGGTTATTGAGCGTGAACGCGCTCTGGAGTACGGCGGCAGGTGCGTTGAGGCGATTCCGCATGTGCGGGATGAAATCGTAGCGCGCATCAAAGCCGCCGCGCATCACAACGGTTCGGAAATTTCAGTGATTGAAATCGGCGGCACCGTGGGCGATTTCCAGAATGCTCTCTACATTGACGCCGCGCGCGTTCTCAAGATGCAGCATCCCGACGACGTGCTGTTCGTGATGGTGTCGTATCTTCCCGTTCCCGGGACGATAGGGGAGATGAAGACAAAACCGACGCAGACCGCGGTCCGGGATTTAAACAGCTACGGCGTACAGCCTGACTTTCTGATTGCGCGTTCGTTCTCGTCTTTGGACGAGAAGCGTAAAGAAAAACTTTCTATCTCCTGCAACGTCCGCAAAGAACATATTATTTCCGCACCGGACGTGAATAATATTTATGAAGTGCCGCTGAATTTTGAAAAAGACGGTTTCGGTGATTTGTTGCTCAAAGAAATGAAGCTGAAAGCAAAAAAGAAGTCCAACCTCGCCAATTGGCGCTCATTCGTGCAGAAAATCCATTCTGCGAAAGAGGAAGTGCACATTGCGATTGTCGGCAAATATTTTGACACGGGCGATTTCATGCTCTCGGATGCGTATCTCTCTGTTATTGAAGCGATTAAATTCTCAAGTTACACCCAGGGTCTGAAGCCGAAAATAACGTGGCTTAATTCCAAGGATTTTCAGAACGGAAAAACTTCTCTCCCGACGCTTGCGAAGTACGACGGCATTATCGTTCCGGGTGGTTTCGGCGAGACCGGAATTGAGGGGAAGATAAAGGTCATCCAGTACGCACGAGAGAATAAAATTCCATATTTCGGACTCTGCTACGGCATGCAACTGATGCTCGTTGAATACGCGCGGAACGTCTTAGGGCTTTTCGGAGCACACACGACCGAAATTGACCCGCGTACGAAGCATCCGGTGGTTCTCATCATGCCCGAGCAGAAGAAAATTCTTAAAGAAGACCGGTACGGAGGCACGATGCGTTTGGGAGCCTATCCTGCGAAGCTCGCCAAAGGAACGATCGCACGCGAAGCGTACAAAGCGGAAACCGTTGAGGAGCGCCACCGCCACCGCTACGAAATAAATCCTGAGTATATAAAAGCATTTGAAGATGCTGGCGTTGTTTTCTCGGGGC
>CAYHUW010000081.1:0-1838 GCA_964359685.1 uncultured Candidatus Saccharibacteria bacterium
TCAGGTGCTGATTTATGCGGAGGCGGGCCGTGCGTATCTGTATGACCCGGAGGCGAATAAAGTATTAGAAGTTGCTCCCGTTACGTTCGGCGAGAATTAAACACCAACTAAACAAACACACGTATGTCGGATCAATTTTCAGAAGTAAAAACAGAAACAGCTGCCGAAAAGCCGAAAATGCCGAAAGGGCTTGTAATGAAAATCAGTATCGGGGTGGTCGTGCTTGCCGTTCTTGCGGGGGGATATTACTTCTATATGAGTTCGCAAAGTCCTGAAGCGCGGGTTGCGGCAGAGACTCAGAGTGCGGTTGAAAAAATAGGGCGTTTGATTGCGCTCCCCGAAAACGAAGCGCCGACTTTGGCGACCGTGACGGACCCCGCGCAGCTTAAGGACCAGCCGTTTTTTGCTAAAGCGGAAGTGGGATTCCAGGTGCTTTTGTATCCCGTATCTCAGAAAGCATTTCTCTATGATCCGAAAAAAGACATCATAGTTGAAGTGGCTACATTAAACCTCGGACAATGAAAAAAGCCCCTTCGGGGGCTTTTTTGTTGGGGTACTATAGAGGGAAATGCGGGGGGTATCCGTTGTGGTTTTGTTTGTAGTTTTGGCGGTGGCGCCGTTTATTGCGCGCGCGGAAGATATGACGAGCTCCAGTTTTATCATTCGTGCGCCGATTTTAAACAGCGGCGGCGGATTCGGAACATCCGCGAGTTTCAGACTTTTCTCCGCGGGGGATTCCATTATCGGAAGTTCAACGGCGGCAAGTTTCGTCGGGCGTTTCGGGTTTTTGTATTTTCCGTTCGTGACGGCGGCATCCGCGGTTTCCGCAAGCGCAGGAAACGGGGAAGTAGCGCTTTCCTGGACCGCTTCCGGTGCGGGACTAGGGTATAACGTCGGTCAATACCAGGTAGGGCAGGGCACCGCAAGCGGAGGGCCCTACACGTTCACGAATGTCGGCAATGTAACGTCTTCCACACGCACGGGACTCACGAACGGTACGACCTACTATTTCGTCATCCGTACGCTGGATGCGTTTAACAGTGTTATTGCGACCTCAACACAGGTATCCGCGACTCCCACTGCGCCTGTTACGCCTCCCGCCGGAGGCGGCGGGGGCGGCGGAGGGGGAGGCGGCGGTTCGATTCCCCCGAGCGGCGGGAGTTCCGCGGTAATTCTTATGGGGCGTGCGTATCCCGATTCATCAGTTACCACACTCCGTGATTCCGTATTGGTTGCGCGTCAGCCCGTTGAAGAAACGGCTGCGTTTATTGTGCGCGTTGAAAATCTTGCTGCGGGTACGTACCTTTTCAATCTCTACGCAACCGACAAGAACGGATACCAGTCCGCATCTACGCCCGTACCCGTAACACTCGGTCCGAACGTTACGGTAACCGTAACGGGCATTTATCTTGCTCCGACGATTGATGTTGATAAGGAAGAAGTACGGCAGGGAAGTCCCATTCGCGTCTTCGGGCACACGTCGCCCACTTCAACCGTTTCCATTATGGTGAACTCGGAGAACGAGCTTTTCTTTGAAACCGCGTCCGACGCCGACGGGGTGTATGCATACAGCTTCGTCACATCCCCGCTGGAGTTGGGTCAGCACAGTACGCGCTCCGTCGCATCAAAGTCGGGACAGGTGTCAAAAACCAGCGGTTCGGTGGCGTTTCGGGTGGGACTTCGGGACATTCTGAAAACAAAAAAAGCGACGGCCTGCGGTCCGCGGGGCGACTTAAACTGCGACGGCAAGGTAAACCTCGTGGACTTTTCCATTCAGGCGTTCTGGTATAAAAAGAGAGGATTCCCCGTGGCGTACGATTTGAACAACGACAAACAGA
>CAYHUW010000082.1:0-1690 GCA_964359685.1 uncultured Candidatus Saccharibacteria bacterium
TGGAAATTGCGGAACTTTCCAAATCCGCGCATCCGTTCATGCTAGGCACGCAGTTCCATCCGGAGCTTCAGGCGAAGCCACTTTCTCCGCACCCTCTCTTTACTGCTTTCATAAAAGCGGCCGCCACTAAAAAATAATTTCATGCCTGCTCCGGCGACACCCGACCGCAGACCTCCGAACGAAGAAGACATGAGGGCGCGTATGGCGGCTGCTCAAACTCGCAGAGAGAGTAGGCGCGCTGAACCGGCTTTAATAGTTGCGGAGGGTTATCTTCCGGAAGAGGTCGGTACGGTTATTTCACTTCGGACAAAACGGGAAGAATGGCAGAAGTTAGGGGTTGAAGCGGTCAAGTTTATCTTGGATGAACTTAAGGTCGTTGAAGACGAGTTTGCACAGACTCAAACTGATGTGTCCGGCCCGCGAATGTGGCGTTTGTACCGCTCATCGCGTCCGCTTATCGGCAGTACCCTCGACGATGGCGGAAAAGGCTTCTATCCCGAATTCGAACCGGCGGGTGATTTAGCCCGCTTTTCTTCTGAGGCGGTTGTTGCTCGGATTGAAAAAGGACTGTCAAGATTCAGGGAGTCCGCGCAGTCCGTTTAACTGCATGTCGCTTCGCGTTATCTCAGTCAACATTGAGCACGACAAACACCTGGATACGGTGCTGCCGTTTTTGAAAACCGAAAAGTGGGATGTGCTCTTGGTAAATGAACTTTTGGCGACTGACGTACCGAAGTTTGAGGAGGCGTTGAACGAAGATTGTTTCTTTGTGCCGATGATGCGGTTTCATCGTCCGTACGGCATGATTCCGTTCGGACACGGCGTTTTTTCACGCGTTCCCGTGGTTATCCGTGATGAGCAATACGCGGGGCCTTTGGGGGAGGTCGTTGATTTAATAGAAGGCTCCTCAGAAGATCGTTTCAAAACACAGAAAAACTTTCTCATTATTGTTGAGGCGAATAAGGAAGGAGTGGTGTACAAGCTCGGCTTCACGCATTTTCCGTGGACGCCGGACGGCGAGGCTGACAACATTCAGCGCGCGTGCGCCAAAACGCTTTTGGAAATGGCGGAAAAGGAAGGGGGAATGGCGCTCTTCGGAGATTTCAACGCTCCGCGCGGGAAAGAAATTTTCTCCCTGTTCGCGGAAAAATTTAAAGATAATATCCCTGCGCACTACGAAACATCGGTTGACGAAAATCTTCACCGCGCCGGGAAGCTGATGTACATGGTTGACGGCTGTTTTACTACCCCCGGTTATCTGGCTTCCGATGTTGAACTCCGCTTCGGCATTTCAGACCATGCAGCTGTGTTGGCGAGCATTTCTAAAGCATAGCCCTTTTGCTATAATTGCGGCATGGATAATCTTCTGCCGTCGGGCCACACGAAACTTGATATCTCTGTCGCGCCGTTTGTACCGCTCATCATAGGTGCGTCTATCGTTCTTGCCGCGGCAATCGGCTCGTACGCTTTTTATGCCGTGAGCTCCATGAATAACGTTCTCTCGGTTACGGGCTCCACGAAAGTGGCGGTTACCTCGGACACGGTCAAGTGGAAAATTTCTCTCGCGCAAACCGCACTCGCTTCTAATCTTCAGGCGGGCTACCCGCTCCTCAAAGCGGACGTTGAGACGACAATGGCGTTCCTTCAGACAAACGGTATTCCCGCGGATGCGGTAACTATTTCTCAGGTC
>CAYHUW010000083.1:0-1525 GCA_964359685.1 uncultured Candidatus Saccharibacteria bacterium
GGGTCGGAAAGAAAGAGCCGTCAGCGTTTCTGAAAACCATTACCCCCGAAAAGAAAAACGGCGATGGAATGCCTCCCGAGAGTGGGGTATAGTCGTATCTAAAGCCGCCCTAGCTCAGTTGGTTAGAGCAGCTGTTTTGTAAACAGCAGGTCCTCGGTTCGAATCCGAGGGGCGGCTCCGAAGCGGGTTACTCGCGCGTTCCGTTATTCATCGGGGGGTATTCATCGGGAGTAACTCGCCCTTTTTCAATGTCCTTCATAGCGAGAGTGAACCCCCGTTTGTCGCAATACATCCCAAACTCGGTGTACATCGCTTTGTATCTGTCCGGCACGTCCCCGTATATACGATATGCGTCAATTGTGTTTTTATACGATTCCAAAGTCTCTCTACCGAATCGCGTGATGAAGAGTAGTCCCAGACCCGTTAACAACATAAAATCTTTGATTGTATCCAGGTCTGCGGACTTGGGCAGTACTTCCCGCCCGATTCCAAGAAGGATAAGTAATCCGCCTACTGCCGTGAACCTGTTGTGCAGGATTACATTCAGGCCGTTTCTTGGGTATGAGTTTCCTCGCTCTCGGTGCATCTGTATTTTATAAAACAATTATTTTATTATGTCAATTTTTCCTCTTTTCCGGGAAGAATTTCTGCTACAATCACTCATAATGACCGACGATATCTTCAAACTCGGAAAAGGTTCAAAACTCCGTTACGGGGAAAATCCGCACCAGGAAGGATGGTTTTATGAGACCGAAGACGGGGCGAGTGACCCTTTGGCTCTGGGTAAGTTTCAGTACCTCCAGGGCAAGGAACTTTCATATAACAACTATCTGGATATGGATGGCGCTTTGTACGCGCTCTCGCACCTTGGGGGCGAAAAACCCGCGTGCGTCATTGTGAAGCACACCAATCCGTGCGGAGCGTCGCGCCGGGAGAATATTGCGGACGCGTACCGGGGCGCCTGGTACGAGGGCGACCCATTGGCAGCATTCGGCGGTGTGATGGCGGTAAATAGGGAAGTGGATGCGCCTTTGGCGGAAAAAATGATTCAGAACTTTTTTGAAATACTTATGGCACCCGCTGTTACACCGGAAGCGCTTCAGGTCTTTGCAAAAAAACCGAACATCCGCGTCATGGTAAATCCCGCACTTTCTAATCCTGCTCCGGCGGAAACGAAGCAGATTCATAAAATCCGCGGCGGGGTTTTGATGCAGGATGCGGACACGAAAGCGGTAACGAAAGACATGCTGAAAGTCGTTACGAAACGTGCGCCGACGGAAGCCGAAATTAACGACATGCTGTTTGCCTGGGCGCTGTGCCGGGCGACAAAATCAAATACCGTGGTCGCCGCGAAAAATGAAACCCTCATTGCCTCTGGCGCGGGACAGCAGGACCGAAAGCGCTGTGCGGAACTCTGTGTTTCAAAAGGCGGAGAAAAAATGAAAGGTTCCGTCGCCGCATCCGATGCCTTTTTCCCGTTCCCGGACGCCTTGCAGGTTCTGATTACCTCCGGCGTGACGGCCGT